>JAAYCR010000067.1 GCA_012729675.1 Phycisphaerae bacterium | reverse complement strand
TGCCAGTGTGTCGATTTTCGAGAAAACACCCATTTCGGAAGCGTTTTCACAAGAGTTCGACAAAACACAAAAGAGCGATTATGATAACCAATTGTTATTATTCAACTTATAACCGGACAGTAGTGCTGTCACATCTATATGTTTTAATTCCTGTTTTGGATAATCATAAACATTACTACATCGGTCGCGATGAAGTCGAAAAGCTCCTACAAAGGGGACAGGGATGGCTTGCACATCATCCGGAAAAAGAGCTTATCGCTAAGCGTTATCTGAAATTCCGATCCAGTCTTGCCAGAGAAGCCTTGGCTCGTTTGGTTGAGGAAGAAATATCTGAGATAGATGAAGAAAATGCATCGACCGAAGAGGAAGCTGAACGGAAAATCAGCCTCAACGAAGAGCGGTTGAAGACCGTGATTTCTGTCTTGAAAGAAACAGATGTCAAAAAAGTAATCGATCTCGGTTGCGGTGAAGGTCAACTTCTCAAGCTGCTCTTAAAAGAGAAACAATTTGAGCAGATTCTGGGAATGGATGTTTCGATTCGGTCACTGGAAATAGCCCGTCAAAAACTCCATTTAGATAATCTTCCAGCGACACAGCGTAAACGTATCGAACTGATACACGGTTCATTGATGTATCGTGACAAGCGTTTTGAGGGCTTTGATGCGGCGACTGTCATAGAGGTAATCGAACACATGGATCCGCCCCGGCTCGTTGCCTTTGAGCGGGTTGTTTTTGAATTCGCGAAGCCGAAAACGGTAATCATCACCACTCCCAACAAGGAATATAATGTGGTCTGGGAGACCCTTGAGGCGGATAAACTAAGGCATGGAGACCATCGTTTTGAGTGGACACGTGAAGAATTTCAGAATTGGTGCGAAACAATAACACAGAAATATGACTATCAGGTACGTTTCATGTCAATTGGTCCTGAACAGGAACGGGTAGGCTGCCCAACGCAAATGGGAGTGTTTACCGCTTTAGAATAGAATATGGAAATCAGAATACCCAAATTAGCTTTGGTTGTGATGATTGGCGCTTCAGGCTCCGGAAAATCATCTTTTGCCCGACAGCATTTTCTTTCAACTGAAGTGCTTTCATCGGATTATTGCAGGGCATTGGTCTCGGATAATGAAAATAACCAAAAGGCGACAAATGATGCATTTGATGTGTTACATTATATTGCCGCCAAACGATTGGCGGCCGGAAAACTCACTGTAATCGACGCAACAAATGTTCAACCGGAAGCCCGAAAACCGTTGGTTCGACTGGCTCGTGATTATCACTGCCTGCCGGTAGCGATTGTTTTTGACCTTCCTGAAGCCGTCTGTCAGAATAGAAATAAGGAACGACCAGACCGGGATTTCGGTCCCCACGTGATACGTCAGCATCGAATGCAGTTGAGACGTTCCCTGAGGGGCTTAAGACGGGAAGGTTTTAGACACGTCTTTGTCTTTAATTCCGTAGAAGATGTAGATTCAGTTTCACAAGTCGTCAGGGAGCCTCTCTGGAATGACAAATCCGACGAACATGGTCCCTTCGATATTATTGGAGATGTTCATGGGTGCTATGACGAGTTGGTCGAACTTCTTGAAAAGCTCGGCTATGAACAAGTCAATCTTGAAAATCCCGACAATGCGATGGATGGACACTATTATCGCCATCCTGAAGGGAGAAAAGCAGTCTTTGTTGGGGATATTGTAGATCGTGGTCCCAGGATTTTGAGCTCATTCAAATTGGTCTACAACATGGTAAAAACCGATAATGCCTTGTGCGTTCCCGGCAATCATGACATTAAATTCATGCGAAAACTGCAAGGAAAAGATGTCCAGCTCAAACATGGTCTGGCAGAAACGATTGCAGAAATGGAAGCCCTTCCCGATGAGCAAAGGAGTGTTTTTCAGAAAGAAGCAATAATATTTCTTGATAACCTTGTCAGTCATTATCTCCTTGATGGCGGTAAATTAGTGGTCGCTCATGCCGGTTTAAAGGAGGAAATGCAGGGCAGAGGCTCAGGTAAAGTCAGGGAATTCTGCCTCTATGGAGAAACGACCGGGGAGACGGATGAATTCGGATTACCGGAACGTATTAATTGGGCAGCGGAATACAGAGGAGTTCGACAGGTGGTCTACGGACATACGCCTGTTCCTGAACCTGAATGGCTGAACAATACCATTAATGTTGATACGGGCTGTGTCTTTGGAGGGAAATTAACAGCCCTTCGATACCCGGAAAGCGAGTTGGTATCTGTTCCCGCAAAACTTACATACTGCGAACCTGTCAGACCCTTTAAAAAGAATTCTGGTGATCGGCTTACGATTCAACAAATCCAAGACGACATTCTGGATGCTGATGATGTTCTGGGCAAGAGATTCATTTCGACAAGATTGCGTCCTAACATCGTAATCCGTGAGGAGAATGCAACGGCTGCTTTAGAGGTTATGAGTCGGTTTGCAGTCAATCCAAAATGGATGATTTATCTGCCGCCTACAATGTCTCCGTCAGAGACAAGTGAAAAAGAAGGCTATCTGGAGTATCCAACGGAAGCTTTTGCTTATTATCGATCACACGGTACTCCGAAAGTAGTCTGCGAACAAAAACACATGGGATCAAGAGCTGTTGTTGTTATCTGCAAGGATGAGGAGGTCTCCCGAAAACGTTTTGGAATCATGGAAGAATCTATTGGCATTGTCTACACACGGACAGGAAGACGCTTTTTCGACGAGCCCGCACTTGAGCAGGAATTTCTCTCACGATTTCGTGAAGCAATGACCAAAACACATTTCTGGGATGAATTCGATACAAATTGGGCTTGCTTTGACTGCGAACTTATGCCATGGTCTGCAAAATCTCAGGAACTCCTAAAGTCGCAGTATGCCGCGGTAGGAACAGCGGCGACCGCATCGCTGTCTGAGACCATTCCGTTGCTGGAACAAACTGCCAAGAGAGATGGACTTGTCATTCCTGTTCCTGCATCACAAAGTCAATCTACGAAAAGTATCGATATCCAGAACTTGACGGAAAAATACCGACTTCGAAAAGACCTCGTAGCAAAGTATATCGATGCTTATCGGGAATATTGCTGGAAGGTTAATTCCATAGAGGATTTGAAGATCGCTCCTTTCCATTTATTAGCCACTGAAGGTAAGGTGTATGAGGATATGAATCACAAGTGGCATATGGATATTATCGCCAAAATCTGCACTCAAGATACGGATATCTTGTTGGCAACACCGCATAAAATTATTGATGTGACCGACGAAGGCAGTGTTGCCGAGGGAACAGAGTGGTGGGAAGACCTGACCCAAAAAGGGGGAGAGGGGATAGTTATTAAGCCCTACGTATATATCACAAAAAGCAAGCATGGGATCGTCCAGCCTGCCTTAAAATGTCGGGGAAGGGAATACTTGCGTATCATTTACGGTCCCGAATACACAATTGAAAACAATCTAAAACGGCTGAGAAAGCGAGGGCTTAATACTAAGCGTTCGCTGGCAATACGCGAATTGGCACTTGGAATTGAGGCATTGGAGCGGTTTGTTCGGTATGAACCTCTCAGAAAAGTTCATGAATGTGTATTTGGTGTATTGGCTCTTGAGAGCGAACCCGTAGACCCACGGCTCTAAGCTCACTCCCCCATCAACGCATCCATCACCTGCCTTGCCTTGTCCCTGTTGGCATCACTGTAGTATTCATGGAGTGTTTCAGGTTTTGACCAGCCTCCCAGTTCGGCATAAAGATGCTTCATACTGCTATGGAAACACAGAATTCTGGCATAATTACCCCTTAAATACTGTTTTTAGGTCAATTTAACACTGGACGACAACGATACCATATCCGGACTGGGGGTGATACTGGTGTGGGCTTTTTATTGAGTTTTGACTATTTGAACCCAAACAAAGCCAAAATGTCGTGCCGAAAGAATAGTCTCACAAACAAATTGTCCGATAAATCCCTTTTTTTCTTGACAACGAAGGGTATTCGGTGTATAAGTGAGAAACGTCAGGATGGAACCGCCAACCACTATTCGGAGGTAGTAAAAATGAGATCGAATGTCGCCAATTCGAATGCTCTAACCCCTGAATGCTCCTTGTTGTATGTTTTTTCACCTTCGCCCAACGATCATCTTTATCAGTTGCAGATGGAACAAATCCAGGAGCGTCAAAATTTGCTGCTCGGCCACGACGTGGTGATTGCTCAGGTGTTTGAAGACCGACAGGGACACATCGGCTCCGACCACCTGCCGGCGGACGGTTGCAACGGGTTGCGTCGGCACTACCACATCCCGACGGGACGTTTCCGGGTGCTTCTGGTCGGCAAAGACGATCAAATCAAGCTGGTCGCCGACTCCTGTGTCTCGTTTGAGGAAGTCGTGATGCGGGTGGAAAATGAGCCGAAACACGAGGAGATTTCTCTGGAGTCTTGAGTCGGTATCCAAAAACCCTTTTTTCTTTTTCCCGGAGCGGATAGACTAAGGGAATGAGCCTTGAGACACAAATTCGAACAAAGGGCGCAGAATTAGGGTTTGATCGGGTCGGGATTACGACGGCCGCACCACTGGAACCCCTGTACGCGGCTTATCATACGCAATGGCTTGCCAAAGGGTGTGCGGCCCGGATGGGCTGGCTGCATCGCAACAATGATAAACGCTTCGCTCCCGCCAAGTTGCTCGAAAGCGCACAAAGCGTTATCTGCATAGCGCTTAACTATCGCCCGCGAAAGGACGAACTGTCAAACACGGCCGCGCTGTCAATCAGTCGCTACGCCCTCTACGACGATTATCATGATTTCATCAAGTCCCGGCTTTTTGCACTGGCCGCCTATATTCAGTCCCTCTGCCCCGACCAACACTTGAAATTCAAGGCCTGCGTCGATGCCATTCCACTGGCCGAGCGAGCACTGGCGCAACGAGCCGGGCTGGGATTCATTGGGCGCAACCATTGCTTGATCAATCCCGACCTGGGCGTCCAACTTTGGCTTGGCGAATTGCTCACGACGCTGCCGCTGAAGCCGGATACGCCTTTATCCAATGATGACTTTTGCGCCGGCTGCAACAAGTGTATCGCCGCCTGCCCGACGGGGGCACTCGGCCGCGACGGGTCGTTTGATGCTCGTAAGTGCTTAAGTTATCTGACGATAGAAGAGCCGGAAGCGATCGATGAGAAAATAGCCTCCACTGTCGGCGGCCGCTTGTTCGGCTGCGACGCCTGCATCACGGCCTGCCCCTACGAAAAAAACGCCCCACCCCGCGCCAATGCCGACTTGCGGTTTCACAGTGAACGTCTCAATCTCCATCCCGAAGCGGTCTTGAATTGGACGCAGACCGACTTTGACGCCGTTTGCAGCGGCTCGCCCCTCCAACGCCTCGGCCTTCAGCGTCTGCAGCGCAACGCGCGTCTGGCCGTGTCGCAATAAAACGCCCAGCGGCGCGGTGGGGATATTACGTTTCACACCAAACCGTCAATTCGCCAGAGAGGGATTATCTCCTTTACGGCGCGATCAATTTCCAGCGAGCCGCGAGGTTCTTGGCGCTGAACTTGGTCAGTGAGGGCGTACTGCGACCCACCGCGGTCAGGGCATAGCCTTCTTTGGCCAAGCTCTTGGGCATAATCCGGTACGTGCCGTCGATTAACTGGTCAATTTGCCATAACTGCTCGGAAGCGCCGGTAAAGGCGGGAACCGCGATCACATCGATGTCCTTGGTTGCGGCCAACGCGCGATCCGTTCCGGCAACCGTGATCTTGAAATAGGGCGATCCCATATAGCCCCCGACACCGGCGACGGGCGTGATCGTCCACTTCTGATGGGCTTGGAGCATATAGTCGGCGATACGAATCTCAATGTCGCCGGCCGGCCAATTTTGTGAGACCACCGCGACATCCTGATCCGGAATCGCCGCGATTGGGCCGGTCTCGCCGCGCCGGGGACGGGTGGTGGACAGCGAAACGGCCTCCACGCCCAACTCCAGCGTAAAGCCGCTGCGCACGGACTCAATGGTAAAGGTGCCGCCCCCGAAGTCTTCGCCGGCGATAGGCCAGCCGTCCTGCCAGAGCAGTGAGCGAATGGCCAGCACGCTGCGGCCCCCGCGGCCCAGATCGGCTTCGTAATGGAAGGAGAATTTCTGGACATCTTCGCCTTGGTCGATCAGGCCGAAATGGCCGGGGCCGACGTTTCGACCGTTGGCAGCAATAACGAGTTTGCCGCCGCCCCGCAGCATATCGACGCCCATGTGATCCACGAAGGGACCCGACACATTCCGCGAGCGGCCTACGCGGATATTATAGGTGGAATTGGCGCTGGAGCAGCACGTGCCGTGAGTCCCAAGGAGATAGTACCAGCCGTCGTTATAGATCATAACGGTGGCTTCACAGTCAATGGCGATATCAATGGGATCATCGTCGTTGATGCGCTTGCCCGTCTTGGGATCCAGTTCGATCTGCCGGATGAAACCGAAGAACGTACCGTAAACCAAGTACAGCCGGCCATTGGTGGGATCCAGGAAAAAGCCCGGATCGATGGCGTCGCAGTCCTCAATGCCGTCCGTTGTAATCACAACGCTGTCGTCATTAAAGCCGAAGTCGGGCGATTGAGGATCGAACGTGTTGGCCCACATCGTATTGATCGCGCCGGCATGTCCGCCCGCCAGCCCCCCGCCTCTTGAGGTATAGCTGATTAAATAGCGATCGCCGATCTTAACGGCGTCAGGGGCAAGGCCGCCGCCGCGACGCTCGGCGCCGCCGCGCCAGGTCCAGCCGTCTTCGGAGATCAGACCGCCGCCGCCGGTGCCGAACGTATAATATTTGCCGTCACATTCCATGATCGTTGAAGGATCGTGGATGTAGGGTTCGCCGTCCAGAGGTAATGCCGGACAATACAGCCCAACGGTAAGCAGGCCGAACAGCGCCACTGTCAGAACACGGGTTTTCATAGAACCTCCATGAATAAACAGGTTTAAGGCAAAGAACAGGATTTAACGTCAAGTCGATCCCGCCCCTGAAAAAACCGACGGCCGGGACCGAACGAAAATTCAAGGTCAGATAGTGTCAAGGTTCAGGGTGATATCCTTGATCGGCTCACCCGCCTCGTCAATAAAGCGAAGGCAGAAATCGCTCAACCCGGGGCCGTTGATGACGGCGCCGCGGATTATGTTTCGGCCTTTCTTGATCGTGAGACGCTTGGACACACAGTCATCCATCACCATTCGCCGATCGCCGAAGAGGCTAACCGCTTCCTGGCCGTTGAGCCACCACATGGACGCCGAATTGGAGCCGACGGCCATCCTCACATCGTGTATTTCCCGCGGACTGTCCACAATAGTGACGACCCAGAAGAGAATGCTGTAGGTCGGCTTGTTCATCGCTTCGGCGAAACGGAAAAGCTTGACGTTAAAGCCGTTCGAGTCCAGCGCATGCCATACCGATTCCTCATCGCCGATCTTGACCTTGTCGCCGTCGCGCGGAACCACGGTGAACTGATTGGGGAAGTACTCCGTACCGATGGCGTTCCGAATGTAACTTTCGGTAAATACGGCGTTGGAGCGGATGGATTGGGGAATCGGCTCAAGCAGCAGCCATCGCTGGAGAAAGCCGTCAGGCCCCGGTGCCTTGACACCCGATGCCGCCGGTTCAAAGTAAGGCGGCATGCTGGATGCGGCCAGGGCCGTGGGTCTGACGACCGTGGGATTGACGACCGTGGGATTGACGACCGTGGGATTGACGACCGTGGGACTGACGACCGCGGGACTGACGACCGTGGGACTGACGACCGAGGGATTGACAACCGAGGGACTGACGACCGTGGGATTGACGACCGTGGGATTGACGGCAGAGCCACCGGCCGGGCTAGAGCATCCTTGATATGACAATACAGCCAAGACGCCGCACACCGGCATCACGATGTTGAAACGCGTCTTCATAAGCAGGACCTTTCACAGTGTTTCCGTTTGTCAGTGCTCAACAATAGCAACGAGTCTATCCTTGATGCGATTTAGATAAGTGAATTGGATTGTATTGTCAACGGATATTTTTTGAAGGAAAATATTGTCTTGCGAACAAGCGGGGGTGCATTAAGATATTTCCCAGTCAAAGTTAAGGTTTTTCCTTAGTTTACGCACCTGCCAGAGGCTTGTACAGTGTGAGGCGAACAAAGGAAGTGTGCTTCGAGCAGGTGAAACAATGAATAACATGATGTATATATTCCCGACAATGGTGTTGCGCGAGCTGGCGGCCGTTTCCAATCAGCTGGAAGCGACGACTATGGCCTCCTTTATGCCGGCACCACCGCCCCAAAGAAGAGAATTCGACGCGTAACAATAACAGCCCTCCTTCAGGCCCTCAGCCTGCCTGTTGCGGTTCAGTGTCCCGCTGAATCGTAACGTTTTTGACTTTCCATCACCCTCCTCCGAAAAACCGGGGTCCGACAAAACGGGAAACCCGGTTTTTTGCATTTTGGGGCTTACAAAAATTGTATGCATTGATGGCAATATCGTTATAATACGCCGATAGAGGTGCCGGCGATTGCAAAGATTAACTGAAGATTAACCTATGGAGCATGGCAGAGTATCGATGAAAGTATCACTGAACCAAAAAATATTGAGTCGAAATGACCAATGTGCCCTCAATAACCGTGATTATTTCGCGAAAAACGGCACTTTGTGTCTGAACGTGATCTCCTCACCTGGCTCCGGCAAGACGACCTTGCTGGCCCGGACGATTCAGGATATGCAGGGGCGCCTGACGATTGCGGTTGTTGAAGGCGATATCCGCACCGATCACGATGCCCAGCGGATTCGGCAGACCGGGGCCGAGGCGGTGCAGATTGAGACCGAAGGCGCATGCCATCTGTCGGCCGGACAGGTCGGCACTGCGCTGCGGCAGATGAAGGCAAAAGAAAAAGATGTGATTTTCATTGAAAATGTCGGAAATCTGGTCTGTCCGTCGGCCTTTGACCTCGGCGAAGCGGGACGGGTGGTGCTGCTCAGCATACCCGAAGGCGACGACAAGCCCGCCAAATATCCCGGCACTTTTGCCGGGGCGGAGATTATCCTGATCAACAAGATTGACCTGATGGACTATATTGAGTTCCGATTGGAGCGGGTACTGGCCGATATTCACGCGGTCAACCCCGACGCGACCGTCCTGCAAGTCTCGGCGACCACCGGACAGGGGCTGGAGGCATGGTACGACTGGCTGATTGACCGGCGCAAGGCCGCCGCTCAGAGGTCATAGATCGACCAGCCGGGGCGATAGGGCTTTTTCAGGAACGCATTTGCCTGGGGCAAGTTGGAAAACTGCCTGGCCGCCGCATCCCACACCAGTATCTGCCGCGAGAGCTGTTCGCGCAAATCCACGCGCAGAGCGATATTGCCCAGCATCACCGCTTCGGTCAGCCGGCCGGCAAACACAAAATTCGAACCAGTCGGCGAGCCGGTCTTGCAGGCGGCCAGCCATTCTTCGTAATGGCCGATGGAACGCGGCAGGGTTTTGGGCGGCGGGGTGTAATCCCGTCTTCTGGATTCGGGGAAGATGTGGCCGTCGAGGATCTTGCCTTTGTCGCCGATGTACAGGGTTCCGCCGTCGCCGAGTTGTCGGCCCGGCTCCAGTTCTTCGGGGCGCGGAGGTTTAAGGCCTCCGTCGTACCAGGTCAGCGTGACCGGCGGCATCGTATCGCGAGCCGGGAACTTGTACGTGACCACCGAGGCTACGGGATAGGTCTCATTATTGACCCGGCTGCAGGCGGCCTGCACCGATTCGGGATAGTCCAGCTTCAGCGCCCGGAACACCGAATCGAGGGCATGGCAACCGATATCACCCAGTGCGCCGGTACCGAAATCCCACCAGCCGCGCCAGCGGAACGGGTGGTACGCCGCGTGATACGGACGCTCAGGCGCCGGCCCCAGCCATATATCCCAGTCCAGATGCCCCGGCACCCGCGGCGTATCGCCGGGGCGGCTGACGCCCTGCGGCCAGTATTCGCCGAACATCCCGTTCATCGGCCGGTCCGTCCAGACGTACACCTGACGGACGGGGCCGATGGCGTCGGCGGCGATCAGTTCCTGGATGCGGGCTGTCCCTTCCGAGGCGTGGCCTTGGTTGCCCATCTGCGTAGCGACCTTCTTTTCGACGGCCGCGGCAGCCATCAATTGTGCCTCCTCTACGGTGTGCGTGAGGGGCTTTTGGCAATAGACGTGTTTGCCCAGCTTCATCGCCGCCAACGAAATCAGGGCGTGGCAGTGGTCGGGCGTGGCGACCATTACCGCGTCGATCTGCGGCTCTTTGTCGAGCATTACCCGCCTGTCGCGGTAGCGTTTGGCGTTGGGGAAGGTGTTAAAGGCGCGGGCCGCACACTGATCATCCACATCGCAGAGGGCGACGATATTGTGCGAACTGACGGCCTCGGCGTCGGAAAAGCCCTTGCCTCCGACGCCCACACAGGCGATGTTGAGTTTTTCGCTGGGCGGGGTCAGGCCGCTGCCCAGCACATGGCGGGGGACGAGGGTAAAGGCGGCGGCGGCAGCGGTTTGGCGGAGAAAGTGACGACGGGTGGACGAGGGATTTGACTCTGTTTTCATAAGGGAGTCCTTCATATCGGCTTGGTTTATTGTCTTGTCATTTCTTTATTTGCCGGATATTAAGTGGTTATATAGGCGTTATTATAAAATAGACGTTTTTGCATAGATTGATATTGCAGATGGATTTGATTTTTGTCCGGCCGGGGGGTATAGTGGCCACCCTTTGAGGTGCGGCATGATATGCGTTGATACTGTTAAGAAAGGACTGTTATGGATTTATTTCAATATAAAAATGGTCGTCTTTTTGCCGAAGGGGTTGACGTGGCCCGGATCGCCGAGGCGGTCGGTACGCCGGTCTATATCTATAGCAAGGCGACGATGCTGGACCATCTTAAGAAGAATCAGACGGCTTTCGCGGCCCTGGACACGGTCATTTGCTATTCGGTCAAGGCCTGCGGCAATATCCATATCCTGCGGCTGCTGGCGCAGGCCGGCAGCGGGTTTGATATTGTCAGCGGCGGCGAACTGTTTCGCGCCCGTCAGGCGGGGGCGGATATGAATAAGATCGTCTATGCCGGCGTCGGCAAGACGGATAAGGAGATTGTCGAGGCACTGGAAGCGGGCATAGCCTACTTCAATATCGAATCCGAGGCCGAGTTGGAGAATTTGATCGCGTTGGCCAAGCAAACCGGCAAGAAGACCAAGGCCGCCCTTCGCGTCAATCCCGATGTCGCCTACCAGACGCACAAGCACATCACCACGGGCGTCAAGGAGACCAAGTTCGGCGTCGATATTGAGCGGGCACAGCGGGTCTTTGCCCAATACGGCCGCAACGGCGCGGTGGATTTGTGCGCCGTACATGTGCATCTCGGCTCCGGCGGCAAGACCATTGACCCGTATGTCAATGGCGTGCGGAAGATTCTGCCGCTGATCGACAGCCTCCGCGACAAAGGGCATCGCATTGAGGCGCTGGACTTGGGCGGCGGTTACGGGGCCGACTACGAGACCGATACCGTCCCTTCGGCGGCCGATTACGCATCGGGCATTGTTCCATTGCTCAAGGATAAATGGCTTAAACTGATCCTGGAGCCCGGCAAGAGCATTGTCGCCAACGCGGGGATTATGCTCACGCGGACGCTCTATAAGAAGCAAGGAGGCAGCAAGACGTTTGTGATTGTCGATGCCGGGATGAACGACCTGATTCGACCGTGTCTGTACGAGGCGTTTCATTTTATTTGGCCGGCTGCCGTGGCCGAGGGATTCATCCCGAAAAAACGTACCCAAGACTATCCCGCCGACGGGCTGGAGACCGTCGATGTCGTCGGCCCCATCTGCGAAGGGACGGATTATTTTGCCAAGGGCCGCCCGCTGCCGCCGGTCGAGCGCGGCGACCTGATCGCAATCTTTACCGCCGGGGCCTACGGCTACACGATGGCCGGCACCTACAATGCCCGTCCGCTGGCCGCCGAGGTACTGGTTGACGGCGATACCTTCTCGGTCATCCGCCGCCGCCAGACGTACGACGACCTCGTCGCCCATGAGAAATAAACACGGCTTGCCGTGCGTCTTACCTTTTGATTTTGTTAACGCCCATTTGAGGAGTTTAGAATGACACAGCGCAGCGCAGCAGGAAGCGGCCGAATAGTGACGGGGTTTGTTTTGATTCTGGCTTTGTGCGGGATGACGGCACAGGCGTCGGATTCCGTTTATCTGTTTACGTCGTTTCGCGGAAACGGCGACGGCCTGCATCTGGCAATCAGCGAAGACGGATATCGATGGACGGAGATTGATGGAATTTTTCTGGAGCCGAAGGTCGGCGGCCGGCTGATGCGCGATCCGCATCTTCTGCGCGGGCCGGACGGGGTATTCCGCATGGTTTGGACGACGGGCTGGAACGATGCGGGGATCGGGTATGCTTCTTCGCGCGATCTGAGGACGTGGACGGAGCAGAAATTCCTGCCGCTGATGGCAGACGTGCCGGGCGTGCGCAATTGCTGGGCGCCGGAAACATTCTATGACGACAAGCGGGGCGAATACATCATCACCTGGTCGTCGGATGTCGAGGGACGCTTTCCCGATACCGTCTCAAACGACCGGATGAACAACCGCACGTACTTTGTCACCACGAAAGATTTTGAGTCGTTCAGCAAACCGACGGTTTTCTTAGACCCCGGTTTTGATCATATTGACGCGACGATCGTGAAGGCCGGCGAGCGGTATGTGCTGACGATCAAAGAAGGCGACAAGCAGGCGCGGAACATCTGGGGGCCGATCTGGCTGGCACTGGCCGACGACGCCCGCGGGCCGTATAAGCTGCTCGATGCGCCCGCGTTGACGGCGCGGGCCGAGGGACCGACGATGGCGCGCATCGGCGACGATTATGTGATGTATGTCGATTACTATACGCACGGCCGCTATGGGGCGATCAGGACGCGGGATTTCAGGACGTGGACGGATATTTCCGACCGGATCTTTGCCGTACCGGGCCAGCGGCACGGAACGCTGCTGACAATCGACCGCCGCATCGCCGACGGACTTGGAGACCATGCGCACCGGATGCCTCCCCCGCCGGTCCTGCCGGGCTACCACGCCGATCCGCATATCGCGGTGTTCGGCGATACGTATTATATCTATCCGACCACGGACGGCAGCGAAGGCTGGGCGTCGCGGTCGTTCAGTTGTATGTCCTCCAAAGACCTGGTGCACTGGCAAAATCACGGCGTGATCTTGTGGTTGGGGGTCGATGTGGAGTGGGCCAATCAGAACGCCTGGGCGCCGGCCATCGCAACCCAAAACGGCAAGTACTATTTTTATACGTCATCCGCTCAAAACATCGGGGTAGCGGTAGCCGATACGCCACACGGGCCGTTTCGCGACCCGCTGGGAAAGCCCTTGGTGGCCCGCGGCGACTATCCCGGCCAGGCCATCGACCCGATGGTGTTCGTCGATGATGACGGCTCGGCCTACCTTTACTGGGGCCAGGGCCATTGTCACGTGGTCAAGCTCAACGAGGATATGATCTCGTTCGATCCGGCGGGGGTTCGCCGGATTACGCCGCCCGGTTACAACGAGGGGACGTTCGTCATCAAACGCAAGGGCGTCTATTATCTGATGTGGTCGGAATTCGATACGCGCGACCCGCGCTACAGCGTCGCCTACGGCATGTCCGATTCGCCGATGGGGCCGTTCACCAAGGCCGCGGAAAACCCCATTCTCAAGGGCGAGGGACAGGTCAAAGGCGCCGGGCATCATTCGGTGGTACAGGTTCCGGGGAAGGATCAATGGTTCATTGCGTACCACCGATTTGCGATTCCGGACGGAACGGGTTACAAACGCGAGACGTGCATTTCGCCGATGCGGTTCAATGAAGACGGCACGATCCAAAAGGTGGACGTCTTCCAGGCCGCCGCGCTGAAATAACGCCGGCTGGGGTTTATCGGGTAAATCGAAGCCGCATCCCGTCTTTGAGGGTCTGGGGCGGATAGAATCTGTATAAAACAATCATCCCGAAATATTCTCAACCGAAACTATATTTTTTCAGCCGAAACTAAAACCCGCTTCATCTATTGAACAGTTGCACAGCCAGACGCTGATGGAAGCCACAAACAGGGCAATTGTGCGATAAGAAATATAATTGCCTGTTATTTTCAAATTCAATCATTCAAAGATGCCGGTGTTATATTTCCCCGCTCGTCTATGGTGTATTTGGTATTGAGCATGCCGACGGTTTTGTACTCATCGGGACCAAGAGGCAAGCGAAGATTGATGACAACTCGATTGTTTTTCCAATCATTTTCAAATTTGCAATCGATTGATTCGCCTTCCGGTCCACATGCAGCTACGTACGAGAGTTTCCATGTACGTCCACCATCTTTGGTGAGGTAATAATGTTTAACAGTGGATGATCCGGCAATCCAGAACTGGCCGTCTTGAGGGCTGACAAAGGAAAAACCCGCTCCAGAAGGAATACCGATATGCTCGAAAGGCAATTCCTGCTTGCTGCGATACCAGGTTGCTCCTCCGTCAGTCGTGCCAAAGATGACGAACGGGGCAAGCCAGCCCTCAATGGAATAGTTGGCTGCGGCAAAGGCGTGTTTTTGATCCAGCACAAATATCCGCCACGTATCAAATCCGGTCAGCCAGACGCCGGTGTCTTGCCATGTTTTTCCGCCGTCGGCCGATCGCAGAAGGGCGGAACGGACCGGGGCTGCAGGAGAACGGTATGAGCCTCCCAGCAGAAGCGTTTGTTCGTCCAGAGCCGCCACATGCGAAACACTCAGCGTGAGGTTTCTTGAATAAAGTTCCGAACCGGCAATCTCCTGTAATCGCTTCTGCTCCTCGTGGTGCCAGTCGGGGGACACCCGGTCTGGCCGCTGACAGCCGGACACTATAATCAATGTCCAAAACATTAATGAGATAACGATTCCGGGTGATTTTTTCCGAAGCGCTGATTTTTCTTTCATTTAGCTACTCCTGTTCTGGATTTATGATATTAGATGTTGTGAACCGAAGGTCAGTATAATTCACTCCCGCCCGTGCTGTCAAAAAATCATATATTTGAAAATTCTGCACCATATCATCAATCTCTCGATACGTCACCCATCGGGGTATCCAAATTCTAAACACAAAAACTGTTAAAAAAGCATTCATAAGCCCTATACTATCAAAATCTTACCTTTTTGCACGAATTTAAATGTGAAATCCGGGATCAATAAGACTTTGTCGGTGTCGCAGAAACCCTTGCTTTCGGGGATGGGTTTACGTACAATCTGCCCCTTGAGTGACAGAATCCCTTGTTTGTCCAAGGCAACGATGGAAAAGCAGTATCGAAACATCCTGATTATCAAACCCTCGGCGCTGGGTGATGTCGTCCATGCGCTGCCGGTGCTGGATGCGCTGCGCACGGCGTTTCCGGAAGCGCGAATCTCTTGGATGATCCGCGAGGAATTCGCCCCCCTGCTGGAATGCGTGCGGGGACTGGACGAAACACTGCTGTTTCGGCGTCGGCAAATGGGCCGCTGGTATGCGCCCGAAGGCTGGACCGCCCTGCGGGAGCTGCTCGTGCAGCTCCGCAGCGAACGCTACGACTTGATTTTGGACCTCCAGGGCCTGTTGCGAACAGCGCTGTTTGCGTGGCTGTCGGGGTGTAAAAACAGGGTCGGCATGACGACGGCACGGGAACTGGCGCCGCTGTTCTATACGCAGCGGGTACGCCCGGCCTCTGATTCGCTGCACATGGTGGACCGCTACCGAGGGATGCTCGAAGCCATTGGCGTAACAACGTTTCAGCCGCATGGGACACTTGAGCCGCCCGCGTCCGCCGTCCAGCGCGTCGGACATCTACTGGAAGACGCGGGGCTGGAGCCGAAGCGGTTTGCCGCGCTGATTCCGGGGGCAGCACATACGAGCAAACAGTGGCCGATTGAGCGGTTCGCCGTCGTCGCCGAGGGTATCAGCAAGCATTTCGGGCTTGCCCTGGCGGCCGTCGGTACAGCGGGCGAGAAAAAAATCATCGCCGCCCTCCAGCAAAACTGCGTCGCGCCGGTGGCGGATTTCAGCGGGAAAACGACAATCCCGCAGCTTGTTGCCCTGCTGGGGCAGGCTCATCTGGTGGTCTCCAATGATACCGGCCCCGGCCATATTGCCATCGCGCAGCGCGTCCCTACTGTGCTGATCTTCGGGCCAACCAACCCGGCCTGGGTCGGGCCGTACCAGCAGCCCGAAGCGGTTGTCGCTATCGAGCCAAATCAGCGCGACAAGGCTATCCGCAGCCGAGACCCGGCCCACCGCATCGAGCATATCACCGTTCAGGCGGTGATGGATGCGGTGCGACGACAACTGGGACGAGCAAGCGGGGACAGCCGTCAAAGAAGGCGACACCTTTGCTGATACTCCTGATTCGCCTGCGGCCAATACTGCGCTTTATCAGGTATCGCATCCTGCACGCTGACGATTCGCCCGAACGGATATCGCGGGGGCTGGCCATTGGCGTGTTCGTAGCGTACCTGCCGTTGATGGGGATTCAGATGGCCCTTTCCTGGGCCGTCGCCGCCTTGTTCAAAGCCAACAAGGCGATGGCCCTCTTGGGGGCGTGGGTCAGCAACCCGGCCACGGCGGTATTTGTGTATTAACCCTCCTATCGGCTGGGACGGTGGCTGCTGGGCATCAGGGCGCAAAAACCTGAAATCGACCCGGAAATGATGGAAGACATATTCGAAGAAACCTTGTCTTTTTACCGGCTGATTACGGAATTCCATACCACCGCATTTTGAAAAGAGGTCTCCGCGGCGGCAATGAACATCGGGCTTGAAATCCTGATCGGCGGCGTCATTATTGGCTTTATTGCCGCCAAGCTGACCCAGTGGCTCAGTTTTCAGGCGGTTGTCTATTATCGCCGGCGAAAACAGCGAAAACGCCAAAAGCGGTCCGCAGTCCCCGCCTCCTGACACCCCCTGCCACCGATGCCGTTTCGGCAAAAAAGCACTGCGAACGGAATTTTTTGGTTCTATCGCGAGGGTATCTTGACATTTCCGTCGTGTTCTGCGATAGTGTCGCACTTGTATTTTCGGGGGCGGGACACGATTGCCCGCTCCGCGGAAGTTGAAAATCGTAAACCTTATATTTGGCACTGGAGCCTTCAATGAAAGCATCGGAAATGAAAAAGGGGCAGACCGTCAAGATCGACGGCGTCCTGTATGTGATCGTGGATTTCCAACACGTCAAGCTCGGCAAGGGCGGAGCGGTCTATCAAACCAAGTTCAAAAACCTCATCGACGGCGGCATCCGCGACGTCCGTATCCGTGCCGAGGAAATTATAGAGGATGCTTACCTTGAAAAGCGAAATTTTGAATACTTGTACTCATCAAGCAATGAACACCATTTTATGGATCTGGAAAGCTTTGACCAAATTACGCTGGACGACGATGCCTTCGGGGACGGTCCGCTGTATCTAAAACCTAACACTCAGCTTCAAATCAGTATGTATCAGGACAAGCCTGTGGTGGTGTCGCTGCCGAACACGGTGGATTTGGAAGTCACCGACACAATGCCCGAAATCAAAGGCGCCACCGCCACCAACCAGTACAAACCGGCCACGATGGAGACCGGGCTGGTCGTGCAGGTGCCGCCGTTTATCAAGATCGGTGAAATCCTGCGTATCGACACCCGCACCGGCGAATACGTGACGCGCGTCAAAGATTGAACAACAACAAACGATGAAAAAAGAGACCTTTTTTCTGTGCCTGGTTTTGACGGCCTCCGCATTGCTGCGTTTGATGTATTGTTATGATATGCCTGTGAGCGGCGATGAGAGCATCAGTCTTCTTCAGGCATCCGGAAAAGCTGTTGTCTATCACGATAAAATTTCGCCGATGCCGATGTCCGGCGAAAGGATCAACCACTTGGTTGCGTATTCCGACGACTATTCGGTCACCGAGGTCTTGCCATCCATGCGTAGGGCGGGAATGCATCCGCCGCTCTACTATGTTTTCCTGCATTTTGTCCTGAAATATGCCGGCAATGACATACTCGCCGTTCGATTGCCGTCCGTTCTTTTTTCAACTCTGTCCATTGTGCTTTTCTACGTCTTGTCCAAAAGTCTTTTCCCAAAGATCATCGCCTTGCCGGCTGCGATCTTGTTGGCGTTCTCTCCGTATGGCGTACATTACGCCCACATGGTCAGACCTTATCCGCTTGCTATGCTTCTTGGGCTATTATCTACATGGTTGGCGATACGCCTCTACAACCGCCAAACCCTGAAGATTTCGAGTCTTGATTTCTGGGTGTATATCTTGACCGTCATTGCGGGACTTTACACGATTTATCATTTTGCGTTTGTGGCCATCGCCCAAGGGGTATTTTTACTGCTTGGTTTTCGTCACAATAATCGCCGCCTGCTGATGATAATGTGTACCCCCCTGCTTGTGCTGATCTTTTACCTCCCCTGGCTGCCGAGCATGGCCGAGCAGATGAGCGTCGTCCGATCGGGCAACTTTTACTTTCATGGCGCGAGCAATCCCCTCCATGTCTATCGCTACTTTCTGGAGTTTGACTTTACGGCCGCACTGCCGGGCACTTACAGTTGGTATAAATTTGTTTTGGCGATTGCACTGACGGCCCTGATAGGCCTTGGGGGTATCTGGAGCCTGAAGACTCCCGCCGGGCGATACTTTGCCGTCGGCCTATGCGCTTACCTTGCGTTTAACCTTGCAGCGGACTGGATACTGCGGACGCAAACCCTGCCTATTTCAAAACTGCTGTTTTTTATAATACCGATGTTATTTTTATATCTTTCCACGGGGATTTCGCTGGTGATCCAAAAACGACGTATGTGGGGCATTGCGAGCCTGGCGTTCGTTCTTGCGATTTTAGCCTTGAATTCCTTCGCCCTTGTCCGACATCCGGCCGCCGAGGACGACCCTCGACATCTTGCCCTGTACCGTTCGTTCATCGCGGAAACAACCGATCCGGAAGGGTCGGATTTAGTCGTCGTCAACGAGGTGACGCGACGATATCTTTTGCCGCTGGCTCATACTCTCTCGTTTTCCCATCTGGATTTCCTTGCGACTGAAGACATCCTCGATGCACTGCTCAATCTGGACGCCTCTGGGTATTCCCGGATTTACGCGATTTCTCCTCGCTACGATAACATGTTCAAACCCGATGTCGTCAGTGATCTCGATCTGCTGATGGAGCACAAGGGGTTTGTCCTCGAAGGGTCTTATTTAATTCCTGACCATCTCCGTGATAAACGCCTTCGATTCTACAAACGACATTGAGAGCCCGGTTCTTTTTCTTCAGAAAATTCGCCTTTTGGAATGAAGAGCGAAGGCCTGCAAAGCTTCATCTTCGCCAAGCGATATTTCAAGGCGACACCGAGACAGCCAAGCCCATACTTACAGCTCCTCTGAAAATTAATCGATGACGCCTCTGTGAAATATTTGGTCGGGCAGGAGATCTCGGCGATCTGGTATCCCTGCCAGAGGATCTGTGCCAGCATTTCGTTGTCGAATACAAAATCGTCGGAGTTGTTTTCCAGGGGGAGCTTTTCAAGCAGTTCGCGAGAAAAAGCCCGATAGCCGGTATGGTATTCGGACAACTTGGCTCCCGTCAAAAGATTTTCCGCACAAGTTAATACACGATTGGCGATGTATTTCCACACCGGCATCCCTCCGCGCAACGCATAGCCGCCCAGAATACGCGAACCTAAAACACAGTGATACAGGCCGTTTCCAATCAGGGATGCCATCGCCGGGATCAGCCGCGGGGTGTACTGATAGTCGGGATGCACCATAATGACGATGTCGGCGCCATGCGCCAGCGCATATCGATAGCATGTTTTTTGATTGGCCCCGTATCCCGAATTCACAGCATGGGTATGAACCACCGTTTGCGGCAGGGATTTTGCAATCGCCGTTGTCCGATCCGAACTGCTGTCGTCAACAACAACAACAAGATCCACGATTTCCTGTTCCAGCACCTCGCGATAGGTCTGTAAAAGGGTTTTTTCCGCATTATACGCCGGCATAACAACAATGACTTTTTTATTCCGCAACATTTTGTGGCCACTTCCTTTCAATGCGTCGTTGAGCTTGTTTGTACAGTCATTAATCCTCCCGCGAGTCTATCCCGTTTCATAAAATCGCTGAGAGATAAAAGACAAGGCGATCAATAAAGATACGGTGGTAGCCAGCGATATCATCGCCGGCTTGATCGGAGCGTCAACCCCAAATCGGCGATTGTACAAGCACAGGAAAAACAACGGTGCGATCGGAATAAAATAGCGAGACTGAACCCCTTGAATGCGTTCGGCCCCGATCGGATTCCAAAACAAGTAAAGCAGTGTAAAAATAATCACGCCTGTCAAGGCGCAGACACTGAACAGTATCCCTTTTTGACGACGGGAAATACACAGATCGGATCTTCCCTCCGTCAGCGAAACGAACAGTAACAGCAGAATCCACAAGCGAACGTGCCATTTCGACAGGTAAAAAAACCGCCATCCAAAAGCCCCGATAAATCCCGTATAATAAGAATAGAAGTAGTGCCGCACCGTGTCGAACAGAGTACACAAATAGAGAAAAGGGTGCCGCAGAATATACGCCGCTTGCTGTTCCGGAAAAACGCCGACATTCCAGTAAATGGGAAGTTTTCCGACGAGCCAATGCCATATCAGCAACGCCGACAAATTGATAGACGCCAACAACAAAAACAAAAGGAAATAACGCTTTCGTGTACCGCATCGATCAACCGGAATCAAAAAATACAAAAAGCAAAACAGAAAGAGGATATTTTTTGTCATTGTAAGAAGCGTTGTCATCGCCACCAGCAGTACTATCGTTTTGCGATGTATCGGCCCGGTTTCCGAACATCCCTGACGAACGACTACGGCAAGAGTTAAAAAGGCCAGCGCATTGGTCACGCTGTCAGCGCTTACTGAGGCGCCCTGATAAAGCGACATCGGCGTCAATGCCAACACAAAAAATACCCACTTATAAAGCGGGACAATCCGAATTGCCAGAAAGATCAACAGCAGCCACACAATCAGATTGGCAAGTCTGCCTGCATACATCAGCAGAAGCGGAGAGGCCTTAAGTCCTATCCCGATCCGCATCGCCGCGGCCGCCGGCAGATAGGCTATGGGTGAATAGGATGCGGAGCGAAAACCGACAAACACGCGTTCGGATACATTGAGAGGATCGTGCAGCCGTTTGACGATGTCCTGCCTTTGGGTCTTAACGTCCAGATCCCATCGCATGGCGTTCGTACTCGATCCGCATGCGGCCACGCTAACGGGCAACCATCCGCCCGCAGCCTCTTCATGTACCTCGGACACAAAGTGCCCTTCGGCAATCTGAAACGCCCGAAAATAATGCCGGTCCTCGTCGGCGACCTGAAACGGCGGAACGACAACTAAATACAAAAGCCCGAACAGCGTACCTACAGCCGCAAAATGCACTTCAGTGTGTTTAATCCATGCCGTCCACTTCGTCTTCAAGGGAGGTCCTCCGTGTTAGATTTTGCTGTGAGCGTTGAATATCGATATTAACGGCCTGGAGCAGCATTTCCAGTGCCAGTATCAGCGGCAGCGCCGCCAGCATGATGGTTCCGGCGGTTTTGGGGGTTCCCGCGGCAACCGAATCGATCCACTGATACAACCCAAACAGCACACCCCACAAAAATAAGGGAATTCCGGTGACCAGATAAACAGAGGCCATATTGAAATCATAGATGAAATAGTTGAAAAAGATACGTTTCATCAATCCATACAGCAGACGCGGCGGAAACTGGATCAGCACTTTTCTGATGCTTAATGAACTTATTTCATCGCCATATCTGGCCGGTATCGGCACGTCCCGAACCACGGCGCCGCTCAGGTTCAAGTGCAGCAGCATGTCGGATTCAAAGAAATATCCTTTGGATATCTTGTTTAGGTTTAATCTTCGGGCCGCTCGTTGATGGAGGGCGGTAAAGCCGTTGGTCGGATCCATAATGTGCCAGTATCCGGAAAACATTTTTTCAAGAAACGACAGAAAATTGTTTCCCAACAAGCGCATCTTCGGCATCGCCCGCAGGGCTGAAAAATCCCAAAACCGATTCCCTTTGGCATAGTCAACCTCGCCGTGGACAAGCGGCGCGATGAGGGCGGGAATATAGCGAGGATCCATTTGGCCGTCGCCATCCACTTTCACCATGATATTACAGCCCATCTCCAATGCTTTCCTGTAACCGGTCTGCACCGCTCCGCCGACACCCAGATTTTGCTCATGATAAATGACAAGTACTTTTGAATGATGCAGGCTTTCCGCGATCTTGCCTGAATGGGCCGGACAAGCGTCATCGACGACGATAATCGTCTCCACCCACCCCGGCAGCGACAGAACCACGTCGCATATTGTATCGGCAACCCGAAACGCGGGGATAATTACAGCGGTTTTAGGATAATCCATGGGTGACTTTTCTCCTTATTGTTTTGTCCATCGACTGATGCGGAACAGCGGCATCGGCCAATATAAGGTCTTCAGTTCAGTTTTTCGAAGTCCGATTTCACTAAGCTGGCGTTCGATATCATAAATATTTCTGACATGATAATGGCCCGAAAAGCCCGCCAGCCTGCGGCCGAGATGATAAAACGTGTTTTCGGTCGGCCCCGAAATGATCAGTTGACCAAAATCCTCTATCAATTCTTTTAATTTCACCGACACTTTTTCAAGATCAGGAATGTGCTCCAGCACATCCAGTGCAAAAATCGTGTCAAAACGCCCGCCAAGTTCGAAAACATCTGTTGATATCGCAACCTGGGTGCTGAGACGTCCACACATATCTTTTGACAGTTCAGAAAATTTATTGTCACACCCTGATATGCTGCAATGGCAGCGCTGCAAATATAGAAAGATCGGACCTCCTCCGCATCCAAAATCCAATACCGTATGATTTTGGATATCTCCTGCTATCGTCAATGCAGTCTCGACCCTATCCCAAAAGAGCCGACTCATAAGTCCATTCGGGTGTGTATATGAAGGAAGTGCGGCCTCATCGAAAAAACCGGGCGCTCGCGAATTCTGGATATCCCAAAACGCCTTTTTGTACACTTCCTTGTAAGAAACGTCGATTTTTTTATCCACTTGAAATCATCCTTTTTTTAAAGGCGCTGTATCTCGACAGGCAAACCCTATGGATACTATCGGTATTTTACCATTGTCCAATTTATTGCACAAGGCCCTATCCCGCCGATTGGTCTTTCCGGACAGGTGGGAAAAAAAAAGGTACAAATCTGTATGCAACGAGAGTAAAATAGAACACTTAATATAAAGTCAGGATATTATCGAGCAATATTTACGGTTATATGTAAGGATGCAATGATGAAGTTGGCGACATTCAATACGTGGTTATTGAAAATATTCGGTTCCCGCAACGAGCGGCTGGTGCGGTCGTATATGCAGGCAGCGGTGGCGGCGGGAGAATATGAATCGCAGATGCAGGCGCTCAGTGACGAGCAGCTTAAGACCAAGACCGCCGCGTTTAAAGAGGCCCTTGCCGGGGGCACAAGCCCGGAACAGATTCTCACCGAGGCGTTTGCCGTCGTGCGGGAAGCGGCGCGGCGGAAGCTGGAAATGCGGCATTTTGACGTGCAGTTGGTCGGCGGCAACGTGCTGTATGAAGGCAAGATCGCCGAGATGTCCACCGGCGAGGGCAAGACGCTGGTGGCGACGCTGGCGGCGTACCTGGTGCATCTGACCGGCCGTCACGTGCACGTCGTAACTGTCAACGACTACCTGGCCAAACGCGACGCCGAGTGGATGGGACCGGTGTATAACGCCCTCGGGATGACGGTCGGGGCGATTCAGGCGGATATGGACACCACCGGTGACGAACGCCGCGCCCAGTACGCCTGCGACATCACCTACGGCACGAACAACGAATTCGGCTTTGACTACCTCCGCGACAATATGAAAATCGCGGTTGAACAGATGGCGCAAGGGTCGCTGGAATACGCCATCATCGACGAAGTGGACTCGATTCTGATCGACGAGGCGCGAACGCCGCTGATTATCTCCGGCCCGGCGCAGGACGATGTCAGTCGCTACAAAAAGGCCGACGGCGTCGCCCGACAGCTTTTGAATCTGCAAAGCTCCTATGACCGGCTCAAAAAAGCCATCGACGAATATACACGCACCATTGCCAACGCGCAGGGCGAACTGGCTGATGCCAAACGCGGCAAAGATGATCTTCGCATACAAAAAGCGCAGGCCGTCATCGACAAGACACAAAAACAGCTTGACGACGCCAAGGCACGGCTGGCCGAGGAACTGCGCGGCACCGAAGACCAGATCGAAGAAGAGACGCTTTATTACAACGTCAACTTTGAACGCAAATCAGTGTCGCTGATGGAAAAGGGCATCGCCGCCGCCCAGGATTTGGCCGGCGTCGGGTCGTTCTATCTCGGCCAGAACGCCGAATGGCCGCACATGATCGAGCAGGCCCTGCGGGCACATCTGGTGTTCGAGAAGGAAAAAAATTACGTCGTGATGGAAGGCAAGGTCATCATCGTCGATGAATTTACCGGCCGCCTGATGCACGGGCGGCAGTGGTCGGACGGTCTCCATCAGGCCGTTGAGGCCAAGGAAAACGTCCAGATCAAGGAAGAATCGCAGACGCTGGCGACGATTACGCTGCAAAATTTCTTTAAGCTTTACGGCCAAATCTCCGGCATGACCGGAACCGCCGCCACCGAGGCCGACGAGTTTATGAAGATTTACAAGTTGGACGTGGTGACGATTCCGACCAACAAGCCCTGTGTCCGCGACGACCGCGAGGATATGATTTATAAATCGATGCGCGAAAAGTTTCTGGCCATCGTCGATGAAATTCACGAGGTCTGCTGTGCCGGTCGTCCGGTGCTGGTCGGGACGGTGAGCATCGAAAAAAGCGAGGCGCTTTCCGATGCCCTCAAACGCCGGCACGGCGTCGAACACGAAGTCCTCAATGCCAAGCAGCACGCCCGCGAAGCCGTCATCGTCGAAAAGGCCGGCCATCAGCACACCGCCCGCGACGGCTCGGTCCGCGGTAATGTAACGATTGCGACGAATATGGCCGGGCGCGGCACGGACATCAAACTGGGCGAAAGCGTCGCCAAGATCGGCGGCCTGCACATCCTTGGTACCGAACGCCACGAATCGCGACGCATCGACAACCAGCTTCGCGGCCGTGCCGGGCGTCAGGGCGACCCCGGCAGCAGCGTGTTCTTTTTGTCCTTCGACGATGACCTGATGCGCGTCTTTGCGCCGGACTGGACGGTCAAGGCGCTATCGATGATCGGCTGGGAAGAAGGGATGCCCATCCAGCACAAACGCATCAGCAAGGGCGTCGAAAAAGCCCAGAAGAAGGTCGAAGAACGCAACTTCGAAGCCCGCAAGAGCCTGCTTGAATACGATGAGGTGATGGACTACCAGCGCAAGATTTTCTACTCGCGCCGCCGCAAAATCATTGAAGGCGTTGATCTCAAAAAAACCATCGACGATATGATCGGCGATGTCATCAACGACACGGCCGACAAAATTCTCGCCCCGGACTACGCCCTCCGTTGTCTAAGCGAATGGGCCAAGGCCGACTTCGGCGTGGACATCGACCCCAAACGCATTGACGGGGCGGACGCCGAGTGGATTGAAGAGACGATCCGCGAGCAGGCCAAAAAGAATGTTGCCAACGATATCTCCGTCTCGCTGGGCGAATATCTTGAAGATTATGAAGACTCCGGGACATGGAATATTGAGGCGCTGTGCAAATGGGCAATGAGCGCGTTTAAGGCCAGTCTGTCCGCTTCCAAACTCCGCCAGATGAATGCGGAGGAGATTGAAGAAACGCTCGTTGAAGCCGCCTGCGAACAGGTGGCCAAAAAAAGCATGGCGAGAATGGACGACTTTCTCAAAGAAGATTATGCCGCGCTGATGTTCGCCGTCTGGGCACAGGGCAAGTTTGACCTCAAGATCGACCCGCAGGAACTCAAAGACGCCGAACCTGCCGCCGCCAAACAGAAAGTCGTCGATCACGTCGCCGCGCTCTACCGCAAACGCGAGATTGAATACCCGGTCGAATACGCAATGAATATGGTCTTTGGGCCGCAGGGACCAAACGTTTATGCGTTTGAGGCGCTGGCCGAGTGGGCACGCCGCAAGTATGAATCCGACCTGACC
The DNA here is from genome assembly GCA_012729675.1 of Phycisphaerae bacterium. GTDB lineage: Bacteria > Planctomycetota > Phycisphaerae > Sedimentisphaerales > Anaerohalosphaeraceae > T3Sed10-213. The sequence goes on along the minus strand of JAAYCR010000067.1, from coordinate 17,812 downwards.
GCTGAGCAATTGGCCGAGATGCAGCCCAAAGATATTTTCACCCGGCTGCTGGAGATGAGCAAGGCCTGGGATGACGACCGGATTACGCAAACCATCGAAAACAAACTGCGCACTGCGGGACCGGAGGTGCTGGCCGAGTGGGCAAATGAGCGGTTTGGGGCAAAATTGCCCCCCGACGCCCTCAAAGACAAGGACGCCGCCGCCAAGACGCTTTTTGACACGGCCAAAAGTTTTCTGCGTAAGGAACTGTCTGATCTGGAGCGTTTTGTCCTGATTCAGATTTTCGACACGACCTGGAAAGATCATCTATACGCGATGGATCACCTCAAAGAGAGCATTATGCTCCGCGCCTACGCCGAAAAAGACCCGAAAATCGAATATAAACAGGAAGGTTTTCGGATGTTCAACGAGATGCTCGAGACCATCGAGGATCGCGTTACGGACATCATTTTCCGGGTGCGTTTGCAGGCCGGCCAGCAGAGCCGCAGCGTCTATAACGTTAGCCAGACGCAAAAGCAGGAAGTCAGCCAGTTTGAGATGAGCCAGCGCCAGCGGGCCGCCGCAACCGCCCCACAGGGCGAACAAAAGGTCAAGCAAATCAAGCTCGACCAGCCCAAAGTCGGCCGGAACGACCCCTGCCCCTGCGGCAGCGGCAAAAAATACAAAAAATGCTGCGGCCAAACCCCATAACCGAAAAATCAGATCATTTTTTCGGTCCCGTAGGGACAGACCTGTGTGTCTGCCCTTTGCAGAACGCAGGGCGAACACATAGGTTCGCCCCTACGGTTTGCCAGCGGTACAACAAACAGCTAAAATTTACAAAAAATCTTGTAATTGGGCTGGATTTGTGCGAAAATATGGTGGTGTCAATAGCGGGGTTTTTTGTGGAGTTTTATTATGACGAATAGTTTTGGGTCGTTTTGTGACGACTTTTTTGTAGAGATGTGTGTCAATACGCAGCTCGATCTGCCGACGCAGCGCGACACCATACTCTCTTTTTTCGAGAGGATTCAGAAACAATATCCGCAACTGAGCAGCTTCAGCCGTCGCGAAACCGGCGAGTATTCGCTCGAGCAGGAAGAGCAGGGCCAGCGGACGCGATGGGTCAGCCTCGAGCTGGATCGCATCACGGTCGGGTGGGCCGAGCCGCACAAGCTGCACGACGCGTATGCGTTTCAGACGGCGGTGCTGGAGCTGATTCCATTTATGCTCGGCGTCAACGTGCTGGATATGGATTCGCTGGACGTGACGTTCTCGATGGATTTCGATTATCAGGGCAACCACGACGAGGTCATCGTCGAGGCGCTGCTGGGGGCGTCGAGTTTTTCGGCGCTGCTGGATCTGCCCAAATCGCGGCCGATCGGATGCTGTCCGTCGTTTGTCGTCTCGCTGTCGGAAGACTGCCGCTTGCAGGCACGGGTGGCGGTCGAGTCGCGCACGACGGCCTTTGACGTACGCAACGAAAAATACAAATCCGAAGAGCCGATCAGTCTGTACTTTACGGTGCGGCGGTATCCGCAGCCGACGCCGGGGTTCGATGCCGCAAAGGCTTTTTTGGAGCAGTGCCGGATAGCCGAGCAGTTGATGTTCGACAAGATCATTCCCTGTTTTGTGCAGCCGATTAATAACGCCATCGCGCAGCGACGTTAACGAAAACTCTGGAAAAGGACTTCGAAACGATGACTATTGATGCACCCCTCAGTCGGTATAAAAAACAAAACCTGATGATTGCCATTGCGGTAATGATTGGCTTGGGTATCTGGTTTTATTACGACGGCCATTACAATGAGAAATTTATCGAAAAGCATACCATCGTGGACGAGGACGGCAACGAGCGGCCCAACAGTACGCTGGCGTTCAATCGAAAGACGCCGCCGATATTGTTTGTCGGCGCGGGATTTGTCGCGGTCTATTTCTTTGTGATACGCAACAAAAAAGTGACCGCTGACGAGACCGGCCTGACGGCCAACGGCAAAACGATTGAGTACAAAGACATCGAGCTGATCAATAAGACGTATTTTGACACGAAGGGCTATTTTGTCGTCGGCTACAAAGACCCGCAGGGCAATAGCTGCCAAATGAAACTGAGCGACCGCACGTATGACAATCTGAAAACCGTGCTGGATCATCTGGTCGCCAAGATAAGCTGACATCGAAACGGATTACAAATAAAAAAAGTAAACACAAGGAATCGGCTTGCGCCGAGGTCGTTGAATAAAGGAAACCAAAACCAATGAATTGCTGCGTAGCTGGTCTACAATGGGGAGATGAAGGTAAAGGCAAGGTGGTCGATATTCTGGCCGAAAAGGCGGATATCGTCGTCCGTTATGGCGGCGGCGCCAACGCCGGACACACGGTCATCATCGGCGATACGCGTTTTGCGCTGCATCTGATGCCGTCCGGTGCGGTGCGGCCCGGCACAGTCTGCGTCATCGCCAACGGCGTCGTCGTGGATCCCGATGTGCTGCTCAGCGAGATCGATGGGCTGAACGAAAAAGGAATCTCGCTGGACGGGCGGCTGTTTATCAGCGAAAACGCCCACGTTGTGCTGGATTATCACAAGCTCGAAGATCGGCTGCGCGAAGAGGCGCTCGGAAAGCACAAAATCGGCACGACCGCCCGCGGCATCGGGCCGTGCTATGCCGACAAGATCGGCCGCAGCTACGCGGTGCGAATGGCCGACCTGCGCAATCTGGCCGTGTTGCGGGAAAAGCTCGACACCATCGTCGCCTACAAAAACAAACTCTTCGGAGCGCTGTACAACGCCGCGCCGATCAACGCCGGCGAGATCTTTGAAAAATGCAAACGCTGGAGTGAAAAATTCGCCGGCTGCATCACCAATACCACCGAATATCTGCATACCGCACTGGACGCCGAGAAAAGCATTCTCTTTGAAGGCGCCCAAGGCGCGCTGCTCGATCTGGATCACGGGACATTTCCGTTCGTCACCAGTTCCAACGCCAGCCCACTGGGGCTTGGCCCTGGCTGCGGCGTGCCAAGCAAGCATGTCGATACGTTTCTCGGCGTGGTCAAGGCCTATATGACTCGCGTCGGGGCCGGGCCGTTCCCGGCCGAACAGGACAACGAAACGGGAGACTGGATCCGCGAACGCGGGCATGAGTTCGGCACGACGACCGGGCGGCCGCGCCGCTGCGGGTGGTTCGATGCGGTGGCCGTCGCCTATACGGCCCGGCTGGGCGGCATCACCCAGATCGCCATGATGCACCTGGATACGCTGGCGGGGCTAAAGGAGATTAAGATTTGCCGCGCCTACCGCATCGACGGCCGGGAGACGACGTTCTTTCCCGGCGACGCCGAACAACTGGCTCGCGCTGAGTGCCTCTATGAAACCCTGCCCGGCTGGACCGAAGACCTCAGCGCAATTGAGCAGTATGCCGATTTGCCCGACGCGGTTAAGCACTACGTGGCGACCGTCGAACGCTTTGTGGGTGTGCCCATTACCATGCTCGGTGTCGGCCCCAAACGCACACAGATCATTTACAGGACAATACCGTGAGCGCTGCGAATTTTGACCAGAAACGTCAAGCGACCGCCGAACGGCTCGGTATCCATCCGGATGCCATTCCGCGGCATATCGCGATCATTATGGACGGTAACGGACGCTGGGCGCAGCAGCGCGGCCTGCCGCGGATCAGCGGCCACGAACAGGGCGGCAAGGCCGTGCAGATCGTCGCCCAGCACTGCGTCGATATCGGGATTGAATGTCTGACGCTGTATTCGTTCAGTATGCAGAACTGGAAGCGGCCTGAAGAGGAGGTCAGCTTTCTGATGCATCTGATCGCCGCTTATCTGGAAGGGATTCGCCCGAACCTGATGCGCGACAACGTGCGGCTGCTGCATCTGGGGTCTCGCCAACGACTGCCGCAGATGTTGCTGGACGCATTGGATGAGACAATGGAGATGACCGGCGTCAATACCGGGATGGTGCTGGGCCTTGCCCTCAACTACGGTTCGCGTGAGGAGATTACCGACGCGGTGCGGGCGATTGCCGCAGAATGCCGCGAAGGCAAACTTGCGCCCGACGCGATCGATGAAGCCTGCATCGCCGGCCACCTGAACACCGCCGGCTGGCGCGACCCCGATCTGGTCGTGCGCACCAGCGGCGAGATGCGGATCAGCAACTTTCTGCTGTGGCAGATTTCCTATGCGGAGTTTTATGTCACCGAGACGATGTGGCCGGACTTTTCGCCCGAAGCGCTGGAAAAGGCCGTCAGCGCCTACGCCGCGCGAAACCGCCGCTTCGGCGATATCACGGCGACAAAACCATAAACGTAGAGGCAGACCTGCGTGTCTGCCCTTTCGAAAGCGCACGGGCGAACACATAGGTTCGCCCCAACAGTTTAAGGGACTGTAAATGCTCAAATATCGCCTGTTGTTCGGAACATTGATGATTATTACGTTTGTCGGGCTGGTGCTGTTGGACGGCCGGATGGATGGTTCGCTGGGCAAACATCTGCCAAATAAACCGGTTCAGGCGACAATTTTTACCGTGTTGATCGCCCTGCTGGCCATTCCGGCGCAGCTTGAGTTGGGCAACCTGATCAAACAGACCGGAGGGCACCTGTTGGCAAGTGTGACGATTCCTACGACTATCCTGCTGGCAATTACCTTCTACGTCGCACAGTATTTCGATACCCATCGGCTTATGACCGCTTGGCTTCTCTTTGTCCCTGCCTTATCGTTTTTGGCGTTGTTTTTGGCTCAAGCCTTGATATTCGGCACGGAAGGAACCATTCGCAACATCTCGGCCTCATTTTTTTCGATCATTTATTTGGGGCTTTTTTGTATGTTTATTCTCGGCATCCGCATCCTGTGGGGGCCGTGGGTTCTGCTGTTCTTTGTATTAACCATAAAGTCTTCTGACATAGGGGCTTACACATTTGGCCGTCTGTTCGGAAAGCACAAGCTATGTCCCCGCATCAGCCCCGGCAAGACGTGGGAAGGGCTGGCCGGGGCAGCGGCGGTTGCGGCCGTTGTATCGTTTGTGTTTTCCCATTATTGTGGTATAATGACGGGTTTGCAGGCGGTGGCTTTCGGGACCGTGTTCGGTGTGCTGGGGCAATTGGGCGACTTGGTCGAATCGATGATCAAACGCGACGCGGCGAGTAAAGATTCGTCCAACAAGATTCCCGGCTTCGGCGGCCTGCTGGATGTGATTGACTCGCCGCTGGCGACCGCGCCGGCGGCGTTTGCGGTGTTTATGTTTTTGCTGTAGTATGGAATACGCAGGATGGGTTTTAGCCCATCAAATATAATGTATCGCACAGGAAAGGTATTTGGAACTAAAGATACAACTTGAATCGGCCGCCCAGCGGCTGGATTTGTTCGGGCAGGCCGACACGCACCTGCGGCTGATCCGCGACACGCTGAACGTCCAGATCGGCGCCCGCAACGGCACGGTCGTCCTGCACGGCGGCTCAACCGCGGTGCGTCTGGCCGCTGACGTCATCGACCGAATGCAAAAACGCCTCATCGAACGCGGGGCGCTGACCGAGTCGGATGTCCGCGAGCTGATGAGCCAGACCGAAAACAACATCGCTCCCACGCGAGCCGACGTCATCGAGGTCTATTCCAGCAAAGGCGTCATCGAACCGTTCACCAAGGGCCAGCTTCGCTACATCGAAACCATGCTCAAAAACGACCTGTCATTCTGCATCGGACCGGCCGGAACGGGCAAGACCTATCTGGCCGTGGCGGTGGCCGTCTCGATGCTCCGTAAAAAGCAGATTCGCAAGATCGTCCTGGCCCGCCCGGCGGTCGAAGCGGGCGAGCGGCTGGGCTTTTTGCCCGGCGACCTGCAGGCCAAGGTCAACCCCTACCTGCGTCCTCTGTTTGACAGCCTTGAGGATATGATCGAGTTTGCCCAAATGCGCAAATTTATGGAGATGGACATCATCGAGGTAATCCCGCTGGCCTTTATGCGCGGCCGCACGCTCAATGAAGCGGTCATCATCTGTGACGAAGCACAGAACACCTCCACATCGCAGATGCTGATGTTTCTGACACGCATGGGACGCGGCTCCAAGATGATCATCACCGGCGATGTCACGCAGGTCGATCTCGAAGCCGGCCAGACCAGCGGTTTGGTGGATGCCATTCGCACACTGAGTAAAATTCCCGGAATCGGCGTGGTCGAACTTGAGAAGGCCGACATTGTGCGCCACAAGCTCGTCCACAAAATCGTTCAGGCCTACGACGACAAAAAAAGCGGCAAATCGCCGTCGCACGAGGGTTGATCGGTGGGTATCGCAAAGAAAAAAGTCAGTGTTCGCGGCCAGCGCGTTATCGAGACCTTCGCCTCGGAACGGTTTGACAGAATCCGCGCTGTCGTAAACGGTCCGCTCCCGATGGGGCTGTCGATTCTGGTGTGCTTTGTCGCCGCGACCCTGCTGATTTTAGGCTTGGACACCGCCCACGAGGAGTTCTACATTCGCGGCTTTCATGTGTTCAAGCCCTGGCCGCAAATTGCAGCGCTCGGTGTAATCGTCGGCATCATCGCCGTCGGCGCTGCGTTCTATATTTATGCGTACCAACCCCGTATTGTCTCCCGTCCAACGCGCACGTTCGCTCTGGCGATGCTGTTCTGGCTGCTGCTGACAGCCACGCGGTTTTTGTCGCTGTCGGAAAAATGGATGTACGTGGCGACCGGTTCAGCGGCGGCCTGCGCAATCGTGCTGACCATTGCCTACGACCAGCGGTTCGCCATCGGAATGACGATGTTCTATGCGGTTCTGGCCTGCTTTGCCGTCGGCAAGATCGCCACGGTCGAGCTGTATTTGACGATGATGGCCGGCTGTATGGTGTGCTGTTTCAGCCTGCGCGAGATTCGCACACGAAAAAAATTGATTGAGGTCTCCGTCGCCTCGACCCTTGCCGTTTTTACCACGGCCTTTGCACTGGGCGTGATACAGGCTTTGCCGTTCAAACAAACGTTGTTTCAGTCGGGTACGGCCGCCGGGTCGGTGTTTGCCATCGGCGTGATCATTCAGGCGTTCTTGCCGATCATCGAGTCGGTGTTCGGCATTGCGACCAGTATGACACTGCTGGATTACAGCGACGCCAACCAGCCGCTGCTGCGAAAGCTGGCGCTGGATGCACCCGGCACATTCAGCCACAGCCTGCTGATCGGCTCGGTGGCCGAATCCGCCGCCGAATCCATCGGGGCCAACGGCCTGCTGTGTCGGGTCGGGGCGTACTATCACGACATCGGCAAGATCAACAAGCCGACGTATTTTATAGAAAACCAGATGGGGCTGGCCAGCCGTCACGAGCAGTTGTCGCCCACGATGAGCCAATTGGTCATCGTCGGGCACGTCAAGGACGGCATCGAGATCGCCAAAGAATTCGGTCTGCCCGCCGTCTTGCGTCAGTTCATCGAGACCCATCACGGCACGACGCTGATGGAATACTTCTATAACGAAGCCCGCAAGAAACAGGATGAGCGGCAAACGACGGTGTCCGAATCGGAGTTTCGCTATCCCGGCCCCAAACCCCGCTCCAAAGAGGCGGCGATTGTCATGCTGGCCGACGCCGCCGAAAGCGCCGTCCGCACGCTGCCCGAGGCCTCGCCGACCAAGGTCGAGACCTTGGTGCATACGATTGCGATGAAGCGGCTGCAGGACGGCCAGTTTGACGAGTGCGAGTTGACGCTGCGCGAATTGAGCCGCATCGAAGCCTGCCTGTCCAAGTCACTGGCCGCCCATCACCACGGCCGCATCCCGTACCCCAAACCGGAAGAGTTGTATAAAAACGATAACGGCCACAACAGTGGAAAAAATCGAGAACAGGACGAACGCCCATGACGGCTGACTCAAAATGGACAATTGAATTCGAGGTGCAGGCCGATCTGCTCCCGGCGGACATCCAAAAGCTTCACGCCGCGGCTGAGATTGCTATGCGGCAATACCGTGAGCGACCGGCGACCATTACCATCAGCATCGTTGACGATGCAGAAATGAAAAAGATACATAAACAATTTCTGAAAAAATCGTCAACAACCGATGTCCTCAGCTTTGATTTGAGCGATACATTCCAGCGAAAGCGGGTTTTCGCTCTGGCGGTCAACGCCGAGATGGCGGTGCGGCAGGCGCGCCAGCGCGGCCACTCCGCCGAGGCCGAGTTAGCGCTGTATATCACCCACGGCCTGCTGCACCATTTGGGGTTTGACGACGACACTCCCGAACACGCACGCCGAATGCACCGTGCCGAAGACACCATTCTTCAAAAAGCGGGATTCGGACGCGTCTATTTTGACAGTGACTTATAAAATGGAAAGGACTTGTTGTTGTGGATGAAGTTGGCTGGTCGATTGTTTTGCTTTGTATCAGTACAGCAGTGTCGCTGTTTTTTGCGCTCAATACCCTTGCGCTGCGGTCTTTTGCCCGGATAAAACTTCAGGAGGCGTTTCGTCTGGCGGGGCGCGAGGACCGGATAGAGGTATTTCTGCAAAATGCCGAACAGATGATGTTGGCCTGCGGCGTTTTACGGGTGGCGGCCAACGCAGCAATCATCCTGCTGCTGGCGAATCTGCTGGTTGAACGTCATATCCTCCTGACATTTCTGGCGGCACTGGTGATTCTTGAAATCTTCACGCTGGCCATTCCGCATGCCTGGTCCAAACACGCCGGCGAACACATTCTGGCCCGCACCTACGGCATACTGGCGCTGCTGGTACGGCTCTTGCGCCCGGCGATTTACCTGTTTGATCTGCACGACCGGCTCGTCCGGCGGCTGGCGGGCGTTCCGGTCGCCAACCCCGAACAGGCACAGGAAGACAAGCAGGAAGAAATCCTCAACTTCGTCGAGCAGAGCCGGATGGAAGGCGTCGTCGATGCCGAAGAGCTGGAGATGATCGAGAATGTTTTGGAGCTGGATGAGACGACCGCCGAGGAGATTATGACGCCGCGTACCGACCTGATCGCCGTTAGCGCCGACGCCGACCTGCAGACGGTGCTGAACGCCATTCGCAGCGAAGGCCATTCGCGTCTGCCGGTGTATGAGGGGACGGTTGACAACATCGTTGGCCTGGTCTATGCCAAGGATCTGCTCAATGAGATCGGAAAAGACCCGACGCAGTTCACCCTGCGCGACCGGATGCGGGCGGCGTATTTTGTCCCCGAAAGCAAACCCTTGCGCGATCTGCTCCACGAGTTTCAGAAACAAACACTGCATTTTGCCGTCGTGGTGGACGAATACGGCGGCACGGCCGGCGTGGTCACCATCGAAGATATTCTCGAAGAGCTGGTCGGAGAAATCGCCGACGAATACGAAACCCCCGCCAGCGAATCGTTCCGCAAAATTGACGAGACCACCTTCGACGTCGATGCCCGGATGTACATCGACGACGTCAACAGCGAACTGGAGATCGAACTGCCCGAAGACGAGGATTACGACACACTCGGCGGGTTTGTCTTTTCGCATTTGGGCTGCATTCCCAAAACGGGCGAATCGTTTGTCTTTAACGGATTAAAGTTCATCGTCGCCGCCGCCGGCCCGCGCAGCATCAAACGCATCCGTATCCGAAAGCTGACGCCGGAAACCAAAACCGGCTGATAAATGATACCGCAGATTTCACAGATGACACAGAAAACAATCTAAATCCGTGGTGTCGCAATGATAAAACTCAAAGAGGTTGCTTTATGTCTGCGGGCGGTCAATTATTCCGATACCTCGCAGGTCGTAACGCTGCTGACGCGCGAGCACGGCAAGATTGCCGCGATTGCCAAAGGCGCGCGGCGGCCCAAGTCGGCGTTTGATGGCGCGATCGAGCCGTTTGCGTATGGGCAGGTGATGGTGATGATCTCCGAATCGCACGATACACTCTCAACGCTGACCGAGTTTGTCCAGTCCGGCCGGTTCCGTTCGCTCCGCAGCAATCTGGCCGCGATGCACGCCGGCCTGTTTGCGCTGGAACTGACGGAGGCGTCTTTCGAACAATCCGACCCGCATCCGACCTTGTTTGATGCGCTGGTGGATATGCTGGATCGGCTCGGACAGTACGACAAGATGCAGGCCGTTTTGCCGGTGCTGATTGACTATCAACTGACGCTGTTGGACGAGGCGGGCGTTGCCCCGCGTCTGGATGCCTGCACCAACTGCGGCGCGCCGACCGGCAGCGGCGGCAAAGACCTTTACTTCAGCAGCGCCGCCAACGGCCTGCTGTGCGGCGGTTGCGAACAGGCCTTTACCGAAAAACGCCGCCTCTCGCCCGCCTGCTGCGCGATGCTTAACCGAAGGGCCGCATTCACCGCCGCGCCGCCCGCCCTCTTGACGGAGGCCGAGCAATTGCTGGTCTATCACTTCACCGAACTGATGCACCGCCCGCCGAAAATGGCGAAATATTTCGTCACACGAGCAAATGCGATGTCGTAACGCCCTGCCTCCCCATGTCGTTCCATCGTTCGCAGTTCAAGCGTATAGCCTGTTGGGCGGAGTTAAGGTGTTTTTGTTGATTATTTTGACATACTCAATAGAATGGCCCTTGTTTGAAAGGTTCGAATCTTCGTGTTCTTTGTGGACTTCGTAGTTTGACTATATTATTATATGAGGAATTATGGCGGATAACAAAAAAATAATGCTGGCGCATGGCGGCGGCGGGCGGTTGATGGCGGAGTTAATCGACAAACTCATCGTGCCGCGGTTTGCCAATGCGGCGCTGGGGCGGCTGACCGACGCGGCGGAGCTGACGCTTGAGGCGGGGGCGGTCTGTTTTACGACGGACAGCTTTGTGGTCAAGCCCTTGGTCTTTAACGGCGGGAATATCGGCACGCTGGCCGTGGCCGGTACGGTCAACGATCTGGCCGTGGCGGGCGCAAAACCCGTCGCCCTAAGCCTGTCGCTGATTATCGAGGAAGGCTTCGATATGCGGCTACTGGAGACGCTGTTGGACAGCGCCGCCTCGACAGCCCAGCGTGCGGGCGTACCGATTGTCACCGGCGATACCAAAGTCGTCGAGAAGGGCGCCGCCGACGGGCTGTATATCAACACCGCCGGCATCGGCGTCAAGCGGAAAAACGCCCGCGTCGGCTTTGAGCGGATCAGCGTCGGCGATAAGGTGCTCGTGACCGGCACGCTCGGCGATCACGGGATGACGATTATGTCGCAGCGCGAGGGGCTGGCGTTCACGTCGTCGATGCAAAGCGACTGTGCATGCCTGAACGGCCTGGCGGAACTGCTGTTCGACAAATTCGGCGACGGGGTTAAGTTTATGCGCGATCCGACGCGCGGCGGACTGGCGGCGGTCGCCAACGAAATCGTCCGGCAAACGGGTCTGCCGATAGAACTGGACGAGGCGGCCATCCCCATCGACAATACCGTGCAGGCGGCGGCGGATATGCTCGGTTTTGACCTGTTGAACATCGCCAACGAAGGCAAGATCGTTGTGATTGTCGCCGGGGATATCGCTGACCGCGTCGTCGCGATCTGCCGCACTCAGCCGCTGGGACGGCGAGCGGCGGTGATCGGCGAGGTGGTTGCCGGAACCGAATCGCTGGTGGAACTGTTGACCAAAACCGGCGGCCGACGGATCGTCCAGATGCCCTACGGCCGTGAATTACCGAGGATTTGCTGATGCACGAAACCGCGGTTGCTGAAAGTATTCTGCACACAATTCTGGAGCATGTCGAACGGCTGGGCAATGCCAAGCCGGTTGCAGCACGAATTTCCTGCGGCCAATTCAACGCGATCAACGATGAAGCGATGCGGTTTGCGTTTGAAACCCTCATCGAAGGCACGCCCTGTGAAGGGATGCGGCTGGAGATTCGCCATATTCCGCTGCGGGCGACCTGTAAAGACTGCCACACGACGTTTGACTTCAACGTGCAGCGCCCGACCTGCACGGCCTGCGGCAGCACGCACTACGACTTCCAGCCCGACGCCCCCCTGCTGCTCGAAAACATCGAATTTCAAGAGCCTTCGCCCCGCTGAGCCAGTCAAAAACTCCCGCACCAAACAAGCTGAACAATATCGCGTATTAATAATAGACGTGGTTGCGTCTTATTCCGGAATCTCTTATACTATATCTGAATACCAGATTTGTGTGGAGAAACGAGAACCCAGCGATGCAACGTTTACCGGACAATGTGTTGTGCGCGTTGGTGCGGCGGTTTGTGCGGACACAGGCCGAGGCGCTGGCCGGGCATCTGGACGGCGCCAAGACCGGCGGCGATATCGAAGATGTGCACCAGGTGCGGGTGACCTGTCGGCGGCTGCGGGCGGGGCTGGCGTTTTTCAGCGATTGCTTTGACGACGACAAGGCCAAGGGCTGGCGTAAGGCGCTCAAGAAGATGCTCAAACGGTTCGGCCCGGCGAGGGACTGTGACGTGCAGATCACGTTTTTACAGGATTTTTTGGCGGGGCTGGACCGGCACCAATCCGAGGTGTCCACATCAAGCTCAACCGATGCTGTATTGGATGCAGCCTTCACAAAATTCAATGCCCATTCCATTCGCCCCGGCATTGCCCGATTGTTGCTGCGCTTGCAGCAGCAGCGTGATGCGCTTCAGCCAGGGCTTGTCATGGCCGTGCGGCGGCTCCAGAGGCAGCGGCTGACAATGCATCTGCATTTGGAGACCGAGCGGCTTGCGTATGAGGTCGAACACACCGACGAACCGACCGAGCGACTGGGTTTTTATGAGCGGGCGGCCGTGCGGGTCGGCGACCGGCTGGCCGAGACGCTGGACAAACGCCCCGCCCTCGACGATCCGAACGATATGGCAGGCCATCACGCCCTGCGCATCGCGGTCAAAAAGTTGCGATACACGCTGGAGTTGTGCGATATGGCGCTGGACGGGCGGCTCAAAAAACTCGTCAAGCATCTCAAAAAGCTCCAGACCCTGCTGGGCGACCTGCACGACTGCGATGTCTGGGACGAGCAGATTGAGGCATTTATCGCTGAAGAGACCGAGCGTGCCATCGCGTTTTATGGCCACCCCCGCCCGATGCGGCGGCTGGTCACGGGATTGCGCTATTTGCAGACGCAGCAGCGTCAGCGGCGGGAAGCGTTGCTTGAACAGACCGCAGCGCATGTCGAAATACTGGAGGCCGAGGATTTCTGGAACCGGATCGGCGAGGCGGTTAAAGAAAACGCTGAAATATTAAACACCACGGACGATAGTGATGACGAAGAGGACTTCGAACTTGGACAATAAGGCACGGCTAAAGGCGGTGCGACGGTTTGCGACGGCCTGCTGCTATGAAAAAGGGCACTCGGAGCAGGTGACGCGCCTGGCCGAGATGCTGTTTGACGGGCTGCGACCGCTGCACGGGCTGGACGAGACGGCACGGTTTTGGCTGACCTGTGCGGGCATCCTTCACGATATCGGCTGGATCGACGGCCAGAAAGGGCATCATAAGCAGTCGATGCGGATGATTCTGGACGACCGGACGCTTCCGCTGACGCCCGACGAGCGTGCGGCCATCGCACTGGTCGCGCGGTATCATCGCAAGGCGCTGCCCAAGCCGACGCATACAGTGTATACCGACTTACCCGAAGACCGGAAAAGCGTCGTCGATAAACTGGCCGCGATCCTGCGGCTGGCTGACGGACTGGATCGCAGCCACACCGACGCCGTCGAGGAGATTGAGGTAACCCTTGAGGTCGAACAAATCCATCTCGTATGCCACACGCACGGACCCGCCGAGGACGAGCTGCACTTCGGCAAGACTAAGGCGGATCTGCTGGAACAGGTCTTCGGGCGCGACGTGAAACTTTCGAAAACGCTAATCAAACCCTAACGAAACAGCTTATTGACAGATGACCCCGCAAGAGACACAATTGGCTCAAATGACACAGACAGAGAAGACAGAAACGCCGCCGGAGGCACAAACGCTGGCGGCCATCGACATCGGCACCAACTCGATTCGCCTGCTGATCGGGCAATTGACGCCGGACGGACGCATCGACATCCTCGAAAAGGCCTACCGCACGGTACGCCTCGGTCAGGATTCGTTTCGCAAGGGGCGGCTGGAACGCACAACGATGCAGGCGGCGGTCTCCATCCTGCGCGAGTTTAAGCGTATGCTCGAACTGTACAAGGTCAAGCACGTCTGGACGGTTGCCACCAGCGCCCTCCGCGAAGCCCGCAACGCCGATGTCTTTTGCGACCGCGTCCTGATGGCGACGGGGCTGACGGTGGACATCATCGACGGCCCGCAGGAAGGCCGCCTGACGGTGACGGCCGTGCGTGCGGCACTCAATGACAAGCCGCCGTCATTGGGAAAACATACGCTGATCTGCGAGGTCGGGGGCGGCGGAACGATACTAACGGTTCTTAATCGCGGCAGTATCGAGGCCTCGCACAACCTGGGCTTGGGCTCCATCCGGCTGCAGGAAATACTCGGCACCGGTGAGCAGTCCTCCGAACCGACGAGCGAGTTGATTCAAAACGAGGTCAACGCCACGCTGGCCTCGCTGGAAGGCCTGATCGCGCTGAAGTCTATACGCAACCTGTTCATCATCGGCTCGGACGCCCGGTTTGCCGCCGCCCGCGCGGGACGCCAACTTCCCAATCATAAATTCTCGGCGATTTCGCGCAAGGCGTTTGACAAATTCGTCGATACCATTCGAACACTGTCGATTGAGCAGTTGATGGTGCAGTTCAGCATGGGCTACAACGACGCCGAGACGCTGGCCCCGGCGTTGATGATATACCAGACGCTGCTGCACGAGACCGGGGCCGCCAAGGTGGTCGTCGCATCAATTACGATGCGGGACGGGCTGCTGCTGGAACTGGCCCGCCGCTCGCAAAAGCAGGAAGACCCCGGCTTTGGCCGCGAGGTCATTCAATCGGCGCTGTCGATTGCAGAAAAATACAAAGTCAACCTGCTGCACGCTCAGCGCGTCGCGGACTGTGCGGTGCGGCTGTTTGACGAGCTGACGCGCGAACACGGGCTGGGGCCGCGTCACCGCGTCCTGCTGGAAGCGGCGGCCCTGCTGCACGAGGCGGGTACGTTTGTCGCCTCGCGAGCCTATCATAAGCATACCTATTATCTGGTGGCCAACAGCGAAATTTACGGCCTCAATCACCACGAGGTGCAGATTGTCGCGCATGTGGCGCGGTATCATCGCCGCAGTGCGCCAAAGCCGTCACATCTGGAATATATGAGCCTGCCGCAGGAAAGCCGCATCGTCGTCAACAAGCTGGCGGCGATTTTACAATTGGCCAAAGCGCTCGATATCAGCGATGTTCGTCAGGCCGATCAATTGAAGCTTCGGCTGGAACCGGATGCAATGACAATCTTTGTGCCGGGTCTGGCCAACATCTCACTGCGCAAGCGATCGCTTGAAATGCGCAGCGATATGTTCGAAAACGTGTTCGGCATTCGACTTGATTTTGAAGGAACCTAACGGCGACGCAACCCATGGCCAAAAAACACGACAAATCAAAAAAGACGGATTTATTCATCAACCGCGAATTGAGCTGGCTGGCGTTCAATGAACGAGTGCTGGAGCAGGGGCTTCGCGCGGCGCTGCCGCCGCTGGAACGACTCAAGTTTTTGGCGATCTTCAGCACGAATCTGGACGAGTTTTTTATGATTCGCGTCGCCGGGCTGATGCAGCAGGCCGCCGCGGGCGTGCGTAAACAAGACCCCGCCGGCCTGACGCTGGCCAAGCAGCTTAAGGCCATCGCCCGCACCGCACAGCCGCTGGTGCAGCGGCATACGCAGGCCGTCAACGCCCTTTTGGACGAACTGCGTCCGCACGGCCTTCACGTACTCCGGCGGCACGAATGGACCAAAGAACAGCGCGACCACCTGTGCGATTTTTTCGAGCAGGAGATGCTGCCGGTGCTGACCCCGCTGGCGGTTCAGGAGCTTAACCCCTGTCCGCTCCTTCCGGGGCTTCAGATGCATCTGGCCGTGACCGTCGGCGGCGCCGAGGCTGCACGGCTGCTGGTTGTGCCCATTCCCGCAATGTTTATTCGCTATATGACGGTTCCGGCGCCCGAAGGCACGGTGCTGGCGGCGGTCGAAGATATCGTGGCCGACAACGCCGCGCTGCTGTGCCCGAATGCGACGATCTTATCCGTCGATTTCTTTCGCCTGACGCGCGACGCCGATGTCAGCATTCAGGAAGACGAGGCGGGCGACCTGCTTGAAACAGTCGAGGACGCGGTGCTGGCGCGGCGACGGCGCGCAGTTGTGCGCATCGAGGTCAATGCCGGAGCTTCGCAGACGCTGCTGGACTGGCTTAGCGCAACGTATGGGCTGGACCGGCAGGAATTCTACACCATTGACGGCCGGCTCAACGGCGGTTCGTTCTGGGAAATCGTCGGGCGCAGCGGCTATGAACGGCTGCGTCTGCCGGACTGGCCCCCCCAGTGGCCGCAGGACTTGCAGGGGTATGATTCGCTCTGGGAAGCGATCAGCGACCGGGACATCCTGCTGGTGCATCCGTATGAAAGTTTTGAGCCGGTGGTCAAGCTGCTCAAAGAAGCGGCTGAAGACCCCGACGTGCTGGCGATCAAGCAGACCCTCTACCGCACCAGCGGCGACTCACCCATCATCGACGCGCTCGAGCAGGCCGCCGAGAACGGCAAAGAAGTAACGGTACTGCTGGAGTTGAAAGCCCGCTTCGACGAGGCGCGCAATGTCGTCTGGGCGCGTCGCCTTGAGGACGCAGGCTGCCACGTCATCTACGGCGTAACGGGACTCAAAACACATGCCAAGGCGCTGCTGATCGTCCGTCGCGAAAGCGGCTTCATTCGCCGCTATGTGCATCTGGCAACCGGCAACTACAACGACAAGACCGCCCGCCTCTATTCGGATATCGGGCTGATGAGTTGCGACAGCCGACTGGCGTCGGATGTGGCGACGTTCTTCAATCTGTTGACGGGGTTTTCCGAAAGCACAGCGATGGAAAAGCTCTTCATCGCCCCGCTGAATATTCGCCGCAAGCTCGCCGAACTGATCGATCGCGAGATCGCCGCCTCCTCGCCCGACCGCCCCGGCCTGATCATCGCCAAGACCAACTCGCTGGAAGACAAGGACATCTGCCTGGCCCTGTATCGGGCCTCGCAGGCCGGAGTCCGGGTGCGGCTCAACGTCCGCGGCATCTGCTGTCTGCGGCCGGGCATCAAAGGCGTTTCCGACACCATCGAGGTGGTGTCAATCCTGGATCGGTATTTGGAGCACGCCCGCATCTATTATTTCAGCAACGCCGGCCACCCCGAAATATACCTTAGCAGCGCCGATCTGATGGGGCGAAATCTGGATAAGCGATTTGAAACCTTGATTCCGGTGCTGGAGACGCGGCATCGCAAGCGTCTTTCGGATATTCTGGAATTATATTTTCGCGATACCGCCCAGTCGTGGAAACTCGGCCCCAACGGCATCTATACCCCCTCAAAACCGGGCAAAAAGCCGCTCTCGGCCCAGACCGAGTTGTATCGTCTGGCCACCGAATCCCAAAAGAAAAGTCGCATCGTCTCGGCACGCTTTAAACCCATAAAATCCGAAAAAAAGTGAAAGAGAACGCATTTTCTGATACAAAGAAAGCCGAGGTGACTTAAATGAGCAAAATAATCTGCGAATTGACAAAAAAGAAAATGCTGAAAGAAAAACCCGGCAAATTTAGGGAGTTGGTCAAAGACGCGGAGTATTTTTGCATAGAATGCGGCCGCGTTTCCAAAAAAAAAGGCCTGCCTCTGTAAGCCTGAGGAAATATAGGCTCTTCGGAATAATTTGTGGGTAAAAATAATGGGAATCGCCTTCGGCGATGCTGATTTATGCTTTTCAAACACCCCCCAACCGAAGCCAGATTTTTAAAAGGGATACGTTGCAATACAATGGA
>JAAYCR010000066.1 GCA_012729675.1 Phycisphaerae bacterium | reverse complement strand
ACGCTCCGCGAGGCGCTCGAAGAATTGCGCGAGGACACCGCACTCGATAACGAAACCCAAAACGCATAACCGAAAGGAACAGACCCATGAAGATTATTGAGATGAAACTGGCCGGACACATGAAAAAAGGCGATGTGCCCAGGCATTTTGCAACCATCCATCGCATTCCCGGTCAGGCGATGATTACCGTTAAGCTCATCAGCTGCGACGGCGAACGCACCCATCAGGTCAAGGCCGATGACGAGGGCGACGTCTTCTCGATGGCCGAGATTCTGCAGGAATGCCTGGACGGCTGCCGCGGGACCAATTCGATGGTTCACGACTATTACCGTTTGTTGCAACATTTTATGGATTGACTTTTTTCGCAAAGGACCAGACCCATGAAAGAACAGAACATTGAACTTGGCGGATTTTACGACATTAAGATTGGCAACCGCATCACGGTGGTGCGGATTATGCAACCCGCCCAAGACGGCAAGGGTGGCTTTGACGCCATCACGGTGGCCGGTGACAAAGACATCCGCATTCGCAGCGCCGACCGCATCGTAAGGCGGTACAACCCCAGCAAAAAGAAACGTTAAGAAACCACATTTTTTTTGGAAAGGAACAGTACAATGAAGCTCGAAAACATCAAAATCGGAAGTGTCTATGACATCAAGGTCGGCAAAGCCACCTCGGCGGTGCGCATCACCAAGCCCATCCCCACCGGCGGTTTTGAAGCGGTAACCTTGGCGACCCACAAGACGTTGGTTATCAAGAGCGCCGACCGCATCGTAGGTCTGCACAACCCCAAGGCGGACAAACAATCCAAGGCCAAGACATCGACGGCCACGGACGCACCTGCGCCGCGAGAGGGCAAGCGGCTGTCGGCGCTGGATGCGGCCGCCAAGGTTCTGGCCGAGGCCAAAGGGGCGCTGACCTGCAGG
Source organism: Phycisphaerae bacterium (assembly GCA_012729675.1). Taxonomy (GTDB): domain Bacteria; phylum Planctomycetota; class Phycisphaerae; order Sedimentisphaerales; family Anaerohalosphaeraceae; genus T3Sed10-213. Next base: position 13,500 of record JAAYCR010000066.1, on the reverse strand, counting down.
CAGATGATCGACGCGATGACGGCCGAGGGCTATTGGAAACCCTCTCAGGGCGGAAAGACCCCGGCCAACACGCTTCACGCCGCCATCGGCACCGAAATCAAAAAGAAGGGCGATGCCGCCCGCTTCGAGAAGGTCGGACGCGGGCAGTTTGGATTGCGAACGCAATAACACCACCGCTACACCTCGACCTTCTGACAGACCTCGGCATTGTCCGGGGTTTTGTCACTGATCCGCACGGCCTTTTTGCCCGTAAACTCTTCCCACCGCATCACCACGACATCGGCGTATTTGGGGTCAAGCTCCATCCCGTAGCAGCGCCGCTCCAACGTCTGTGCCGCAATCAGCGTCGTCCCCGACCCCATAAACAAATCCAGAACGATGTCGCTGCGTTTGGAACTGTTGACCAGCGCCCGCTGGACGATCTCGACCGGTTTCATGGTCGGATGTAAGCGGTTGGCAGCGGGTTTCTTTTCGTGCCAGACGGTCGTCTGCGTCAGGTCGCCGTACCACTTGTCGCTTTTGTCCTTGACATGGCAGTAGAAGATCGGCTCATGTTGAAATTTGTACCGCGCAAAGCCGAACGCGCCGCAGTTCTTGACCCAGATGATGGGGTTGCGAACCTCAAAACCCGCCCGCCGCAGCGACGCTTCGGTTTCGAGCTGCCATTGGGATGCGTGGCACACGTACAGCGAGGCCGTGTCCTTGACCGCTTCACGGTACCGCGTAAAGAATGCATCCATGAACGCGATGTAATCGGCCTCGCTCATATTGTCATTCTGGATGGTCAATTGTTCATCGGTACCCCCTTGATAAGCTACGTTATAGGGGGGATCTGTCATAACCAAGTCCGCTTTGTCGCCATTCATTAAGCGTTTCACATCCGCGGCATTGGTCGAGTCGCCGCACAACAGCCGGTGTTCGGATTTCAGATTAAGCTTTCCCATAATGCACCGCCTTTTTTCCTGAAAAATCTTCGTATCGTTTGACCGCCACATCGCAGTAGGTCGGGTCCAGTTCCATCGCAAAGCACCGCCGACCGAGTTTTTCAGCAGCGATGACCGTCGTGCCGGAACCGCAGAACGGCTCAAAGACAATCCCCGCTGTCCCGTCAAACGACTGGAGGCAGTGCACCGCGAAATGCATCGGCATCGTCGCCGCGTGAACGGCTTTCTCGGTGTTCTCGCCAGAATTGCCGCGCCCTTCGTAAACATTCGGCACCGTCGACTGGAACCGCCCGGTCGGGATGCACCGTTTGGGATTCTTGTCCGGCGACAGAATCCACACGTCTTCAAACCGGCTGTTCATCACATTGGCTGCAATAGCCGGTTGGCCGCCGCCTTTATACCAAACCATCCGATCCACAAAGTGCATCCGGAAGTTATACATCCACTCCAGGACGGCGACCTTATTGCCCGCCAAGGATTGGAGGTTGACCGCCACCGTCCGGCAAACCTTCAGGGCAATCGCCGTGAACTTTTCCAGGAACTGTCGATATTCATCCTGCGGCTTGTCGTCGTCATCGTGCAGATATTTCGAATCCTTCCTGGACTTGTTGCCGCCAAGCGAGTTATCACCAGCGTTGTACGGCGGACTGGTAAAACACAGTGCCGCCTCGTGGCCGCCCATCAACCGCTCGACATCGTCGGCGCTGGTCGCATCACCGCACAGAATCCGATGCTGTGATTTGAGTTTAAGCTGTCCCACAGGCGCACTCCTTCCCGGCATCGACCATCGCCTTGCCCTCGTCGTAGTCATATTTTTTGCCGCAATCTTCGCATTCCCAATACGCGCCTAAGAGCCACAGGTCGCCGGGCTGGGTGATCGGCTCGGCAGGGGGGTCCGGCACGGCATCGTCGTCGGTCAATCCCTCGTTCGGCTCGACCTTGAGCAGTTTGGCCAACTCGTCCTCGTCGAACGCCAGCACGCCAAGGTCAAACCCGGCGTCCTGTAATTCCGACAACTCAATCGGCAGGATGTCATAATCCCAATCGGAAAGCGTGGATGTTTGGTTATCCGCGATGCGATACCCGCGTATCTGCTCCGGCGTCAGGTCGCGGGCGACATGGACGGGCACCTTGGCCAGCCCCAGCTTCAGCGCCGCCTTGTACCGCGTGTGGCCGCAGACAATGACGCCGTCGCCGTCGACCACAATCGGCTGTCGCCAGCCAAATTCCTTCAGGCTGGCGGCCACCGCGTCGACCGCGTCGTCGTTGTGGCGGGGGTTCTTCTCGTAGGGACGGATGCTGCCAATGTCCCGCAGTTCAATCTGATACTCTTTGCTTTTGCTCATAATGAATCTCCAGTAGTAAAAATGGGGTTAATGTTCATAACACTGCCGTAGGTATTGCGCCCTGTTGCGGCGCGTTTCCCGTCCGTCCGACCGCTCCGACCGCTGCCGGATCGCCGCAGGTGGGCGAACCTGGGCGGATTTTGGCGTCGCTGGCGGTGATTGTCGTTGCCCAGCGGGTGCATCGTGAAAATGTGCGTTTTTACGCCAATAACGCGGTTTTTGTTTCTGCGCCGCGTAAAACAAACTCTATCAAAACAAGCGATTGCTCCCGTCGACATCACCTGATTTATTGTGCCGGAAGGAACCATAGATGAACTGATTTCACAATAAAACACTGTTTTGTTGTTTTTTTTCAACATCAGTTGTGCTCTGGTCGCTGATTTTTGCACAAATCGTTGATTTTTGGGCTACAGGAAGGGTTGCATGGGCACCCATCGGGGCAGTGAAATGCCGTTCTCGGCTCAAACTCGCCGCACCAATCGTGCGTGAACACCTTTGGCCACTCGGCAAAGCCGATAACCCTGTCGCCGTTGGGCTGTTCCAGCGCTCGTCCGTGCTGCGGCGCAGCGCGATGGCAAAAGCCGCTGTCGCCTTGGCGATTGGGTTCTTTGTTGCAGGTCGGGTTATCAGCAACCCGACCGTTGCCGGCGGCCGCAAAAAACCGGCAGTGGTAACAGGCAATCTGTGGTGTCGTTTTCATCTTTTTCCTTTCGTAAAATGGGTTGTTGTTTTCGTTGTCGCTGACCCTAATTCCCGGGGGATGAGCGGGTCACTTCAGGTGACCCGCATCTCCCCCTTTAGGGGGACGTCACTTTAGTTGACACATTTGTTGACAACTCAAAAACGCATAAAGTCTTTTATTTGAAGGCGTTACGAATTTTGCCCTCGTGAAACTAAAGTGAAAAATAATCGTTTTTTTTAGTTTCATTTAAAACCTCTCTTGTCTTGTTTTTAACTTCTTGTTTTTAAGCAGGTTACGAATTATTGGCGGGTCCGTTTTTGTCAACTGATTGTCAAGTAACTTTTTCACAGTTGACAGTTTGTTGACACAAAATCTGCTGGCGAAGTTGATAGACATACTGGCGTGAAACGCCGACTTGGTCGGCGATTTCCTGCACATCCAAAGTCGGGTTATGAATCAATAACGCCGCGGCCCACTGTCCTTTTTCGTTGCCAAAGCCGTCACGATTTTTGATGTATTTCATTTTTGAGCCAATCTTCATGCGGACAAGCAGTTTGCGTTCCTGTGCGGCCTCAAGCATCTCCTTGGTTTTGTATTCGGTCAGGTCGTAGAGTTGCTCGGCCTGATAGGCGATCATCCGCGCTGAACACGGGTCATACGCACCGACGCAGGTGTCGACAAAGTCCTGAAGCGTCAGTTTCGTCTTCGGTTCGCGTTTTTTCTCGACGCCTTGTAGGTCTTCAGGATCAGCCTTCGGGTCGATGACAAACAGCGGATGCTGCTTGCGAATGACAAATGGCTCAATCGGTGCCCAGGAACGCACAGCAGCGTCGACGACAAAGGTATCTTTGTCCTGATGGGGACGGATGACCAGATGCGTATCGACCGCTCGTGACTGGCTGCCGGCGCCTGCCCCGACATCGGTGACGCTCTTGTTGGACTGGTTGCCCTTGCTGGCGTGATGAATCAGAACAAACGCGCATTTCAGGCGGGCGGCATGCAGGTCCAGCAGGTTGTACAGATTGGCAATCGCACCGTTATCGTTTTCATCCACGCCCAGCGGCAGGGTGCGGTAGAACGCATCAATGACGATGACCTTATACCGGCCGGGTTTCAGTTTGGTAAAGGTGTTGGCCAGCCGGTGCAGGTCTTTGAGCTTGCCGCGCAGCGATTTGACATCAATATGACCGCTAAACAGCGGCGTTTTCATGCCCAGGGCTTTTGCCACCTGTATCATCCGGTAGGTGGTGGTATTGATATGCAGCTCATTATCAATCAGCAGCACCCGACCGGTGTCGATCTTGTATCCCAGCCAGTCCAGGCCGGAGGCCAGCGAGATGGCCAGTAAATCGACCATCCAGGACTTGCCGACCTTCGGCGAGGCAATGATGTTCATGGTCTCGCCTTCGCGCAAAAGACCGTGGATAATCGGGGTATTAAGCCCTTGAAAATTGGCAATCAGCTCGGTCAGCGAGACCGGCTCGTCGTCCTCCTCATCGGCGATAGTATCAGATGCCGGCAGCAGCGCCGACAAATTCACATCGGCCGCTGGGGTGGGGGCGGCGTTTTCGCCAAACCCCTGCTTGGCCAATTCGGCCGCTGCGGCGCTGAAATCGCCGTGATGTTCCAGATGGCTATACACACTGAACGCCGAATAGGGTTTTTCAGGTTCGAAGGGGTAGGCATTGCTGCTCCAGACAAAAAAGACGCCGTCCTTGAGCGTGGCCGACCAGCCGAGGGTTTTGCCCGGACGCCGCCAGTATTCGTTGTCACCGCCCTTGACGCACGTCCAGCCGTGTGCTTGCAACAGGGGGCGGATATCCCCCCGTGCGTTGTAATCGTCCCCGGGCCGCAGGGCGGAGGACGCAGTGCCCTGCGGCACTTCGACCGGGTCGGGAATCAGCTCGGTGAGCGACCAAGCCGCTTCGAGTAATAATTCTCGCTGGTCAGTGGTCAGCGTTGGCAGCGACGTTAATTCGCCCTGCAGAAGTGTATAGCCCGGCGTTGGAGCACAGAGAAACAGTCCGCCTTGACCTCGGGTCTCGATGAGGGTTAAAACGACGTGCCATTGCCCGTCTTTATCCTTGCGTGGCTTGTGGGATTTGCTGCCGATGATGATTTCATCGCCGCTGGGAACGCAGACTTTGCGCTGGGCCAGTTTGAGATTGCCGCTGACATCCGAATCGCAGCGATAGATCACGTGCCGACCGCCGGATTGGGATGTCTCAATGACCAGCCGGTCCAGAAGGTTCGGGTCGGCCTGCTTAATGCGATCACACCACGGCTCAAACAGCTCGGCCTCAAGGTCAAAATCCATCATCTCCAGATTGCCCGACACCGCTCCGGCGACGATGCACACACCCGTATGGCCGTTGCCAAACCACGCGCGCACCTCTGCGTCGGTGGGCAGACGGTGCTGAAAGGGCTTCCAGTGCTGCAAAGCCGCGTATTTGAGCTGCGGGTTGGCTGGCAGAACGGACAGTCCGGCGTTGAGATAGTGCTTGGCGTATTCAATCATTGCGCGTAACATCAATTGGGCGTTTGTAATTACGGGTGCTGCTTTCGCAGGATCTGCTTTAACGATGCAATCGCTGCGGCCTCTTCGATTTCCCGCATCCCGCCGCCGTCGGGGCCGAAGGCGTGCTCCAGCGCCTCGCGCCCGAAGCCCTCTTTGAGCAGTTCCATATCGCCGGGGTCGTTGACGTCGGCGCTAAACAGCGGTTGGGGCGGTTGCGCCTCGAACTTTTGGCGTTCCAGGTGACACTGGTTGCACCCGCGTCCGTTGCACCATGAACAGTTGTGAAAAGCGCCTTTGTAAAAGGTTGTCATTGAAAGAATCTCCTCAAAATGGGATATCACTATCATCAATAAATTGGTATTCGGGTAAGTTGCCATCATCCCGTTCATCCGAACCGTCCAGCAGCGGCGGCTTGGGGCCGAGAGTATGGTTGATGATCCGGTCAAACTTTTCGCCGCTGATGCTGCGGACGGTGATTGCCTTGGTCTCGGCCAACGCCCCGGCGTCGATCAGCGCCAGCGCCTGCTCGACGGTCTCCGGGACGGGTTCGGCGCTGCGGGCTGTCCACCACGCCACGGCCTTGGCGCGGGCATAGCCGCTATGCTCAAAACAAATCCACTCGGATTGCCAGCGGTCAAACCCCAACTCATATTCGACCCGCAGCGTGGGCGGTGTACCGGGTTCGGCATTGCGTTTGGTATAGTAGCTGCAGCGTGTGTCATAAACATCGTACTCGGTGTCCTCGACCTGGCCGGACAGCACTCCGGCCGTGGACGCCTTATCCTCGTGCTTTTGCCACTGAGGCGGTGGGAATTCAAACCCACAGTCCGGACAGACCGTATAAGCGGCATGGATGACGCTGTGACATTCAGGGCATTCTTTGGCCGGCGGCTCCTTCTGGCCATTGCCTGCGTCTCGGTCTTTGATTTGAAGGGCGTCCACCGGGCCGTGACGGAGGATATTGCCGCCGAAGTCTAAAACAAGGCAATCCGTTTTCGAGGGATGCAGCCGGAATCCCCTCCCACAGCACTGGTAGAAAAGTCCCGGCGAGTTGGTCGGCCGCAGCAGGACAACACAATCGATATTGGGCGCATCGAATCCGGTCGTCAGCACATTGACATTGACCAGATATTTCAGCGGCGGCTTGACGTTCCCGAACAGGTCCGCCTTGATCGCTTCCCGCTTAAAGCGCGACAGAATCTCTGCACGTTCGGCAGTGGGTGTATCGCCGGCAACCAGCCCGACCTCGCAGCCGCTGCGCTGCTGAAGGATGTTCTGGATATGTCGGGCATGGCCGACGCCGGCGGCAAAGATCAGCACACTCTGGCGGCTGGTCGTGTGCTCGATAATTTCCGAACACGCCGACGAGACCAGGCGGTCATCGTCCATCAGCTTTTCCACTTCCTCGGCGACAAACTCGCCCCCCCGCAGATGCAGGCCCGATGTATCGGCCTTCTGTTTTCCGGCCTTGCTCTTTAAGGGACACAAGTAGCCTTGGACAATGAGTTCCCGCACCCCGATTTCATAGCAGATGTCGTTGAGCAGATTATCGGGGCCGCAGATCACGCCCGTCGTCATTCGGTATGGCGTCGCCGTTAAGCCAATCAATCGGACGTTGGGATTGACCCTCATCGCGTCTTTGAGAAATGACCGATAGCGCCCCTCGCCATCCGGCGGCAGAGAATGGACCTCGTCGATGAGAATCAAGTCAAACTCGCCCAAATCACACGCCCGCTTATAGACGGACTGAATACCCGCCACAATCACACTGTGGTCGGTATCCCTCCGATTTAATCCCGCCGAAAACACCCCGATATCCAAATCGGGAGCAATTTGAGCCAGTGTCCCGGCCGTCTGTTCCAAGAGTTCCTTGACATGTGCCAAGACCAACACACGTCCCTCCCACACATTGACTGCATCGCTGCACAGTGTTGATAGGACGGGGGTCTTGCCGGCCGCGGTGGGCAGGACAATACACGGGTTGCCCTCCCGATGCCGGAGGTAATCATACACCGCGTTGACGGCGTCTTGTTGATAGGGTCGTAATTGCATTATCAATCAATCACATAACAGGTTAACCTTGCGATTGTGCCGCTTGAGGGTCATTGACTATCAGCAGGACATGTTCGGCAATCTCCGTGGCGACTGTTTTGCCGAATAGACTGAGCAGTGTCCGGGCGGCGGACTTGGGATGTCGGGGGATGTCGATGGTCAGGCAATCTCCTGATGCGTCCGGTCGGGATGGCGAGCCTTTGGAAGTCGCACGTTTTGGGAAGGAACGGCCGATCTTGGCGGTATTCATGACAGTGGGTTTTCCTGTTTTGGGATGGGTGAACGCTCGTTTTTCATTTTCATACTTGTGCATTGCACAAGTATGGTCCTTGCGGATGCGCCCAACGGTTGTATGATGAACATGACATTGTCGAGCAATATCACTGTCACTCCACGGGTTTCCATTCTCATCTCGTGAGGCAATCTCGTGGGTCAACAGTGTCTCGACGGCCTTGCGTTTGTCCTCATGGGTACGCCGCAGGCCGTGCTCGGTATTGGCCCCGACCGAGTACAGGATGGCCTCCCGCAACCCGCCGTCGTGGACATCGACCGCAATCGCCTCGCGGCCGGCCCGACGATGGGCGTGGTAACGGTGGAATCCATCGGCCAGCCAATAGACAACCCCGTCAAAAAACGCCGCTACCGGCGGCAGCACGACGCTCTCACGCAGGCGCTCGGCATAGTCGGAGACCGCCTCTTCATTGATCGCAACGCGCGGCTGGGTGCCGCCATCGATGCGCAGTTGTGACAGTGGTAAATCCTGTGTCTGCATCAGAATTATCCTTTTTGAAAGATGTTAAACGCCCAATTCGTCCACCGCTTTAATGAGAGGCTTGCGTGCGCCGTCATCCCACCGCCAGACCTCGACAAAGGCATTCGGCGGCATACCGCGGGCGGCGTTGCGCAAACTCTCGCGCTCGTCCGGCCGAGGCCAGCCGTTGGCTTTAACCTGAATGCATCGCAATCCCAGCGGGTTGATGGCAATAATGTCAAACGGTCCCAACGAGGCGGCCGACCGGATACAGAGGTATCCGGCGGCCTTAAGCATCGCAAGGGTCTTATGTTCCAGTCGTGTGCCTTTTCGCTTGCAGTTCATTAGCGCCTCCAGGGGGCTGTGGTGCGGGTGGTGCCGGCCACGGCCGCGGTGCGGTTTTCACGCGCTGAAAACGCCTTGATCTCGTTGGTCAGCTCCCCGGTATCGGTGCGCTTTTTCAGTGTCACCTTGACCACCAAGGGTAGATTGTGCAATTCGGCGCTGTCCCGCGGCGTCAGGACGCCAACGGCCCTGCAAATTGCCGCAAGATGGCCGCGGGCAATCTTGGCGGTGATCTCCTTGCTGTGGTTGAGGCACAGCCGTGCCCACAGCAGGCGATTCTTATAGTCGCCTTCGATGACCTGAAACGTCAGTTCCAAATATTCGCCCGTCCCGTTTTTGGTCGGTTTCATCTGGCTGTCGGTGATGACGGCGACATATTGACCCGCCGGAATCGGATCAAAATCAGCGGCCGGTTCGACTTTGTTTGCATCAAAATTGTTGAGGTGGACCATGGGGCTTACTCCTGTTGTTCAGTGGGTTGTGGGTGGGTCAGGGCGCCGACAAAGTCGCCCCAGCATAAAGGCAGTTCATACGGCAGGTTGTAGCGATTTTTGGCGATGCAGGCCGGCCCGCCGACCGTGCGGAGGATGCGCTCGCCGCCGTCCTTGCCGACGCCGACGGCAATCGTCCGCTCCCGGCCAAATCCAAGCTCCTCACTTTCGGTGCGGAACTTGCGGGTGGCAAACAACACCGCGTCGGCCCATTCGGTGAGGATGGCGTTGGCGTGCTTATTCAGCCGCGGCGTATAGCGGTCATAGGAACTGGACTCCGGGTCTTCAAACCGCTCAACCTTGGCGTGGGCAATCAAAATGACCGCCATGTTACGCTGTTTATGCAGCGTATCGAGCGCGTCGAGAATCTGCCGCCAGAACCGCAGCGCTGCGATGTAGCCTTTGCCAAACCCGCCGTCGACCTTTTCAATCGAGGCCGCATTGGATAAGCGGCACAGGTCATCCCAAATCAACTGCTCCAGCCAGTCCAGGCTGTCAATCACCACCGTCTGATAGTCGTGCGGCTCTTTGGCCAGGGCCGTCAGGTACGTTTCAACCGCCGGCAGGCTCTTGGCCACCGGAAACGCAGCGCAGTCGATTTCACCCAGCCCGTCCTCGGTCGGGATGAAAATGGCATGGGGAGCCTGCGCTGCATAGGTACTCTTGCCGATGCCTTCGGTGCCATACAGCATCAAGCGCGGCGGGGCCGGACGTTTGCCCGTGTGGATTTTGTTCAGTTCCGTCATACGATTGTACCTTTCAAAAAATGGGTGGGTTAGTATTTTGTTCCGTTTTCGATTGTCTCGCGGCTGACCTCGGACAGCGAGGTCACCTGCGGCGAGGATTCGGGCAGAATTTCTACAACGTCCGCAATCGAACGCTGAAACCGCTCATCCATCTGTTCGAGCACCCGCAAACAGGTCAGATACAACGCCATCTGACGATGATGCGAGACGTTCTGATTGAGCCGATAGGCCGTCGCGCGGGCGCGGCGATAGCCAAACGCAAAAAACTCCCGGACAATTTCCGGCATCAGCCCGGCCTGCCAGGCGTCCAGCATGTCCCGATAATCCGACAGCCATTGCCGGATAGTGGTATTGAGCGGCGTCTTGAGCCGCACCTCCATCAATGCCGTGGTAGCCGCGGCGATGCCTTTTTCCTTGAGGAGGATATCCACCTGCCGCAGCAGGAGACGGGCTTGACGTTGGCGGACACGGGCCGGGCTTTCGTGTGGCGTCCGAAGAGGGGGTTTTAATGGGGGGGTGGAAGGTCTCATTTTTGTCCTTTCTTAATAGTGTTGTCAGAGGGGCAGGCCGCATGGGGCGTTAAAATACCCGCCTTGATTAATATGGCATTGGCTTGTTCAATCTCTCGACGTCTCTGATCGCTGGTGCGTGGGCGCACGCGGCGTCGTCTGGAAACGGCAGGGGGCAGGGGGGTGGTCTCCTGCTTCGCCAAAGCGACAAAAAACCGGCCCAGGGCCTCCGGCGTGGTGACAATGGACCGACCCATCCGGCCGTATTCCAGATGGACGCCCCGCAGTCCCTTTTTGCACCAGCGCCACAACGTCGAGGTGTGGATAGGGTTGTCGCCGACCTTGGGCAGCAATTTGGCCGCCTGAGCCAGCGTGACCAAAGACTCAATGTTGTCCAGCACATCGATGCCGTGGGCGGTTGAATCGAAGGTTGTGTTTGAAGTCGTCATCATGCGGGGGATTGTAGAGAGTGATTTTTGGGTTGAACGGCCGTTAAACGGTTGGAATTGACCTGATTATAAATTGCTAATCCAAAAGCCTGGAAATTGAACGGCTATTAGGGATTGTTAAGAGGATATTTTTTTTATTTTTTGTTGGTGCTGAACAGTTGTTGAACAGTTTTGAAAACTGTTCACTTTGACATCAAAGATAAAAACCGGGGCAAACCAACTTATCACGATGCCTGACAACACCTTACAGCAGAACAGAGAGTCAGAAGACTGCAATTTCAAACGTAAACGGGTTAAACGGCCGTTTATATCAGGTTCTTTAATGCATGAAAAAACCACCGGCTCCATCTGGCACCGGTGGCTGTAACTCATTGATTGAGGGGGCGTTATCTGTTTTTACAGGATAAAACGACGTCCATTAAACGGTTTAAACGGCAATCAATGTCGCCTTGCGATGTGTTGAGCCTCTTCTCTAAGTTCGACTGCGTCGTGTACCAAGTCGGCCATTTCAATGTGATGTTTGACCACAAGAACATCGGCCTTGAGAACGCGGCGTCGTTGCCCTTTTACGTTGTTGTCCCGGATACGTCCCTTGGTCGTCCAGTTTGAAATCGTCGCTTTGCTGACAGCCAGGATTTGGGCCGCTTGACCAAACGTCATCCAACGGTCAGAATTGAAGGGCACCGCAGGTGAAGCAGAGGGCATGTCCGGGCAATCGTTATTCAGCTCGCGATTGTCCAACCGCGCCGCCAGGTCATCAATCGCCGCATGAATCTGTTCGCGCAGATGTTCACACATATGCAGTTGGTCTTCGTCTTCACACCCTTGACGGCATCGTTCATCAAAACGCTTGACCCGTTCCGTCAAGCCATCAAAATCAGACTTTGCTTGAAATGCCAGCTTGATCAGACCTTGGGATAAAAACCCATCGACGGCTTCGGCAATGGGTTTTGAAAAGGCACGCTTCAGCGCAAGGGCATTTCGGATATGCCCCAGCTGATACCATTGATGGTCCTGCGCCCATCGCCGCAGCCGCTCGCCCAAGGAGACGGGCGTTCCACCTTCCGGATGTGGGGGGTGTTGGTGCTTCTTTTTATCATGGATATTGACCTTTTTTTTACTGACCAGCCGCTCCTCGGACGCTCGCATCTTCATCTCCATTGCTGCAGAACAAATGATCGGCACTCCGCGGTTTCCGGACAATCCTTCGTTTGGTTCACGGCGTGCCGATACACAGACTATACCCCCCAAACAGAACCCGAACAAACACTTTTTCGGGGCGCCGCTGTGGAGAACCTGTGAGTTGTTTTGTAAATATCAAACACCATTGAGCTTAGGAGTGTTAAGAATTTTTTCAAAACATTCGCGTTTGGAAAAACGTTCCATCGCCCGCGAACAGCCTGCCCGGCGACCAATCACCAACTCCGTTAAAGACAACAGGTTACAGTCAAACCCATCGACGCCAAGCGACGACACGTTGACTTCTTGCACGTAACCGGTTATCGTTTCGTCAGTTAAGAAATCAAAGCGATGTACGATGACTTTTTTCCAGGAAAAAACATGGCGTACCAATGTATTCCGCTCTCAAACAAGGACTATAAAGCGACCCTCAAACGCGTCCTGACGCATCCGGCCAAAGCGCAAAAATATGCGCAGTTTAAGGAACGCTGCGACGTCGTCACCCGAGCGATCAAACAACTGGAAGCCCTTGGCCCCAGCGACCACCTGCCGGCACTGCTGGAACCGATGAAAAAAGACCAGAAAACCTGTCAGGAAGGGATGGCCAAACTGCTGGATTCGGAATATCGGGCGATGCAGCGGGAGGCAAAAAAACAGAGTTGACATCCGGTTTGTTTTAGATATACTCCACTTAACTCCTTCTCCCGCCTGTGGAGATAGCCCTGGGTAGTCGCACTGACTACTTTTCCTCCTTCCTTGCTCCACAGGCGGATTATTACCGCAACAAGGCATCCCACTGGTTCAGGGCATAGTCAATCGCTTTGCCGATTGGACTCTTGAGCAGGACCTGATCTCTTCAGAGTACTAAATTGGTGCAGATTTTGTCGAGAATCTGCTTCGATTCGGCTTGCCGGGCGCCGCAACTGCGGCTTGCTGTAGTTGTGCTCTTTGGCCTGCTTCTTAATGACATGTCGGTATTATGGACAGATGCAACAAATGCCCAATTACCAATTATTTTGACCTGATCTTTAATATTTGAGCTGCAAAACAAGTTGTCGTCCAGCTCAAATTCTATATAATACGGTGAAATCGCAGGAGAATAACCATGAGGAAAAAACAAGAGAAAAAAACGTGGGAACTGACCCGGCATCGTAAGAAGTGGACCCCGGAAGAAGAAGATTTGCTAAAACAGTTGTATCCGGGCGGTTTTAACCACGAATTGGTAGATCGCTTTGGTCGAACAAAATGGGCTATCGGAGATCACGCGGGTAAGTTGGGTATCAAAAAAAACTGGAGAAAACATGCCCCGCCTCAAAAGGGCAAACGATGGTCGAAAAAAGAAATCAAGCGGCTTAAAAAACTTGCCTCTTCAAAAAAATTTGTGGGTTTCAACCGGTTCCGGTAATGCACCAAGATTGTGATACAAGGCCAATTCCAGCGTTTTGAAGCTCTTAAAGCCATACGCTTTTCTGGTAGCCAGTTTTGCTT
>JAAYCR010000065.1 GCA_012729675.1 Phycisphaerae bacterium | reverse complement strand
TGCCAGTGTGTCGATTTTCGAGAAAACACCCATTTCGGAAGCGTTTTCACAAGAGTTCGACAAAACACAAAAGAGCGATTATGATAACCAATTGTTATTATTCAACTTATAACCGGACAGTAGTGTTGATAACTAACGAAAGGAAACCGAAATGCCTGACAACAGTAGCCGTCCTTCAAATTCACTGGGATTGGTCAATTCTGCGGATTTTGATACCGCCAAGAATTACGACCAAAACAGGTTTGCGTCGCGCCGCATGAAAAAACTGGATGAATTTGAGAGACAATTTGCGCGTTATGTTTATACACTGGTCGGCGATGATGCCGCGGTGCTGGATGTTCCTTGCGGCAACGGTCGTTTTTATGACATCTTTTCGCAGGCAAAGCATGTGACAATGGCCGATTATTCTGAAAATATGGTCAAAGCCTGCCGTGAACGATACGCGATTGGGACAAATGTCGATTTGATTCAGGCCGATATTACTTCATTGCCGCTGGTGGACTGCTCGGTGGATCTGAGTTTCTGTATGCGTCTGTTTCATCACATGAAAACGGATGAGATTCGACTGGCGGCGATGAAGGAACTGGCCCGGGTTTCGCGAAAGTATGTGGCATTGAGTTTTTATAACAGTCACTGTTTGCGGTATTTCCGGAAGACGCTTTTGGGTAAAAAAATCAGCGGCGTTTATATTCCTTTTATGCAGTTATTGAAGTTGGCGGACGCTGCAGGACTTGAGTGCGTCAGCCGTCGGCCTCAATTAAATATTGTCGAACAGCAGTGTATGGTTGTTTTCAAGAAGAAATAGCGTTTGAGTTTTTCGGTCGGGCTGTGCTGGATGTTCAATTACTATTTGACAAAACAAAGAATTATCAAATCGTCTTTCGTTTTTATATCACGCCAGCCAGGAAGGACTTTGTGGTATTTAAAGAATGAATCACTGGTTCCTGCGGCAGTGTCATTTGCCGATGCTTACAACGCCATTCGGTCTCAGGATTCTGCGGGCAATGCCGACGTTTATAAAAAAACAGATAGGCGAATAGTTTTTCAATTTGCTTCAGACCGGAACGGGAAAACGATTACTTTTGTTGCAAAAGTATTTTTGTTAAATAATCTTCGACATCGTCTCAAAAGTTATCGTTATGGTCTGGATGAAACCGCCAATTTGCTTACTGCTTACCAGCAGGGAATTCCCGTTCCTCAAATATACGGATACGGTATTCGTTACGGGGTTTTTGGAATACCCAAGGCGAACTACCTGATAATAGAATATTTATCTGGTCTTAAAACGATACGAGAGTTGTTTGAAGAGGCGCAGGGAGACATGTCGGAGTGCCGCAGTATCCTGATGCGCACGGTACCGCTTTTTGAATCTCTCTATAATGCCGGATGCAATCATATTGATATAAACTGCGATGCGATTCTGATGTCGCCCGCCGGGTCGTCCGAAGCGATTCGTTTGCTGGATCTGCATTATGCTGCGTTCCACGCCCAATCCAATGTCGAAGTCCTGGCCTTTGAAGCGGGATATTTTGCACACTGCTGTTCGGGGTGGGTTGATGAGGGTGTTTTGGAGGAGTGGTTTTCTGTTATTCTGAATCGGATCCGATATTCGGGCTGTCCAAGGGACTCTATTATGGAGAAATTCCGGCAGTATCAAAAAGTAGTCCTGTCACGAAAAGAAAGGAAACGAATTACTTAGAGACGTTGCGAAATACAACTATGGGTCAGGCTAAAAGGATATTTCTCGTCGGTGATTTTAAGGACGATACCGTGACCTCCATTTCCGTTGAGCGACGGCACTGGTACAAGGGGTTTGTGCGGGCCGGACATTCATCGGCCTTACCCGCAGAATGTGTCGTTGCACACGGATATTATTTTCACCGGAAAGACTATTCACGGCAAGTATCGAGATCTGGCTGATCTGAATCGAGAGGCATATCCAGACGATATTGTGTTATGCTTTAAGCGCCCCTTTGGTGACAATTTTTAAAGGGTTTGTTATAATGATAATGAAGATTAATCTGAATCAGCGGCTGTCCACTGGTCAAGAGATTGCTATCGAGATCGGTTGCGGGGGGAAACGGCGAGACGTGTCATTCATTACCATCGACCGAGTGGATTTGGATAATGTCGATATTGTTGCGGATGTCGAGCAAGGGCTTGGCTTTTTGCCGGACGGTTGTGTGGATCGGGTGGTCTGCCGCAGCGTCCTGGAGCACATTGACAATTTTGAAGGCCTGCTTCGTGAGATGCTGCGCGTGCTTAAGCCTGACGGACGGGCGGAGATTTTCGTGCCGCATTTTTCTAATCCATATTATTATTCAGACTATACACACAAGCGATTTTTCGGGCTATATACGTTTTATTATTTTGTTGAACCGGAAATGCAGCTGAGGCGCAAAGTTCCGGTGTTTTACACCGACCTTCGACTTGAGATTTGCTCGCTGAAGCTGGTCTTTCGGACGCCTTTTTGGATTTCCCGTCAATTGCGAAAATGGTTCGGGGTACTGGTCAATAGCAGTCGGTGGATGCAGGAGTTTTACGAACTGCATTTGTTCAATATTGTCCCCTGTGACGGAATAGAAGTTGTATTCAAAAAAGCGACATGTAAGGAGCATAAGCAGTGAAAATCCTGATCCTCACGAACAACCCGTCGCGTGCCAGCTTTCGTTTGCGGATCGCAGCACATCTTGATTATCTGCGTCAACAGGGGATCACAAGCGAGGTGCATGTCATGTCGTCCAGCCTGCGGGAACGTTGGCGATTGTTTAAATCGTCCTCTGCGTATGACGCAATACTGATTCATCGCAAATGTCTGAATTTTTGGGATGCGCAGGTTCTATTTCATTATGCGCCGACGCGGATATTTGACTTTGACGACGCCATTATGCACAGTCCGGCCTGCCCGGACAGCGACCATACCAGTCATTATCGCTTGTTCCGTCGCACTGCAAAGAAAATGGATGTGATGGTTGCAGGCAATCCGACGCTGGCGGACTATGCACGACGATATTGCAAAAAGGCGATTGTGCTGCCGACCGGTTTGGATACGACGGCCTATCTAAAACCAAAAGCGGCGCCGAAGGATGGGAAAATCCGCTTCGTGTGGATTGGCAGCAAAAGCACGGTAAAATATCTATCGCAGCTCAAACCCGTATTCGAACAGATCGGCAAAACACACCGCAATGTCGTGCTTCGCATCATTGCGGACGAATTCTTTGATTTGAACAATATGGAGGTTGAAAAACGCCCATGGTCAGTTCAGACAGAGGTTGCCGATTTGTTGGCATGTGATGTTGGGCTTTCACCGCTGCCGAATGATCGTTTTGCCCGCGGCAAGTGCGGCTTTAAAATGCTCCAGTATTTTGCGGCCGGACTTCCGGTGATCGCCTCGCCGGTCGGCGTCAATGAAACCTTTATCCACGAAAGTCAGGCGGGGGTTCTTGCCGCCACGTCGCAACAATGGATAGAAGCCATAGAACATCTGATTGCCAACCTCAATCATTGGCAACAGCGGGGTGAAGAAGGCAGAAAATATGTTCGCTCTTTTGACGTGTCGGTCATTGGGGAAAAGCTCTGCGATATTATCAAATCGACTGTTGCAGGGAGCGTCCGATAAGAATTATGAAGGCTTCAATGCTAAAGAGATAGTAACGTGTAGAGGAGTATGTCTTGAAAACGATATTGTATCTTGAAAAGGGCTGAGCCATGGCGGGTAGCCAGCGGCAACTTTGGTATTTGCTTAAGAGTCTTGATCGCTCGCGCTTTACCCCTGTCGTTGTCTTTTCGGAGGCGCCGGTCTTTTACGACAGGCCTCGGGGGGATATCGAATTGGCTGTGATGCCGCTGCGCCCTTGGCGGAAATTGCGGCATTTTGCGGGGCGCTATGTCGATGCACATCGCTTGCTGAGATTTGCCAAAGACCATCGGGTAGATCTGATTCATTGTTCTTATCAGTGGCATTATCCGTATGCGTTGTATGTCTGCAAACGGCTTGGCATACCGGTGATTCAGCATATTCGCCGTCCCGGCAAGGAAAGCGATGCGAGGCGATACCAGTACCACAAGGCACAGGCGGTGATTGCGATTTCGGCGCGGACGGAAAAGCAGCTTTGTACGAACAAAGCGCTGGTGGGCAAAGTCGTCCGCATAGACGACGCGGTCGATCTTGAGACGTTTCGCTATGTGGCGGGGGATGTTCTCAGGCGTGAGTACTCAATTGATGGCGGTGCGGTGTTCGGCCTTGTCGGACGGATAAAGCCCGGCAAACGGCAGTTGGCATTTCTTGAAGCGGGAGCGGATATGTTGCGGCGCGGACACAATGCCTGTTTTTTTCTGATCGGACCCGTTGAGGACGAGGATTATCACAATGAGATCAAACGGTTTATTGACGCAAATAAGATGAATCATCGCGTTTTTATGACCGGCCAGCGCGAGGTTATGCCGGCAGTTCTCTCTTCGCTGGATGTGTTGGTTACTCTTTCAGGGGGATCCGTGATGTTTGAGGCGATGGCATGTGGAAAGCCGGTGATTTCCGCCGGTTTTACACGGCCGCAGGACGCCGTTCACGTGCGAAACGGTGAGACGGGTATTGTGATAGAATCAAAAGAAACTGCTCCGCTGGTCGACGCGATGCTGCAACTCGCTGATAATAAGCCGATCCGCGACAAGCTGGCCACCGCTGCTCAATCGTGGGCTATTGTGCATCTGGGATGTGACAGCATGTCTGAAAAAACACAGCGTGTCTATGACGCGATTGTGGATGATACTGAGACAAAACAAGGCGGGGAGTCTGTTTGAAACGAACCATTCAACACGCAAAGGAACAATTGAGGATTGCGGTGGCTTGCATGAAGACGGCTCGACCTTTGGGTTGGCACTATTGGCGCGTTTTTCGACGGGGGCTGCGGTGGTATAAATGCAAAGGATTTACATGCGAGGAGATGTATTACGACGGGTTGTTGCATCCGGATTTTCCGTCCGGACAGATTGATTATTTCTTAAGCAGAAAAGAAACGACGTCCATTCAGCTCGTGTTGAATCCTTCGCATTGTTCTGATATGCTCAAAAACAAGATACTCCTTTATAGGTACCTTGAGGCTGCACAATTGCCGCACCCCAAAGTCTTTGCGATCTTTGATAAGACGACCGCCGGTGTTTCGTCGTGCAATCGGATGTTGCAGTCGCGGCAGGACTGGATTGATTACATACGAACCGAGCTGCCGAACGATTTTATTATTAAACCCGCCTATGGAGCAAAAGGCATGGGCGTCAAACATATTCAGAAACACGGCAACGGCTTGATGGATGGAAAAGAGGCGGTCGATTTTTCGTGGCTTTACGACTATATGAAGTCATACCCTGACAGCCCGGCCTATATCATTCAGCAACGGATTATCAATCATCCCGCTATTGTGGAGTTTACCGAAAAACAGGCTTTGCAGACAGTACGAATCATTACGTATGTGAACAAACGATGCGAGCCGGATATTCTGTATGCCGCAATAAAATTTGTGTGCGGGAAAAATACGACGGATCATTATTTGTGGGGCAGATCGGGTAATGTCTTTTCGTTTATTGATGTACAGCACGGTCAAGTCAAGCCGGCGTACTCAACGTCCGACGCAGGCAAGCCCGCAGAGCCACAGACTATGCATCCTGAAACACAAAGGCGATTTGACGAATTGAATCTTCCATTCTGGCAGGAAACAGTGCAATTGGCCCGGTGTGCGGCGATGCTGTTTTTGCCGGTTCGTTGTATCGGTTGGGATATTGCAATCACCGAAGCGGGGCCTTCCATCGTCGAAGGAAATATCTGGTGGGATCCTTACAATCGTTTGGCGTACAAGCAGCGAATTGTTGACGATCTCGGTTGTGATCCGTTTCAGATACGGCTGTCGCAGAAGCGGCGCCCGAATGTGTCCGATTTCACTTGAAGAGAGTAAATATTGAATGTTTGATGTGCTCGGCCGCGTTTGCCGGATGAGTTGATTTGCGATATATCCGTCCATCTTTGCGATGATTTGGCCGTCAAAACGATACTCATCCGAGCGGTCAGGCAAGACCTTCCCGATGCGGAAACCTTTGCGCGCTCGGCCAAGCTTAAGATTGCCGCTTCGCAGGGTTGATTCAAACCACGCAGTCACAGGCATGTCGGATTGTCAGAATCCGGATGGGCGGCTGTCATTTCTGCCATAATGGCACAGACGCAATCCTTTGGAGTTTTCATTAATTCTTTATATAAAGCAATTTAGAGCATTTTGAACAAGACTGGCACATCCTTTGCAGTAGTAGTCAACCGGTATGATTCTCAAAACGCGATTGATGATCCTTAGCGATTAGGAGTTAAAAATGGCAAAAATTATCGGAATTGATCTTGGGACGACAAATTCAGTGGTCGCCGTGATGGAAGGCTCCAGCCCGAAAGTGCTGATCAACGGTAGCGGCCTGCGTCTGACACCCTCGGTCGTGGCGTTTACCGACAAGGGCGAGCGGCTCGTCGGCCAGTCCGCCAAGCACCAGCAGGTGACCAACCCGGAAAACACCATCTTCTCCATCAAGCGGTTCATGGGCCGTCGCCACCGCGAAGTCGGCACCGAAGAAAAGATGGTTCCCTATGGCGTCGTCGGCGGCCAGGACGAACTGGTCAAGGTCAACGTCCGCGGCAAAGAATACACCCCGCCGGAGATTTCGGCGATGGTCTTGCAGGATTTAAAGAAAACCGCCGAGGACTACCTAGGCGAAAAGGTCGAGCAGGCGGTCATCACCGTGCCAGCCTACTTCAACGACGCCCAGCGTCAGGCAACCAAAGATGCCGGCCAGATCGCCGGGCTCAAGGTTGAACGCATCATCAACGAGCCGACCGCCGCGGCGCTGGCCTACGGCCTCGAAAAGAAGAAAAATGAAAAAGTGGCCGTCTTTGACTTTGGCGGCGGCACATTTGACGTCTCAATTCTCGATATCGGCGACAACGTCTTTGAAGTACTCAGCACCAACGGCGACACGCATCTGGGCGGCGACGATCTGGATGAGGTCTTGATCAATTTCCTCGCCGAGGAATTTCGCAAGACTGAAGGCATTGACCTGCGCAAAGACCCGATGGCCCACCAGCGTCTTAAAGAAGCGGCCGAAAAAGCCAAGTGCGAATTGAGCAGTCAGGTCGAGACGAAGGTGAATCTGCCGTTTATCACCGCCGACGCCTCCGGCCCCAAGCACCTGAACATCGCCCTAACCCGCAGCAAGTTCGAGGCGCTGGCCGAGACCATCTTCGAGCGGCTCAAAAACCCCTGCCTTAAGGCGATCCAGGACGCCAAGCTCAATCCCAAAGAAATCGACGAGGTGCTGCTGGTCGGCGGTTCGACCCGCATCCCGAAGGTTCAGCAGATCACGCAGGACATCTTCGGCAAGGCCCCCAACAAGAGCATCAACCCCGACGAGGTCGTCGCCCTCGGCGCGGCCATCCAGGGCGCGGTGCTGTCCGGCGACGCAGGCGTCAAAGACATCCTGCTGCTGGACGTGACCCCCCTGTCGCTGGGCGTCGAGACGCTGGGCGGCGTAATGACCAAGCTGATCGAACGCAACACGACCATCCCGAGCAGCCGTAAGGAAGTCTTCTCGACCGCCGGCGACAGCCAGACCAGTGTCGAGATTCACGTCCTGCAGGGCGAGCGCGAGTTTGCCCGCGACAACCGCACGCTGGGCCGCTTCCAGTTGGCTGATATTCCGCCGGCCCCGCGCGGCATCCCGCAGATTGAAGTGACCTTCGACATCGACGCCAACGGCATCCTCAACGTCTCGGCCAAAGACTTGGGCACCGGCAAGCAGCAGTCCATCGTCATCCAGTCCAGTTCCGGCCTCAGCAAGGACGAGGTCGAGAAGATGGCCAAGGACGCCGAGGCCCATGCCGCCGAAGACAAGAAACGCCGCGAGGTGGTCGATCTGAAAAACCAGGCCGACCAATTGGTCTATTCGACCGAAAAAACCCTCAAGGAACACGGCGACAAGGTCTCGTCCGATATCCGCGGCAATATCGAAAACGCCCTCAACGGCCTGAAAGAAGCCCTCAAGGGCGACGACGGCGAGGCCATCAAGCGGGCGATGGACAACCTCGGCCAGACCTCGCAGGAACTGGGCAAGATCCTTTACGAAGAAGCGGCCAAAAAACAAGCCGCTGCCGGCGCCCCGCCGCAGGGTGAAGCCTCAAAGGCCGAACCGGCCGAAGGCGAAGTCCGACGCAAAGGCGGCGACGACGTCATCGACGCGGAGTTTGAAGCCAAATAAATTCCCCCGCGAACAATTACGGATAACTGCATTCCACAAAAGGCCTCGATCAAATCGAGGCCTTTTATTTTGATGCCGCCGCCATAAGTATTGTTTAAGTAACGACATACGCTCGTGTCCTGTTTGAACAGATCGCCAGAACTGCGTCGTCGCACCCGGCTGCTGCCGCAGCGGTCAACGCGGTGAGGCTCAAGTGGGCACAAAAAAGCCCTGCGGGGTTGCCGCAGGGCTGATAATGCACCATCGTGTCGCTGATATTCGCGGGCAGGATGCCCGTGCTGCGACTTAGTCTTCTTTGCCGAAGGTCAGCGAGTCCGGCATCAGGGCGCCGTCCAGGCCGCCGCGTCGCGGGGCTTCCTGTTTTTGTTCGGCGGCCGATTCCTGCGGCTCCTGCGGCCGGGTCTGGCCGTCTTCGGCGGCCTTGTCCTCAGCAGCCCACTGGGCGCGACGAAGGCTCAGGCCGATCTTGCGGGAGTCGTGATCCACACGCAAAATCTTGACCTCGACGTCGTCGCCGATCTTGACGATATCCTGCGGGGCGTCGATCTTGTGGTCGGCCAGCTCGGAGATGTGCAGCAGGCCTTCGAGGTCCTCTTCCAACTCGACGAACACGCCGAAGTTGGTCAGCTTGGTGATCTTGCCGTGGACGATCTGGCCGGCGATGTACTTTTCGGGGATCGCCCGTGCCCACGGATCTTCGGACAACTGCTTGATGCCCAGCGAGATGCGATGCTTTTCTTCATCAACTTCGAGCACGACGCAGCGGATTTCCTGACCCTTTTGCAGGGCTTCGCCGGGGTGGTTGAACTTCTTGGTCCAACTCATATCGGAGATGTGAATCAGGCCGTCGATGCCCGGTTCGATCTCGACGAACGCGCCGTAGTTGGTCAGGCTGGTAACCTTGGCATCTACCATCGTGCCGGGCGGGTACTTCTGGCCGGCGATGCTCCACGGGTCGGTTTCAAGCTGCTTGAGGCCCAGCGAGATTTCCTGTTTTTCCTTGTTGACATCCAGCACCATCACGTCGATCTCGTCGCCGGTGTGGAGGATATCGCTCGGATGACCGATGCGCTTGGTCCAGCTCATCTCGCTGATATGCACCAGGCCTTCGATGCCGTCTTCGAGACGGATGAACGCGCCGTAGTTCATAATGTTGACGACGGTTCCCTTGACGCGCTTGCCGATGGGGTAACGGTCTCCGACGCTGTCCCACGGGCTGGAGCTTTTTTGTTTGAGGCCCAGGCTGATCTTTTCGGTGTCTTTGTCCACGCCGATGACCATGCACTCGATCTCCTGATCCAGTTCGACCATTTCGGAGGGATGCGAGATGCGGCCCCAGCTCATATCGGAAATATGCAGCAGGCCGTCCAAACCGCCCAGATCGACGAACACGCCGAAATCGGCGATGTTCTTGACGATGCCCTTGCGAATCTGGCCGGCTTCGATTTCCTTGAGGATGCGTTCTTTGCTCTGCTGGCGTTCTTCTTCGATAAGTTTGCGGCGCGAGACGACGATGTTGTGGTTTTCGGTGTCGATCTTGAGGATCTTGCAGTCGATCTCGGTGCCGATAAAGCGGCTGATGTCGCCGGGCTTGCGGATATCGACCTGCGAGGCCGGCAGAAAGACCGGTACGCCGATATCGACCAGCAGCCCGCCCTTGATGCGGCGGCTGACCATGCCTTTGATGACGTCGCCTTCGGCGTGATGGGTGATGACGTGTTCCCAGCCGCGGATGCGGTCGGCCTTGCGCTTGCTGAGCATAATGCCGCTCTCGGCATCCATTTCTTCGAGCAGCACTTCGATCTCTTTGCCGGGGACGATCTCGTCCGGCGAATCGAAGTCGGATGCATCGACGATGCCTTCGCTCTTGAGGCCCAGCTCGACGATCACGTCGTTGCCGAATTGCGTGACGATCTTGCCTTTGACGATTGTGCCGGGGATGAGGGCTTCGACCTTGGTTTCAAGGACTTTGTCCAGAAGCTTCTCGTGTTCGTCGCTGAAGAGCAATTGAATTTCCTGCTCCATCAATTCTTCGGACAACCCCAATTTGCTGATGATGTTACGATCTACCATTGTACTGATTCTCCTGTGGAGTCTGTTACAGAACCCTTCGGCGCCCCACATTTACGCCGTCAGGCAAGACCACTTTTTAAAAAAATGGTTTTCAAAAAAACGCATTGACCCACGCAGCCAATCGCGCGTTAAGGGAAAAGGCAAAGGGAAAAAGGTAAAAATAAGGCACTTCCTTAATTTTTACTTTTGCCTTTTAACTTTTAACTTTTAACTTTTCAGTCGGAATCAAACGCCTGCAAATTCTGCACGAAGGCATTGATCACCGCATCCGGGGTGGACGCCCCGGCCGTTACGCCGGCGGTCGTTTTTCCCAAAAGCACCCTTTTATCAAGTTCCTGCCAGTTTTGCAAGTGAAACGTCTGCGGATTATGCTTTTTGCACAATTCGGCCAGCTTCCGGGTGTTGGCACTGTGCAGGCCGCCGAGGACGAACATCACATCGACCTGCCGGCACAGCTTGACCGCCGCTTCCTGACGCGACATCGTCTCTCGACACAGGGTATTAATGACCTTCATTTCCGAAAACCCACGCCGCACCACCGCCGCCAGCATCTGGGCAAAAAAGTCCGGGCTTTGCGTCGTCTGGCAGATAATACCTAACTTCTTGTTATTACTAAGCTTATCCAAGTCGTCCTCGGTCCCGACCACCTCCACATCCGGCGCAGAGCCGACGACGGCCTTCACCTCCGGATGGTCTTTGTCACCGATAATGACGACGTGATACCCCTCGTCGTGAAGCTGGCAGGCGATTTTTTGCACCCGTTTGACCAGCACGCAGGTGGCATCGACAATGTCGAGTCCCTTGTGCTTGATTTCATCCAGTTCCGCTGAGGTCGCCCCGTGTGAACGAATCAGCACCGTCCCTTCCGGGATATCGCCGATGCCGGAAACGGTATGCAGCCCCGACCCGGCCAACTGCCGCACTACGTCTTCGTTGTGGATAATCGGCCCAAGACTATATACGATTTTCTGGTTCTCTAAAGTCTTTTTAGCCAGATTGATCGCCGTCCTCACCCCCGGACAAAACCCGCACTTTTCAGCAACAAGTACTTTCATGGAACAATATTCCTGATTATCTGATTATGTAATAGGTGGCAGCGTACGTCTTAGGAAGACGGATTATACTTGAAATCTCACGGAAAAGGTAGTGGTTATATAGGAATTTCGGGCCTGTCTCTACGAAGGAAGTGAAACCGGAAGTCAGGGGCGGAAACATTTTTGCATTTCGAGGCTGGTTTGCTCCCGGATATCCTTGGTGAATCCGTCAAGAAATCGATTTTTCTTGACCCTGAGATAGCAAATTTTGTAAAATTATCGAGATAATTAATGGAAATTTGGTTTTTAGCCGTGTAAATGTGAAATGCCATATAAACCTCAATAGGAGTATAGCATGAAACTCAAATTACCTATCGTCTATCTCGTTATTATGTGTAGCATTTCTTTCTCAGAGAGTGTGAATCTGTTGCCGCTTGAGAGTTTAGAAATCAACATGAGTGTAGAAGAACTCAAAGGAAGATATCCCGATGCAAAGTGGGGTATGGTCAAGGAAGATGACACTGGCGCTATAGAACAAGCTATCGTTGCCCAGCAGATTATAGATAATCGATTTTGGAGTTCTGGATTAGTAATTGTAGAATCGGGAAAAGTCGACTCCTGTACTTATATTGGTAAAAGTGAAAATATTGATATTGATGTGCTTAAACCAGTAGTGACAGATATCTATCAACAATTGGTACAGAAATTCGGCAGAGAACCGGAAAAGAAGGTCGCCAACTCCGATATACCCGAACTGGCACAACTTAATCAAAAGATGCCTGTCTATGTGTGGAATGAAGATGGGTTAATTTATGCTTTTACACACAAATCATTTTCAGAGCATCACGATGGTGAAAAATTTTCATACACATTACGGATAATGGAACAAAAAACATTACCCTCTCATTTAATCAATCTTTCTGATTATCAAATGAACGAAGAACACTTATTTACGGACTTGAGCGGAAAGATAGATGGTGAAAAGGGAACAGCAGGCTATGGTCTTATTGTTGTTGGTCTGGTTACTGCTATGGCCGTACTGAGTGTCGTTATCTTGATATTTAAGAATCCGAAAAGAGAAACTAAGAAGAAAAGTTAAGTTGCTATAATTCGCTGCAATGAGAAAAGGTTTCGACCCGTATAGGAGGTTTGTCATGCGGAGTATTATGATCTGTTTGGTCCTATTGCCTCTGTTATCTGTGATCGGCTGTCACGAACAAAACCGCTCTGCGCAGCGTTCGGGCGCCCCCAAAGGCACTGTTGTCATCGTTCACGGCGCTTGGGGCGGTGGCTGGGCCTTCCGGGGGGTGGATGATTTGCTGACCGCAAAGGGATACAGGGTTTACCGACCCACGCTGACCGGTCAGGGCGAACGCGTCCACCTGGCCAATCAAGATATCGGACTCGACGTACACATCAGCGACGTCGTCAATACCCTCCTGTTTGAAGAACTGGAGTCTGTTGTCCTGATTGGCCACAGTTACGGCGGGATGGTGGTCACGGGCGTTGCGGACAGAGTCCCGGACCGCATTGCACAATTGATCTACCTCGATGCGATGGTTCCCCTGGACGGCGAAAGCGTCGTGGAAAACACTCTGATAGAAAACAAATGGTGGCTCAGTCAGGCCAGGGACGGCTTCATTTCCCCGTCTTGGATCAGATCCGAGCAGGCTCCTCCCAAAGATGTGCCGCATCCGTTCAAGACGTTTACAGATGTCGTGGTGCTGAAGAACCCACAACGGCTGGATATCCCGACGGACTATATTCTGACTGCCGAGCGGCCAAGTCAGCCGGAAAGGGACGACTTCATTCCTTATGCCAAACGGGCTGAAAGCTTCAATTGGCCGGTCCATATCTTGCGGGCCGATCACAACCCGCAATGGTCAAAGCCCAAAGAGCTGGCGGATCTGTTCGATGCCATCATACGGCAATGAGATACGACGCCGGCGTTGCCCTGTTGAAAAAATTGACACACGCAAATAAGCAAGGTTATCGGGGCGATGATTCAGCCGGTGGGTAATCAAACGGCTCGCGGCCCGGTTTGCGGCGAAGGGTGCAGTTCACCTTTCGGACAAAGCGGACTTCAAGGCGATGGCAAAGTCGCGAAGGCGGGTGTTGGGCACATCGCTCATCAGCCAGAGCTGAATCCAGTTGCGTTCGATGAGGTAGCCGCTTTCATAGCTGACGAGGAAACCGGCCGCCTTGAGACGGTCGCCGACATCTCGTGAATTCAGCGGAGCCAGCAGCGGGATGGTAGTAATGCTGGGGCAGGCCGTGGGCCCGGAAACCAGCGGTTTTAATCCTGCTTGCCTGAGGACGCGCCGCAGCCTGCGGTCCAATCGTTCAATCCGCGGCATGCGTTCGACCGGATCGCATTCCTGAAGCGCTGCCGCCAGCGCCGAGACCAGATTGGAGGGGATCGAAAACGGCACGCCCTCGGCCTGTTCATAACCATAGAGATCGAGATAAATGGGCAGGGGTTTGCACGGCGGCGTTAATTGATGATTGTAGAACACCATCGCAAGCCCGGCAATGGAACGCAGCCCCTTGGAACTGCACGCCGAGGCCAGATAGACATCCTGAAGATTCATCGGCGCATTGCCGATGGCGCTGACACAGTCCAGGCAAAGGTGCAGGCCCCTGTCCTTGGCGACTTTTTTGAGCATCGCCGGATCATTCAGCATTCCGGTGGACGATTCCAAATGAACGGCCCAAAGCCACTGCAGGCCCGGCGTGTGGCGGATTGTTTCAAAAAGGCTGCTCTCCTCATACGGCTGTCCCCACGGCAGTGAAAGGCTTTCAAACGTCAAGCCGAAGCGACGCGCCTGTTGAATCAGCCGCTGCCCGAATTCGCCGTTGGACAGGATCAGCCCCTTACCCGGCAGAAGCGAAAGCTGACCGGCGATCACATCATTGGCCAGCGTACCCGATCCGGTAAAAATCCCGACACGTTCGGCGCTGACAAGCGCTGTGAGGTGTTTCTGTGTCTGATGATGCAGCGCCAGATAGTCGCTGCTGCGGTGCGACAGCGGCGGCGCCGTCAGCGCCTGCCGAACGGACGCCGACAGATCGACAGGGCCGGGCAAGAAATTGACCGGCGTCTCTTGATTAACGGCAAACGATGTTTGTGCGGCGGCGTGTGCTTCAAGCGTCAGATACATCGGCTGAAAACGAGCGCCGTCATTTCCGACGACTGGCCCAAAGGGAAGAAAGCCTAAATGTGTGTAGAGCTTAAGCTGTGACAGGACGCCGGAAATCAGGGCGGTGTCATAGCGTTGGCTCAGGCAATAGCGGACGGTTTCCGCAATCAACCCCCGCAGGATGCGCGTGTTACGAACGGACTTTTGCGCCGCCAGCAGACGCACCTCGCACAGCGACCGGCCCGGCGGCAGATAGGCGTCGAGATTATCGAGTTTTTTATCCAGCGAAAAGGGACGCTGCCCGCGCACGGCCAGCATCGCCAGCACTTCCCTGTCGCGCACGCAGACCAGATACGTATTCTGCTCGTGAAAGGCATCGACCAGCCGTCTTGACGGATTGACGGTATGCTGCGGAATCTCTTCGACAAAGGTGGCATAATTGAGCGCGTCGATCTGCTCAAATTCCCACGCTTGATCGGCAATTTTGAATGTGTATGAGCGGCTCATTGTTTTGATCCTTCTTCGCGTCGGCCGGATGCGGTGTGAAAAAGCTCGGCGATATTTCTGCGGTGAGCCGTCAGGATCAGCCCTGTCAGAAACATCAGACTAATCCAGATGACGGGCGGATGGCCAAACGCCGCCGAGGACAGAACGATCAGCGGGATTGAAAGGATGCCGCTGAACATATAGCGCCGCGAAAATAGATACAGCACGGCAAACGAAAAAACCCATACCCCGGCGATACGGTAGTCCCATACAAGCAGCGCCCCGAAAGCGACCGCAATCCCTTTGCCGCCGTGAAAAGCCAATTGAACGGGAAAGATGTGTCCGGCGGCCACTGCCGAGACAGACAGCGCCAGTGCCGTCGTCGATGCGCCCAGCCATCGGACTGCGGCAACCGCCAGTGCTCCTCTCAGGATATCCGCCGTCAAGGTTGTCCAATACCCCCATTGCCCCAGCACCCGTCCGACATTCCGCGCCCCAACCGAGCCGCTGTTTAGACGGCGTATATCCTGACCGGCCGTCCACCGAACAAGGTAGTATCCCGTCGTCAAACATCCCAGTCCGTAGCTGAACAATACCGCAAACACATCGACTGCCTTCATAGGGCGGCTTCCTTCAAATGACCCATTATGGGTCTTGATACTCAAACGGCTCACGGCCCATTTTTAGCCGGAGGTCGGCCTGCATCCCGCGAAGGGTGCGGGTCAGTTCTTCGGCGAAAGCCTCGTCGCCGAGCGCCTTGATTTGGTCGGCGGAAAAGGGCTTTCCGTACATCACGCCGACGCGGCCGCGTTTGGGGTACTTCTGCGTCCGCGGCCAGGCCTCGAACATCCCATCGATGACCACCGGCAGCACGGGCGCCCCGCTGCGGCGGCTCATCAGGCTAAAGCCGGGCTTGATGTTGTCGATGCGCCCGTCGTACGTGCGCGTGCCTTCGGGGTACAGGCACACCGCCTTACCTTCTTTGAGCGATTCGATGATGGTTTTCATCGCGGCGATATCGGCCTGCCCCTGCCGGATGAAGATGACATAGAACGACGCCATCAGCCGCCCCCAGAACCGGACATTCAGCAGCGTATCGCGCGGCACAAAATAAAACGGCCGCTTGACCCACGTCTGCGAGAGCATCGGGTCAAAAAAACTCTGATGATTGCACACCACCAGCAGCGGGCCGTCGGCGGGCACGTTTTCCCTGCCCCAAGTCTTGAGACGATACAGCGCCGCCACCGTCCCGACGGAGATGAACCGGCAGAATAGATACCAAATATGCCGCAGCGGGCGGTGT
Organism: Phycisphaerae bacterium; assembly: GCA_012729675.1. GTDB lineage: Bacteria > Planctomycetota > Phycisphaerae > Sedimentisphaerales > Anaerohalosphaeraceae > T3Sed10-213. The sequence continues at coordinate 1,590 of JAAYCR010000065.1, read as the reverse complement.
TGGAGTCGGGATTCAGTCATTCAGTCGCTCGCAGTCGCTCGCGGACGAGAATTTCCATTCGGTCGATGACCTGCTCGGCGGTCAGGTGCGTCGCGTCCAGCACAATCGCGTCGGCGGCGGGCTTGAGAGGGCCGACAGTACGGCCTTCGTCGGCCGCGTCGCGGTGCTGCTGTTGGGTCAAAATCGTTTCCAGCGCGATATCCTTGCCCGCGGCGACCAGTTCGTTGTGTCGGCGGCGGGCGCGTTCGACGGGGTCGGCGGTCAGGAAAAACTTCACCGGCGCATCGGCAAACGCCACCGTCCCCTGATCCCGGCCTTCGGTCACGACCGCCTCACACCCGCCGGCAAAGGCCCGCTGCATCGCCACCAGCCGAGCACGCAGAGCGGGCGCACCGGCGATGTGTTTGACCTGCTCGGTGATGGCAGGGTCGCGGATGGCGGCGGTCCTGTCCGCCCCATCGACAAACACCCGCATCGCGTCCCCTTCCGAGCGGAATTCAAACACACACGCATCCATCAGTGCCGCCACGGCGTCGGTCTCGGCCGGGTCGAGGCCCCGTTCAACCGCCGCCAGCGTGACCGCCCGATACATCGCCCCCGTATCCAGAAACACCGCCCCCAGCCGCCGCGCCAGCCCCCGCGCAGCGGTACTCTTGCCCACCCCCGCCGGGCCGTCAATCGTGATAATCCATGATTTTTCGTCTCTCATTTGGGCGATCATCATAGCATGACGCCGATCAAATCACAAGTGCCAAGCCGTGCCCGCCAACAAAAGAAGAGGCGAATTATCCCGTCAAGTCCTGCAACAGATTGAAATTTCGAAGATTTTTTGATTTTTCTCTTGATTTGCCCCCTTAATCTGCGTATATGTACATATATACAGATAATCAAAACAGAAAAAGGGAATTATGGACAAAGAAGTTTCAATATTAAAGGTATTGAGTGAACCGACTCGGTTGCGGCTGGCGGCGCTGCTGGCCGGGCAGACGGAAGTGTGCGTCTGTCAACTGGCCGCCGCGGTGAGCGAGCCGGAGTACAAGGTTTCCCGGCATCTGGGGATCATGCGGTCGGCCGGGCTGGTTGAGGCCCGGCGCGAGGGCACATGGATGTATTACAAGCTGGCCGAGCCGGGCTGTCCGCTTCAGATGCATCTTTGCGATTTTTTGGCCCGCGACTTTGACGACCACCCGATGATCACCGCCGACCGCGAAAAGCTCAAGCAAGTCGGCTGCGGAAAATAAGGGAAACCACAGATTGCACAGACAGCACAGATCAAAGAATAAGACCGTGGGTGGCATCGGTTCTGCGCAGCAGACCGATGGGAAATCTCCCGAAAATGAAAGTAAAGCATAAAGTCGGTTTTTATTTTTAAGATTTTTCAAATTTCAATTTGTTTAGGATTTAGTGCTTAGTGCTTAAGTTTTTTGTAAGAAATCTATCACAATGAACGACAAACAACACAAAAAATTGCCTCTTCAAAAAAATTTGTGGGTTTCAACCGGTTCCGGTAATGCACCAAGATTGTGATACAAGGCCAATTCCAGCGTTTTGAAGCTCTTAAAGCCATACGCTTTTCTGGTAGCCAGTTTT
>JAAYCR010000064.1 GCA_012729675.1 Phycisphaerae bacterium | reverse complement strand
TATAGGTCACGGTAAGGACGGATAAAAACAGGCGTTTTTCACTGAGCATCTCCGGGGCATAGACCGGCTCGTTGGCGATTGTTTTAAACTGTGCCTTGAGCGTCGGTAACGAACGTCGATTCAGAAAGGTGACGATTTCAGAAACCACTCCAGATAACCGCAGCACCTCGTCATCCGTGTCTTTACCGATCTTCTGCTGGATGCCGAAGTCAATGGCCACTTCAAAACTGGTGGCTTGGCGGGTCACATTGGCAATCACAACCGACTTGGGCACCACGGTGATCGTCAGGGTCTTCAGTTCCGCCAGTTCATATTCGGGCAGGACGCGGCGATGGACCGTCAAAGGTTCTGAAAAGGTGCCGGTCTTCAGGTCGGCGACAATCGCGTCGGCCATGTTCAGGGCAAGTCTCATCTTATCGCATCACCCATCGCGTCAGCAGCGCCCCGGCAATCCCCAACAGGAACCAGACCACCTTGCTGCGGGACAGCTTGTCCTGTTCGAGCCGGTCCAGCCTGACCTGAATGCCCGGCTTGCCGTTGCCGCGAATCGCCTCGTCCATCTTGTCGAGCTTGTCGTGCAGTCCGGCAAACTCGTCCTTGCAGACATTTTCGTATTGTTCTTTACAGGTCATTGTCACTTCCTTTAGAAGTAAATACGAAGCACGAATATCGAAATACGAAACAATATCCAATGACAGAATTCCAAATGTTCAAAACGACCAGGAGTCCCTGTTTTGATATTGGGTCATTTGGATTTTGAATTTGTTTCGGATTTCGCGCTTCGAATTTCGGATTTATACTTGCCTGGTGTGGATGCGATAGGTTTTTTGGTTCGGTCCCGTCCAGCGCCAGCAGCCCTGGCCGGAGAGAGCCATCACTTCAAACGGCTTTTCATTAACCACCACAATGTCACCGACTTCCGGCGTCATGGCCAATGCCTCAGCATCGATCAGAAAATCCCACACAAAACTGCCAACACGCAGACCAGACTCATTGTCCACCTCATAGTCGGTTTTGCCGAAGACGGCGTTAACGGTTACAGTTTGGTTATCCCGCCGATACTGGACCGGACTGGAGCAGAAGCCCAGGAGCTTCTGCTCCAGCCAGTTAAGGCCATTGTTTAAGAGGTTGGTCATTGTTCCAGTCGGATGCGCACCGTCGCATCGGTTGTCAGCGCCGCACGCACCGCCTTGCCCAGATACTTGTGGGCACCGCTGCCATCGGTCTTTTCAACGCGACTGTTGGTGGCGTTCCACCACAGCTTGGCCCCGGCGGTGATGTCGGTGCCCGTGCCGGTGGCTTTGGTGATGTCAAAGACGCCCGTTACCGCCAGCGCCCCCAGTTGACCGGCGACCATGTCCAGCTTGGCAATCCCGATCAGATCGCCCTGAACCACCACATCGCCTGCGTTAACGGCCGAGCCGGGCGTAAAATCCACCGCATCGCCGTCATGAATAAATCGTGCTGTTGCCATAAGAGACACCTTTCATGTTCAAGTTGTTGTCAATTCAAAATTCATAATTATGAATTCAAAATTCTTTGTTACACTTCGCCTTTCATCTTCGCGCAGGCCCGCCAATCCTGCTCACGCACACCGAAATCGATGTACCCGCGGAACTGAATGCCCAGCGTGTTAAAGTCCGCATCGGTCTTTTCGACGGTGGGACGGTCGACACCATTGAGGAACGCTACCTCAATCGCCGGTATCCGGTTGGGGTCGGCCAGCAAATACCACGCCTTGGAGCTGGCCCCGGCAAACGATGGGTTGGACAGGTACGCACTGGAGACGACCTCGAATTTGCCGACGTGCGGATTGTTGGCCGGTTTGCCCTTGTTGGCCGTGGTCGTCTCGTTCAGGAGCACCGAGGTCATCAGGAGTTGCGCGGCGACCTTCAGGGCCGTCGGCACCAGCAGCAGTGAGGGCGTAATCCCCAACGGACGCCCGTTGGGCTTGGTCTGCTCGCTGAACAGGATTTCCGCCAGCGTCAGACCATCAACGCTCAGGATGGTGTCGGCCCCGTCTTTGTAGTTCTTGTGCGCCAGCGAGAAGAAATCGTTCGGATTGGACAGAAGGAGCCCCCACACCGCATCGGCGATGGCCTCGGCCGCCCCCATCCCAATCGAGCGGGGGATGTCGGCAAACGCACCCAGGTCGTCGTTGATAATCATCTGACGGGTCAGGGCAAACATAATGCCGTGGGTGTCGGCCTTCTGGCCAAACTTCATCTCGTCGAGCTTACCGTGCTTAAGCTCGCCATCGGCACCGACCTTCTCGAAGGTAAAGCTGCCGGTCATCCGGTAGCGGGTATGCTCCTTGAAATCGTTGACGCTGGCGATCTTGCAGACCCTGCGCCAGGCATCCTCGATATAATTGTAGCCTTCCAGGAGCATCTTGTTGGCGACATTGGAGAGGATTCCCGGCAAGCTGGCCGTGCTGAAGGCCGCCTGAAGCCAGCCGGAGGCATCCCGCCGAAACCGCGGAAAATGCGTCGCGCCCGAAATGCGTTCGCAATACTCCTGGATACCGATGCCCCGCAGGCGGTCGGCTGCCTCGAGGGTCGCCGCGTCATAGGCCGCCTGCATCCGGGTGTCGGATACGCCGGCGGCCATCAGGGCGACGGCCTCAAAGACCTTCGGATCGCCGGACTGATGACGAACGTGCGCCGCCGGGGCCGCCGGACGTGAGGCCCGCAGCACTTCCAGTTCGCAGCGGGTGACGTCCCAGCCTTCGACAATGGCCTTGGCCTCAATGTCGGTGTGCTTGCCATCACAGACCGTTCGAATCGCCTGAATGCGTCGGGTCTCGTCAGCCACCCGCTGACGCATCTGAAGAACCGGGTCATCCACGCCAGCAGCTGCCTCGATTTTTTGAGGGGTCTGCGGTTGGCCTGCCGGTGTTTCGGGTGTGGTTTTTTCTGCTGCTTCATCCATTTGGGGTTCCTTTTCAGAAAAAGAGGTTACAGGTTGTTGGTCAGGCGCTGCCTGATGCGCGGCGACGGTCGCCGTCGTCTGGGTGTCTGCGCCATTATCGACAAAGCTGATTTCTTTGAGGATTGACTGCCGAATCACATACAGCGGCCCATCGAACGACCGGCCGTTGACGGTGACCGTCGAGCCATTGGGAATAAACTCAGCGGCTAAGATGTCAGCCCCGATACTGGCCTGCCAGGGAAAACCGCGAGAGCCGCTTTTGGCCACATCCCGCGCCCAGCTGGTGTCGCGGGAGATCAGGCCATCGGCCAGAATCTGCCCGTTCTCAATCACCACCCGGTCGGTGTGTCCAACGCCTTGCTTGGGGTTGTGGTCCAGGCGAATGGGGATGTTCTGGCGGTCAATGGAGATGCCCTCCAGGTCAACGACCACCGGGTGCATAAACCCGGCGATCTTCATCATCCCGCCGGTATAGGCGACCATCGAAAAATGCGGTACAGCCTTTTCGTCACCGGCCGCCTCAATGCTGATCGGACATTCAAACCGAAAGTGTGTTTGCTGCTGGCCGCTGGAAGCGGGAAGCTGTGAGCTATTCTTCATCCTCATCCTCGATTAAAACAGATGTTGCCGTCTCTTGTCCTAACAGCCCCAGATCGGTCATGAGCTGTTTTTCCTTGGCCCGCTGGTGCAGCTCCGATTCCCAGTCTTTACCCTGGCGGGCAAACTCCGTCGCCAGGGTCGTTGTGTTGGATTCAAGCCGAATCTTCTGGGCGTTGGCCTCTTTGGCCGGGTCCACATGTTCGTTGCCGTCAAAGAACCACTGGTGCGGCAGGTGCTTCAGCGACCGAAGCAGCGAAAACTCCGTCGTCAGCATCGCCTCGTGAACCCAGGCGGCCAGAATCTTATCCAGGACTGCCGCCGCCATATCCGCCTGCTCCACACGAATAGCGCGAAAGAACGTTTGGTGGTCAAGACGCCCGCTGGCATAGTTGTATCCTGCCGAATTACACAGCGCGATGTTCAAAGGGATGTTCAGGCACCGGGCGATTTCGTTGAGCAGTTCCCGCTTAAACTCTGCATAGGCGGTCGCCGGTTGTTCGGCCTTGATCTGGCCGAGCTTCCAGCCGTCCGGAAGGACGGTGGCCATGCGTTTTTCCAGCTCAACCACATCCATCGGCTCGACGGCGGCCGCTTCCCCGTTGGCCGGGGCATCGGTAAACAAGACCGCCGCAAAATCCGCCGCTGTCTCGGCCGCGCCCAAGACGGCCAATGTATACCGACGTAGTTGGGCAAACAGCGGCAGGGCGGGCGTAATCTCCGAAATCCCCCGATGCTGGCCGGGCCGGTCGGCCCGGAACCAGTGGACAACCGACTCGGCACTGACATGCCGAAAGTCGCCGCTGGTGTTGCCGACATCGCCGGGGTGGTGATTGAGAATCGTATATTCGACCGGGTTGCCGTGCCGATCCAGGCGGATGCCGTCGACGTCCGTCTGCGCCATCGGCGACCCCGTCCAGGGTGTGGTCACCCGGTCGGCCTCGACCAGGGCCACATCCAGCTTGACCGGTCCGCTTAAGCGCGGATTGCCGATCAACAGCGCGAATGCCTCGCCGTCAGTCGATTTGGCCATCCGCATCGTCCGCAGCTTTGCAGGAAGTCCAATCTGATGCGACCACTGTAAAAACGCCTCTTCAATCGCATTGTTAAACGCATTGTCCTCGGTCAAGACCTGAAGCCGCGGGCCGGTGCCCACACAGTAGTCGGCCAGCGTCAGGGTAATCCCCTTGGCGTAGGAGTTGTTGGCCACCTCATACCGCGCCCGCTCCCGAATCTTTTTACGGACCTCGCTGCTGGCGGCCGCATCGGCGGAGAGTGCATCGGCCATCGCCCAATGCCGGATGTTCTCGCGGGTCGTCTGGGCGGCGTCATAGCGAGCACGCAGCGTCACCGGCAGTGCGGTGGGGCGGGGAACCTGTTTTTTACGTTTAAACCATTTCATAGAGGCGTCTATACCGTACCGGAAGGAGAGAGCTTAACGAGCTTAACACCCAGGCCCTTGGTGCGCATCGCCTGTTTTGAGGCCAGATGCTTGTCGGCCGCAATCTGATCGGTCAGCGCGTGCTGCTCAACCGAACCGGCGTCGCCGCTGGCCTTGCGGGGGCCAGCGGCGTTATCTTGAATTGAATGTTCAATAGGTGTCTCTGACATAAAAGTGTTTTCCCTTCACCCTCTATATCTGCAGCTGAAGCAATTTTGTCGCGCAAAAATAAAGAGATTCGTCTATGAGTCGTTATCTTTGTGAAGCAGTATTGTTTGTGTGGAAACGGTGAATGCTTAAAACTTCATTCTATCGGATTGGATTTTAGACAGTTTAATTCGTTTTTGTGTGTTATTCTCGCAGTGTCCGGTGCCGAAGATTTTTACCCCTTGCATCGAGGCGGCGACCGCACAGCCGACCAGGCCGTCCAGCCAATGGTTGTCCGGACGCAGGGCCTTGAGCTTCCATTCATCGACCACGCGCCCGCGGGCCTCGGTACGGACGCAGTACTCGGCCGTCAGATGTTCGGCCAAGAGGCGATGAGTGACCTCATCTCGCCCAAACAGCGACAGCGCCCCCGGATCACCCATCGCCACCGCCAAGCGTGCCTGGACAAAGCTCTTCCAATAGTTCGTATCGATGAGAACGTGTCGCACTGCACGTTTTCCGATAATCCCCGGAATCCGCCAGTGTACCCCGACCCGGTCGCCTTTTTTGCGTTTATAGTCGGAAAATGGGATACTGGATGCGCCGACATACTTACCATGCGAGGGCAAAACAATCCCGGAAAACCGCGACTGCCGACAGAATTGGTAAATCACGTCGGTACTTTGCCCCCAGTTGGCATCAATGAGACACCGTTCAATCCGTATCTCCAGATTATCCTCACGCCGATATACGCGTCCCAACCGCTCTTCGCAGACTTTTTCAAGACCGTTGTAAATCGCACCTTCCAGTCCGGCTTCGGGTTTTTGCTGCGCCAGCGTGCGGCGAATGTCCCGCAGCGTGAAAAACGTCCGTTTCTGGTCGGGCCAGGTGCCATAGTCTATCACATACCCGGTAAAATCCGGCTCCCAGGCGCACAGCATCCAGAAGAGCGCCTTTTGCTGGACATCGATAAATAACGTCAAGGCCGAACAGCCCAGGGGTACAAGCCCACGCGGGTGACCATTGAGCTTTTGGACCATCTCATCAGCCGTCAGCATTCCCTCGCCTTCTTTTTCGGCGACAGGTTCATTTTGGTACTCGGCAAAGAACGCATCTTCGTCCCGGAGCTTGAGATTCATCGCATGCTGAATCGCCGACAGTTCATCCGGATTATGGCGCTGGGGCCAGGCAACAATGGAACCGGCGTCCATCGCATGGCGGTTTTGACGATAAAACTCCGTCGCCTCCGACCCGTCCCCGTCGTTCCGAAGCGAATCAGCACGGATTTCGGCGTATTGCTGCCAGAGCTTCTCGTTGGTGGGGAAGGCATAGACCATCTTGGTCCTCTCGCCTTGCCATTCTGGGTGCTTTTCCCGGTCGAGGATATTATCGGCCATATCCCCCGGCCGAATGACGGTGCAGGCCATCAGGCCGGAAATCTTCTTGCCCGGCCCGGCCATACCGAGCACATCCCCGGCCAAAATCGCCTCGCGACGCTGCGACTGCGACGGACTCCACGCCGATTCGGTCGTCTGGGGGTCATCGACCATCGCCAATTGCGGCCTTACCACCTTGCCATCGGCACGGGCGTGGTTTTGGCCGCGGATGTCCGACCCCTTCATTCCCGAACAGGAAATCACCACGCCGGAGGCGACACTGCCTGCAATCGTCGGCAGGACAACCTTGTCGGTAAGCCATTCAACCCGTGTCGCAGTCCCCCGGTACTTTTGCCCTCGCTGGCGATTGGTAATCCGCTCCAGGGCACGTATCGGGAACGTCACCTCCGGAAAATCCTCACCCAGCAGCTCATTGGTCTCCAGCCAGACTTTAATCGTCTCCAAGAGATGCTGTGCCCGGTCGGCGGAGGCGGCAATCAGACAGACAAACGGTGTCGCCCCGATCAGTGCCGACCACAAACACGCCATCTGCATCATCACGGTCTTCCCTGACCCGCGAGGCATTGCCAAGGCAAACAATCCCCCCTTCAAGACCGCCTGCTCAATCTTACCAATGACCTTCAAATGGTCGTCCGACCACGCCAGATAAAACACATCGGGAAAATAACGCTCACAGAAAAACCGAAAGCTGGCCATCGCATGCGCCTTGCGTTCCGGATTGACGACTTCGGGAATTTCGCCGATGTCCTGACCGGCACGGGCCAATTCCGCATTCCGCAGCCGCGATGCCTCACGCATCTGTTCATACGACCGCTCCGGTTTGGGCGGTGCCAGATAAATCTGCATCAGCCACGCCGCATACCGCAATAAGTCCACCGTTTTGGCGTCGCCGATGGTGTATCCGGCGCTATTACGATGGCGGCGCAGCGTGCTATCGGTCAATACCGTGCCAAATCCAGCGGAGTTCAAGAGCCGAATCAAATCGGCCGGTTTCAAATGGGTGGGATTAATTTTCGCCAACAGAAACCTCCCTGACCAAAAACGCGGTGTATTCAATCAGGTTGATGGTGCAATCCGCCGAGACGATGCCGGCCGTTTCAGCAATAGCCAGTACATCTTGTCCGGATATCGTGCGACGGCTGGCCCGGCTTAATATTAACACCAGTTCCTCCGGCGTCAGCGCCGTGATTTTGAGGGGCTTCTCCATTGCTTACCTTCCTTGTCCAGTGTTATTGGCCAGCACTCTCGGATGTATTCGAAAATACTGCAAATACTGCGGAATTAATGGATTAATCAACTTGGCTTTATGCGAAACATACCGCCTATGATCAGTCATGGGTTTGAACATTGATAATCGAAAACGCAAAACCGAAAGGACAAAAAAATGGAACTGACGCACGAAACCACGGGCCTCGCTTACAAACACGCACGCATCCTTCTGAAGAGCCGACGCGACATTGACCCGAACGATTTGGCGCATGACGCCATCGTCAAGATGGCCACCTGCAAAGAGCCGCCGGCCGAACACCGCGAAAACAAAATTCGAATGATCGTGCTGACGGCCTTCCGCGACCATTACACCAATAAGACCACCCGCAAGCACAACGTAATGCTGGATGCGGTTCACGCCGAATTTGAGATGGAAACGTATGACCCGGACACAATAACCGCCGTAGACGCATTTCTTTGGGCGATGAAGATTGTCCACCAAGGGCAGCCCTCCCAATGCGAAATCCTGATGTTGATGCTGGACGGGATGACGGTGCCGGAGATTGCCAAGATGCGCGGCACCAGCACACAGGCGGTCTATGAGATTCAAAAGAAGGCCCGAATCACCGTCAAAACAATTCTGGCCGATGCGGCCTAACATCATCAGCTCCAGCCATCCACCCCGGCATCGACGACCGGGGTTTTGGTCGGTGATCCAAGCGGACCCTTTGTTTTTATCCCTTCGTTCACACGCAATCCTGAAGTATCCACCGCACACGTTGGCGCAGGTGCGGCGATCAGTGCCCAGACCAATCATCCATCCGGATTTGCCGCCTTTTGCAACAGGTGCAAACGTGTGCGGTTGGGTGCGATAGTCGCCGATTTTGCCAATAGCCGCCAAGACCTGTCCAGTGTTATTGGCGACCACTTTCAAACATATTGGGAAATACTGCAAATATTCAATAATTAATGCATTTATTGCCTTGGCTTTATTTGAAAGATACCGCATATGATCAGTAATGGCATTGAAAATTAAAGACGCAACAAACGCAAAACGAAAGGATAAAACGATGAGAAAGACAAGCAAAACCGAAATCAAAACCGCATACGACAACGCCCGGTTCGACATCGACAGCCTGATGAACCTGATGGAGATGGAATTGGCCAAAACCCAGGATAATCCCAATTGGGGGCACGTCGGAACGATGCGGCATGTGCAAGGCGAGCTGCTCGAATTGGTCTCGCATCTGACCGGCAGGTCGGTGGCTACGCTCCGCGAGGCGCTGGAAGAGATTCGAGAGGATGCCCAGATTTTAAATGAACAGAATAACGCATAACCGAAAGGACGACGACCATGAAGATTTATGAAATGAAATTGGAAGGCCAGACCAACCGAAAGACCGGCAACCCCTACGCCAAGGCGACAGTGTCCCGGTACCACAACAGCGACACCATCACCGTGATCCTTCACACCGGAACCGAATTGCTGCCCAACGACCGGGAGCACAAGGTGCAGGCCGACGACGAGACGGACGTCTTCTCGATGGCCGAGATTTTGCAGGAATGCCTGGACGGATGCCGCGGCACCAACTCGATGGTTCACGACTATTACCGTTTGCTGCAACATTTTATGGACTAACTTTTTTTTGAAAGGAAAATCACAATGAAGCTGGAAAACATCAAAATCGGAAACGTCTATGACATCAAGGTCGGCAAAAACACCTCGGCAGTACGCATCACCAAGCCCATCGCCACCGGCGGATTTGAGGCGGTCACGCTGGCAACCAGCAAGACGGTGGTCATCAAGTCCGCCGACCGCATCGTGGGACCGCACAACCCCAAGGCGGATAAACAGCCCAAGCCCACGAAAACGCCCGCCACGGCCGACCCAGCGCCGTCCGGTGCCAAGCCCCTCTCGGCGCTGGATGCAGCCGCCAAAGTCCTGGCCGAGGCCAAAACGCCGCTCAACTGCAAGCAGATGATTGAGGCGATGACGGCACAGGGGTATTGGCAACCGTCCCAAGGCGGTAAGACCCCGGCCAACACCCTGCACGCCGCCATTGGCACCGAGATCAAAAAGAAGGGCGCTGCCGCCCGTTTCGAAAAGGTCGGACGCGGGCAGTTTGGACTCCGTTCCGGAAAATAACACCACGGTTACACCTCCACCTTCTGACAGACCTCGGCATTGTCCGGGGTTTTGTCAGTGATCCGCACAGCCTTCTTGCCCGTAAACTGCTCCCACCGTATCACCACGACATCGGCATAAACCGGGTCAAGCTCCATCCCATAGCAGCGTCGTCCCAAGGTCTGGGCCGCAATCAGGGTCGTGCCCGACCCCATAAACAAATCCAGAACGATGTCGTTGCGTTTGGAACTGTTGACCAGGGCACGCTGGACGATCTCCACCGGCTTCATGGTCGGGTGCAGGCGGTTGGCAGCGGGCTTCTTTTCATGCCAGACGGTCGTCTGCGTCAAATCGCCGTACCACTTGTCCGACTGGCCCTTGACATGGGCATAAAAAATCGGCTCGTGCTGGAACTTGTACCGGGCAAATCCGAACGCGCCGCAGTTTTTTGCCCAGATGATGGGGTTGCGAATCTCAAATCCCGCCCGGCGCAGCGCCAGCTCCGTCTCCAATTGCCATTGTGAGGCGTGGCATATGTACAGCGAGGCCGACTCCTTTACGCTTTCGCGGAACCGTTTGAAGAAGGCGTCCATGAAGGCGATATAATCGTCGGCGTCCATCGCGTCATTCTGAATCGTCAGTTTATCTTCAGTGCCGCCCTGGTAGGCCACATTATAGGGGGGATCTGAAAATACCAAGTCGGCTTTGTCGCCATTCATCAGCCGTGACACATCGTTGACATTCGTCGAATCACCGCACAACAGCCGATGGTCTGATTTCAATCTAAGCTTTCCCATAACGCACCGCCTTTATTCCCGTAAAGTCCTCGTATCGTTTTATGACCACATCACAATAAACCCCGTCCAGCTCCATCGCAAAACACCGCCGACCGAGTTTTTCAGCGGCGATGACCGTCGTACCCGAGCCGCAGAACGGCTCATAGACGATTCCCGCCGTCCCGTCGAACGACTGAAGGACGTGAACCGCAAAATGCATCGGCATCGTCGCCGCATGGACGGCTTTTTCGGTGTTCTCGCCGGAGTTGCCGCGACCTTCGTACACATTCGGCACGGTCGATTGGAACTTCCCGGTCGGGATGCAGCGTTTAGGATTCTTTTCCGGTGACAGAATCCACACATCCTCGAACCGACTGTTCATCACATTGGCGGCGATGGCCGGTTGACCGCCGCCCTTGTACCAGACCAGCCGGTCGACAAAGTGCGTCCGAAAAACGTAAATCCACTCCAGAATCGCCACCTTGTTGCCCGCCAGCGACTGAAGATTGACCGCCACCGTCCGGGCCGTCTTGAGGGCCAGATTGGTAAACGCCTCCAGGAACTGCCGGTATTCATCCTGCGGTCGGTCGTCATCGTCGTGAAGATATTTCGAATCGACACGGCTCTTGTTGCCGCCCAAGCTGTTGTTTCCGGCATTGTAGGGCGGCGATGTGAAACACATCGCCGCCGTCTGCCCGTCCATCAGCCGCTCGACATCCTCGGCCTTGGTGCTATCGCCGCAGAGAATCCGGTGCATTGATTTCAGTTGCAATTTACCCACAGACACACTCCTTCCCGGCATCGACCATCGCCTTGCCCTCATCGTAGTCGTACCGCTTGCCGCATGCGTCGCATTCCCAATACGCGCCCAAGAGCCACAGGTCGCCCGGCTGGGTAATCGCCTCCTTCGGCGGCTCCGGTACCGCGTCATCGTCGGTCAGCCCCTCAGTCGGCTCGGCGGACAGGAGTTTGCTCAATTCATCCTCATCGAACGCCAGCAGCCCCAAATCAAACCCGGCCTCCTGAAGCTCGGCCAACTCAATCGGCAAAATGTCATAATCCCAATCCGATAGGTCCGACGTCTTGTTGTCGGCAATCCGCAGCGCCTTGACCTGATCGGGCGTCAGGTCTTTGGCGACGTGAACGGGCACCTTGGCCAACCCCAGCTTCTGGGCGGCCTTCAGACGCGTGTGGCCGCAGATGATCACACCGTCACCATCCACGACAATCGGCTGGCGAAAGCCGAACTCCTTCAAAGACGACGCCACCGCATCCACCGCATCGTCGTTTTGCCGTGGGTTTTTCTCGTAGGGACGGATGCTGCCAATGTCCCGAATCTCAATCTGATACTCTTTGCTCTTGCTCATGGAAAAATCTCCAGTAGTAAAAAACGGTTAAATTTCATAACACCGCTGAGGGTTTGCGCTGGTTGGCGGCCGTTTCAATCCGGTCAACCGCTCAGATGGTCGCCGGATCGCCGCACACGGGCGAACCTGGGTGGATTTTCGTTGTTTTCAGAAAGCTGACAACCTCCTCGCACAGGTGGATAAATTCGGCGCTGGTTAACGACCCTTTGGCGCGATTGACATCTTTATGCAGCACCTGAACATTGGCAATGATGTGTTTACCATCGAAGCGAATCGGAACAATATGGTCCAAGGCTGCCACCTGGGGTGTCAGCTTCCGACCCGTCAACGCGCAGCGGTATTGCTGGTATTCCAGTAAATGCATCACATTTTCTGCGTTCACCTCGCCGTTCGGCCGGGAGACGATTGCCAACTCCGCTTTGCCTTCGGAATGTAGCGGCTCCCGGCTGTCATCCGGCGCGTCGCCCATAGCTTCCAATCGCTCTGATTGGCATGGTTTTTCTTGCTGATCAGAATGCCTACACCGCGTCGGGCAAATACCAGCCATGTGGGGCGTGGCGATTCCTTGGCATTGCCCTTCGCAGGCGGCCGACTGAGTCGGATTCGCCACCCATTGACCATTGAGTGAATCGCCCGGCTCCACGGGTCCTCCAGTATCAGTGCGTTGCGACGGTCGGTTTTTAGCCGCGACACAAGCGGTGCGGCACTTTTCTGCCAATCGTGTGTTCTTTTGCTCATGCATCGTGTATCCTTTCTGTAAAAGTGCGTCTTTATGCGAAAAACGCTGTTTCTTTGGGTTTTCAGTTTCTGCGCCGCGAAAAATAACGTGTGTATAACAAGGTGATTGTTCCCGTCGGAGTCACCTCTTTTATTGCGCCGGAAGGAACCATAAAGCTCCGAATATTCCGAATATTCGTAGAGAAGAGAGTTCTGTAAGTTATTATATTTAATATATTTATGAAATAATCGTAATAATCGTAATATATGTATATATATTTTATTCATGTAGATATAGGGGGACCTTCTTATATAAATACCTATGCGATTATTACGATTATTACGATTATTGTAAAAGGACATAGTAGGTCACGGTCTTGGTGGTATTCTTAACCAGCTCTTTTTTTATGGCCCCAGTCTCCTCGAGATTATCAATAATTTCAGCTCTCTCTTTCTTTTGAAGCGACCGAGTTTTTTCCCCGAGATATGATTGCGAAATGCGCCCACCTGCATCCCTGATAACGCGCAACACTTTTTTCTGCTTTTCATCAAAATATCCATCCGAGACCCACTGGTCGGCAATAAAGATCATCTTGCGGGTGATATGCTCGGACAATTGACAGGCCCATTGAGTAGCGGCTTCATCAATGACCGGACATTCCCGATTGGCGCTGCAGGCATAGATAAGGGCTAACCGGCAGGCTTTTTCCTCAACGCGTGCCCAGATAGATGAATAGAGATTTTTCTTAGCCAGCTCATCATCTACCCGAGCGGCCAAATCATCAAAGATATCCCGTGCTGCGGGCAGGGTTGGAATTTCAACAGGCTCGGGGAATTGGTCATGCAGATTTCCTGTCGGATTGAATGCGTCCCACCACTTGGCAATATCAAGAACCTCCTGCGGCACTTTGGCGGCCGCCTTTTGTTGTCGCGAGGGGAAGTGGTCGGTTTCAAACAGCAGCAATCGGGCATAAAAGCCATCTTTGAGGCTTTCCAGTGTGATACCCTGATACAGATTGTCCGGTACGGTGGTCGCATACAGTCCGACGCAGGGGTGATGGATTTCCACATTCCGTTTGGGGTCGGCATACGCTTTTCCTTTGTAGGTACTGTCGGCACAGCTGAACAGTTTCATAAAGGCGGTGATGACGTTGTACAGGTGCGGTGCCCGTTTGGGGTCGCCCATCGTCCGCAGATACCGCCCAAACTCGTCAATCTGAAACAAAATGGCAGGGTTATTCTCGATGGCCTTGACGAGTCCGGCATCGCTGGCCAACTCGTCGTGCCCGTCAAGATGATTCAGCCCGGCCGTATTGAGAATCCGCCGATTGATTTTTCGGGCAAACTCCTTGCCCGCACCGGAACCGGCAACTCCGATGACATACAGATTGGTTCGGTTCTCCCGCGCATCGCAAACCTTGCGGGCGGCCAGAACAGCCTGCAACTGAATGGCTCCGGCCAAGGCCAGTACCGGCTGCGGGCGGATGGCGTTGTCCAGATTATACGCCATGACTTTCTGGACAAATCCGGGAACGTGCAATAGCGTTTCTGGAATCGGCCCCGGATCAGCAATCCCAGGTTCAGGGCTGAACATTTGGTCATAGTGGTTTTCAGCGACAGCTACCGCTACGGTATCCGGTTCGTAGCGACAGACGCTGCGGGAGATTTGGCAGACCTCGCTCTCTGCAAGCGGTGGCTGGCAGCGATTCTCGTTGACTTTCAGGATGGCGGCCAAAATCTCATCATACGACATCCCGACTCGGCGCATGGTGCCGGCCAGCGAGGCCAGGGTATTGTTGCGCTGACCTTGGGGAATCGAATTTTCGGTGGACTCGGCCTCCGGGGCGATTGAGGTGTTGTCGGCATGAATGAGGCTCAACAGCCATTCCGGGATGTCGGCGACAGTTTCCAAGTCAAACTCACCATCCCAGTAATAGTTGCTGCCGCTTTCATGCCCGCTGGGCGGGATGATGACGTACCCGCCATCGCCTTTGATATCGATGCCGGGGCCGATTTTTCCCATGCTGCACTTGACAAAATGGCCGGGATAGCGGAAATAATAATGTGTGCCGCCACCACCGGTGATGGCCGTCAGCGTATCAGGCAACGGGCCGTAATGGTCGAGCAGCCCCTGCAGGGCATGGTCGCCGCCGTGGCGCGGGTCAATGTCCATCACGATAAGGTGTGATGTTGCCCCGGTGGGCATTCCGATATTTGCCGTCGGATGGTTGGCCCACCAGCACTTGATGTGCTCGATGTTTACAGAAGCATCCTTGAACCCGTTTCGGGTCAACGGCGCTTTGCTGTCAACCTCACAGGGAAAGACCGGCAAGCCCTGTTGGGCATAGTGTATAGCTTCTTGCAGAATGTCATTGGGGGGTATCGTCATTTATTATCCCACTAAAAAGGTATCTCATCTCCCGGCCAGGCATGTTCGGGCAAATAGGCATCGTCCCGCTCATCGCTACCGTCCAGGCGCGGCGGTTTTGGGCCTAATTGGTAATTGATGATGCGGTCAAAGGACTCTCCGGAAACGCTGCGGACGGTGATTTTCGTGGTTTCAGCAAGCGCTCCCGCCTCGGCCAGTGCAATCGCCTCGTTTACCGTATTGGGAATCGGCTCGTTGCTTCGCTCTCGCCACCACGCCTCGGCTTTTGCACGCGCATAGCCGGTATGCTCAAAACAGAACCATTCGGACTGATAATGGTTAAAGCCCAACAAATATTCAACCCGCAGTGTCGGCGGGTCAGCGGGTTTGGCGTTTCGCTTGACATGGTAGTGATAGAGTACATCGTGAACGTCGTACTCATGAAGCTCAACCTTGCCCGAGAGTACATTTTGAGTGCTGGCATTTTTTTCGTGAGAGATTTCACGGTCTGACTCAAATACAAACTCGCACTGAGGACATTCCGAATAGCCCGCATGTATCAATTCATGGCAATTTGGACATTCCTTAACCGGCGCCTGACCGTCAAATCCATTCTCTCGGGGTTTTATCTTTATGGCATCCACCGGACCATGCCGCATAATATTACCGCCAAAATCCAAAACCAAGCAGTCTTCTTTGGAAGGATGAATCCGGAATCCCCGACCGATCATCTGGTAATAAAGTCCAGGGGAGTTGGTTGGCCGGACCAAAGCCACACAGTCAATATTCGGCGCATCAAATCCCGTTGTCAACACATTGACGTTACACAGGAATTTGAGTTGGCCGTCTCGAAATCGTTGCAGTGTTTCGGCTCGCTCAAAGGGCAGTGTCTCGCCGCAGACAAACCCACACTCCGCGCGATAATGCGACTCGAGGACATGTTGGATATGCAGACCATGCTCGACTCCAGCAGCAAAGATTAACACCTTCTTGCGGTCTTGGGTCAATTCTACTATTTCCCGACAGGCGGCCAGCACCATCGGTTCATTATCCATCAGCGCCTCAACCTCTGAGGCAATAAATTCACCCCCGCGGATATGCAAACCGGACATGTCGACTTTGTGTTTGCTGGCTTTGCTTCGCAGAGGACACAAATAACCCTGTGCGATCAGTTCTCGTACACCAACCTCAAAGCAAATTTCATTGAGCAGATTGTCCGGTGTACAAATCATCCCTGTTGTCATGCGATAGGGCGTGGCCGTCAGGCCAATCAACCGAACGTTGGGGTTGACCACCATCGCCTCTTTCAAAAAGGATCGATATCGACCTTCACCGTCAGGGGGTAAGGTATGGGCTTCGTCGACGATAATCAAATCGAAGGCACCGAGGTCACACGCGCGCTTATACACTGACTGGATACCGGCCACAATGACACTGTGGTCGGTATCCCGCCGATTCAGTCCTGCCGAATAGACGCCGATATCCAAATCCGGCGCTACGCGGCTTAACGTTCCGGCCGTCTGCTCCAGCAGCTCTTTTACATGCGCCAGTACCAGCACCCGGCCGTCCCACAGATTGACCGCATCGCTGCAGATCGTTGCCATCACCGGGGTTTTGCCCCCTCCGGTCGGGATGACAACGCACGGATTGCCATCCCGATGCCGGAGATAATCATAGACCGCGTTGACGGCGTCTTGTTGGTAATCACGTAATTGTATCATCAGTACGTCACACACGTGGTTAAAATGGCCGCCGCCAGCCAATAAACGACCTTTCGCCAGTCACCGACCGGGATGTAGCCCACCGCCGCACAGATGTCCAAAATAATCAATAGCGTCGGAAACAGTTTTTCGTATTTCATAGCGGCAGTTCGTCAATTGATTTAATCAGCGGTTTTCTCGCCCCGTCATCCCACCGCCAGCATTCGACAAAGGCATTCGGCGGCATCGTCTTGGCCGCATTCCGCAGGCTCTCGCGCTCCTCCGGCCGGGGCCATGTATTCGATTTGACTTGAATACAGCGAAGTCCCAGCGGATTGATGGCGATGATGTCAAACGGTCCCAACGAGGCGGCCGACCGGATACAGGTGTATCCGGCGGCCTTAAGCTGAGCGATGGTCTTGTGCTCTAATCGTGTGCCTTTACGTTTGCAGTTCATCAGCGTCTCCACGGCGGTGTGGCATTGGTTTGCGGAGCCTGCGGCGACTGAGCAATAGAACTCTTTTTTGCCGCATAGCCCTTGATCTCGTTGGACAAATCACCATTGTCATCCCGTTTTTTCAGCCGTACCGTGATGACCAACGGCAGATTATGCAGATCGACGCTGTCTTTGGGCTGCATGACGCCCACTGCCCGACACAGCGCTGACAGATTGCCGCGGGCAATCTTGACCGTTTGTGGGTTGGGGTGACTCAGACACAGCCGGTCCCAGACCTTACGATCTTTGTATTGACCTTCCAGTACCGTAAACTCCAGTTCCAGGTAACTGCCGTCGCCGTTTTTGGTCGGCTTCATCTCGGAGCCGGTCACCATCGCGATGTACTTATCGGCCGGAATCGGGTCAAATCCGGCGTTGGGTTCCACTTGATTTGCATCGAAATTCAGATTAGCCATGGTTCAAATCTCCATTGACAGAGGGGTGGGTGGTGTTCATTTCTGCGGTAAACGCATCCCATCGCAGGGCGATTTTGTGCTTAATGCCATAACGGTTTTTGGCCAGGACTTGATTGGTCTCGGTCAGGGTCAGCGTCCGGACATCCCCTTCAATCTGGGCTGCGCCGACAAAGTCCGACCATTCAATCATCGTGTTCATCAGGTCGGGGTGGATTTCCGGAGCGGACTTTTCAATCGTGATGCCTTCAAGCGAGGTCATACTCCGACGAGAGGCGTGCGCCAGCAGCACAACCGAAATCCCACGATTGACGATGGCATCGAGTGTCGGCAAAAGATACTGGTAGACATAATTGCGCAGTACCAGCTTGCCGTTGCCATAGCCGCCATGAGAGCGATTGAGCGTGTTGTCCATATTCTTGCCCGCACTGACGCCGGCCACCCGCTCTTCCAAGCGGCGCAATAACCAGTCAATCGAATCGACCACGGCAGTCTGGTACGGGTGCTCGTCATGGGCGAGCATATCCAGCCAGAGCTTGATGCTCTCCCAGTCGGTCAGGTACGGTGTGCGGTCGCAGGTGACATAGGCGGCGCCATTTTCACAGTCAATCAGAATCGGTTTGTCCGTTTCTGCACCGAAGTGCGTCTTGCCCACGCCCGGAGGCCCGTACACGATGCCTTTGGGCGCACGTTGATGAGAGTGATTCAGTACAAATTCCAGTAAACTCATTGTTGTATTCCTTATGCTAAGTGATATTCCGTTCAGGACTGGCCAGTCACACAGGCCGGTGCGGGAGTCGAACCCGCATCATCGTCGATACACACCCGATGAAAAACAGTTTCCAGCCGGAAGGGCCTCGGACGGCGGCAGGGAGTCAAGGTCACTTTATCGAAGGAAGGTGGGTACCCACTCCGGCCACATGACCCGTCCGAGGCGAATGGAGAAATCAGAAAATGTCCAGCAATCGAATCACTTCGTACCGCTTGTCCACCCTCTATATCTGCAGCTGGCCCGATTCTGTCGCGCAAAAATCAGAATAGTCATAGCCGCTCCGCTGAAAATGTTCCCGAATCTCGGCCAATTGACGATAAATGGCGGTTCGATTAATTCTGAGTTTTTTCGCTGTCTCGGTAATCGAATGAGTTTTCAGGAGGGAGCAAATCTTCTGAAGGTGGCGCGGCATCTGCGACAGTATGTGGGCGACATCCATTTGCATGTCCAGTTGCTCTGCTTCACTCAATTGGCCTTGACGGGGATCATTGACCACCGGGGTGCAGCCTTCAAGAATATCATCCAGTGAAATAGGGCTGTCGCATTCGCGACGACGACGATGGATTTCAGAGCGGATGGCATTCTTGACAAAGTTGTCCAAGACGCGGCTGATAAACGTCTTACGGTTGGACTGGGCGGGGTCAAACTTGGGCATGGCGGCCAGCACCTCGACGACCATGTCCTGGGACAAATCGTCCCGCTGTTCATCGGTGAATCCAAACTGGATGGTCAGCCGCCTGGAGCGGTAATCAATCCGATCCAGGACGTAGCTATCAATGAGAGATGTGTTTTCGTTGCATGTGGTTTCCCGCCGACTTACTTGTGTGTTACCCATGAGTAACGCCTTTCTCGTGCAAAGCACGAAAAAAAAGGCTCGCTGAAGAACACCGGCGGGAGCGTTTCAGCGAGCCTTATTAAAAGTATTTGTCTCGCCGGCTTTCGCTCTTCACCGGCAAGGCGTTACTTTTGGCGTAACATTGTTACTTATGGGGTAACATCAAAAGTTTTTCACAATTTTCCAGTCAATATCCATTTCTGGGCAATAGCTAATCGTTTTGCCGAATGAAATACTGTTTTTAAAGTGCTGTTGTGCCTGGGGGATTTTTGACATGTCTTCAGAATCTATAACTCGCATTATATTGTTTCGGACGGCTATCCGTGCATTTTCTGCCTCAGTTGAAAACAATCTTGTTTCGCCATGAAGCCCATATAGTCGTTTTAGGTGTGTTTCTATGAAATCAATTTTCTGCTGTATCGCGTCCTGTTTGGCTAAATCCTGGCACTTTTTTGCATCTTCAATCTCTTTTTCATAATCACGTAACCTTTCTCGGTAGGATTCAATCGCTTCGTCGTCTGCGACAACATCTTGAAACTCAGCCGCTTTCAATATTGGATTAACATTCTCTTGTGCCTGCAAATCCAGACAATGTAAATCCTTACGCGGGTTACACAGCAATGTGGCTAACAGACGGGCTCCCGTAAGGTTCCGGACTGTTGTTAGTGTGCCATCAAACACCAATTTCCATGTAGCCCCAAACCATTCAAATGAATAACCTCCATGATTTGTGTAAAATTCATTTGATACTCCAGGGATATCCAACTCCAGTAGGTGATCCAACGCTATCCGTGATGCCACAAACAGGTCAGTGCCTAATTTGCTATATGCAATTTCATTCTGTTGAGCGGCACTCCAATAAATGTCCCAATGGTCGGAACTGGGGCAGTTGTCAACTGTGATTTGATTTGTATCGGAATACCCCATAATAAAACGACTCAATCCCGTTGGATTTTGAGGCATCTCAAAAGGGGTTATTAATCGGTAACATCGCTGAAGATTCGGATCGGCTGTTTTATTGCCGACATCAAGGATGAAAGTAATCCATTCGCTCAGAGTGATAACATCATCGTAATATGAGTCTAAACGAGTATTACCAATACCGGATAAAAAGCGAAGGTATTTGAGTGTTGGGGCGGCGATGATTCGGGTCAATGTGGAAATCTGAGCTTCATTTCCATAAAAGAACAAGATAGCATTTCCTTCAAGCCTGCTTCCAACATTTCTTGGTGGAATGCCAACATGGGTTGCGGCTTCAAATGAAAATCCAGGCGAACTATATGCATCGACCAGAAAATTCTCGCCCTTGTCTTCTCGACAAAGCATGTCTGCAAAAAATGACTCGATTTCCTGTCGAGATGGTACAGAACTGTCGCCACCATAATACATTTTTGCAATGTCACCGCGGATTCCGGCCTCAGCAAAATGTGCGTTTCCATGCGTACACAGAAGTTGCAATGTCGCTTGGCGGATTGATTCTATTTGTCGTTTAATTACTGTAGACATATCCATAAACTCCTTTTATGAAAGACTTTAAGATTTTTTCATGGGTTTATTAACAGAAACTTTATTGAATAAAATACCATATTTTCTAACTTTTGGTTAGAAAATTTAATTTTTCTGGAAAAATTCATTGACAGAGATGTCATTCGGTGCTAAATTGACAATTAGCTCTTTGACAACTTTGTGTTTCTTCTTTCTGGGCCACACCGTTTGGTGTTGCCTGCCTTCGAGGCGGGCCTGAAAGGCGATAGTTACTCGCCTATGGTTTATGTCGCCGCGCAGAGTACATTGGGGCATTGTCTCTTTGCCTCTCCGTTCTCTTGCCCATGGCATACCTTCACAAAAGCTGTTGCTTTTGTAACAGAGCGGTGGTCAACGGTTGGCCATCAATTATTTGTCAGCTTCATTACCCAGAAAGGAGGTGACCATGAAGCAAAGTTGTCGTTCAAAAGAACTGGTCCGTCAAATATGTACTCACGTGGAGTCATTGTTACAGATGGACCCTGAAGCTGCAAAAACGGAAGTTCTGCAGCATCTTAAAAATCAGATGAAAGGCTCGCTAGAAAAACACAGGTTCAGAGACGCAGAAGAAATGGCGTATGCAATTCTTCTGGAATTGAACAAGTTTTCGGGAAAAGCGAGAGATGATAGTCAGATTGCGAGATAGTAGAACTTCCAAAACTCTGAGTTAAATCGGTGGATACCGTGAATATAGGAAAAAGCATTAAATTTGTAAGGGTCGCGGCAAACTTAAGACAAGGTGAAATGGCCAAGAAACTTGGCGTTTCACAGAATTATCTGTCGTTGTTAGAAAACAATAAGTCAGAGCCAAGTTTAAGTTTGCTTAAGAAAATTTCAGAAGAATTTAATGTTCCGATCAGCTTTCTATTGGTTGAAGGAACTGTTGATTTCAAGTCTGATAAACCTGAAGTAGATGCTATTTATAAGCATCTTCAAGAGCTAATGCATGAATTGCAAAAGAATCGAATTGCAGAGAGTAATGGAATCAAGTAATCTCCAAGCGATGAATTGTAAAACTCTTCGCATAAGAACCATACCACATTTAGCCAATCAGCTCGGTATTCACGAAAACGGTCTCATTGATGTAGCAGAAAATACTGAAAGGTATTATCGTGATTTTAAACGTAATGTTAAGGGAAAAGATCGCGATCTAGTCATGAGCATTAACCCCTTGGCAATGCTTCAACGCCGAATTCTTGATCGAATATTGCATCGACTTCCTATTTCTGATTACGCGTATGGGGCAATCAAGGGGCGCAGTATCCTTGATAATGCAAAAAAACATTCAAACTCATTATTCATTGCGAAGTTTGATGTGAAATCCTTTTATCCAAGTGTACGTTATCAGAAGATATATGATTTTTTTATGGGGCAGGAATGTGCGCCTGATGTTTCCAGGATTTTGACATTGCTTACAACAAGAAAATATTCATTGCCACTTGGTACGTCAACAAGTCCAATGTTAGCAGATCAGGTCATTCAACCTCTTGACAAACGAATATGCGGAATGGCTGCAAAAGCCGGTCTCAAATACACACGCTATGTTGATGATATTACCATCTCAGGGAGCTATCCTGTTGAGCAATTTACTGACTTGGTAATTGAGATCATTCGCCAAAACGGCTTCAAAGTCAAGCAAAGTAAAATAGATGTGTATGCACCTGGTGATGGGAAGGAACGCATTATTTGTGGCGTTCGAGTCCAGAATGGGAAAGTGTCTGCCTCCACTGATTATATAAAAACATTACGCGGAGAATTACTAAAAGCAATACAGCAAAGCCAACACAGAGATATCTCTGGTGACTTTGACACGAGAAATCAATACCGAGGTCGTATAGGATTTGTTATGTGGCTGGACCGTCCAGAGGGTCTTAAGCTGTTGTCGCTCTATAGAAAAGTTAAGTGGAGGCACCTTGAATGGATCCTCTATGAAAGGAATAAGTCTCCACAGAAAACTTCATTGTGATATCCTCTCCCACATTTGACGCTGCTTTTCCCAGCAGGTCTCTTTGACAAGTTTCCGCAGTTTCGTCTCCGGAACTGGGTCGCGTCCCTCGGTCACAGGCGGCAGAAATAGAATGTGCTCCTGAATGTCCGGAGCCAAATATAAGAGGTTCATGATCTGGGTCACCCGTGCCCGGCTGACGTGACCCAACTGAGCCAAATCCGCTTGGTTACATATCCCGCCTTGCCGGATCAGGTTGTCGAAATGGATGGCCAGGGCCATCAACCGCGAAAGACGAGGAACCCTACCCTCTGGGGTATCGACAACAGGTGCCGGACCGGCCTTAATCTGTTTTCGGCCGCGGTTGGCGTGCGTAAAATGAACCTTGATGCCTTTGGTTATCTCCATGATTGGAAACCTCCGATTAATTTAAAACCTCAATGTTGGTCTGATGGAAAGCGATGAAGATGTTGTCCGTCTCGCTATCCCATTCAATCTGTTTGATGAGTAAATGAATCAGCTTTTCTTTTTGTCTGGGACGCATGGCGTCCCAGAGCGGTTCGAAGGATTCCAGGTTGCCCACCAGTTCGTCCGGATTGAGCATCTGCCGCTGAATCGAAACGATTTCCGAATTTAGCGATGCCATTTCTACCTGGATATCTTTGATTTGTTGCTGACACAGCTCTATCCGACCGGCCGCCGTCCCGTCAAATCCAACCTGTGCGGCCGCCTCTCCAATCTGCTGACTCAATTCCTGTATAAGCTTCTGTTTTTCACTACGGGCGTCTTTCAATCGCTCAATTTGTTCCTGCATGTGGGCCTGCGTTTTTTTGATACAGTCCTCCAAGACAGCAAGGTCTTTTCCGATAACCTTGATTTGGTCGACAATGAACTGCTCCAATTCCGCCGCAGGCAATGCAGGACTGGGACAGGTATCCCACCCTTGTTTTTGCGCTTTCAAACAAACATAGTAACGATACCGCTTGTTGGGCTTCTGCACAAAATGGTGTATCATCGCACTTCCGCAATGTTTACAGCGGACCAATCCCTTGAGCAGTGCATTGTATTTATTGCTTGAATATTTGCCGCCGGAACGCAGGTTTCTCTTGAGCATACCCTGAACTTGATGGAAAGTGTCGGCATCAATAATCGCCTCATGCTCGCCCTCGTAAACCTGATCCTTGTGCCGGACTTTACCCAAATAGGTCACATTCGTCAGTGTCCTATGCAGGGTCGTTTTATCAAAAGGCGCTCCTCCACGAGAATTTCCGGTTTTCGTAGAATACTGCTTGGTCATGATTCCCTTTTCACGCAAAGCTCGAAGGGTGTCCATAATTGAACCGCTTTCCAGATAGAGCTTAAATATCTGCTGGACCTGATATGATTCTTCCTGGTTTACCAGCAGACAATTGCCGCCCGGCTTTTGCTGCAAGTCGTAGCCCAACACCTGATGTCCCCCGGTCCATTTTCCTTTACGTCGGGATGCGGCGATTTTGTCTCGTGTGCGTTCGGAAATAATCTCGCGCTCAAATTGAGCAAATGACAGCAGAATGTTTAAGGTCAACCGCCCCATCGAGGTTGTGGTATTGAACTGTTGTGTCACCGAAACCAGCGAGACCTTTTTGCGTTCCAAAACTTCCATGATTTGTGCAAAATCCATGAGGGAACGACTCAGTCGATCTATTTTATAGATGGCAATACAGTCAATCTTCCCGTCCTCGACGTCGGCCATCAATTGCTGGAACGCCGGGCGGTCCATGTTGCCACCCGTGTAGCCGCCATCGTCATATTGGTCCGGCAGGCACACCCATCCCAGCGACTTTTGGCTTTTAATATACGCTTCACACGCATCCCGCTGGGCATCCAGCGTGTTGTAATCCAGCCCAAGGTTCTCTTCGGTGCTTTTGCGTGTGTAGATGGCACAGCGTATGGTTTTGGGGGCAGCTTGAATCATTCATTGACCTTTCCGGGTTCGGTTAGATTGAAGAATAGATAGCCATTCCATCCGCTTCCTGTAATGGCACGGGCAACGGCCGAGAGGCTGCGATAGACCTGGCCATCATGTTCAAAGCCGTTGGGTAAGACCGTGACTTGGTACAGATGCCCCTTGTATTTGCGGGACAGTACCGTACCGGGGAACGGCAGCCGCGGGTCGCGGTTGATTTTGATAAAATCCGGCACCGGCAGGGTCACATCCACCGAATCGGCCGGGGCCATCGTCAAATTCGCCGGCGGAATGACCCGAATGTCCTGCTCCCGCGCCAGTTCCCGTGCCCGTCGCAAGGCACGCTCCGAGAGTCCGCCCTCATCCAGCGATTGCAGACGCCAGGCAATCCGCCGGAACATCCATTGACGGTTGCCAGACCGGGTTGGCTCGCCAAAGACCTCGGCATAGGTGTCCCGCATCTGCCCGGCCGTCATCCGCTCAATGTCAGCGATTTTTTGCTTGGTTTCAAATTCCATAAAGCCATAACTCACAAATGGTTACATTAGTTATTCTCGGTTAACACAGTCACACATAGGCCCGATTTGTGACTGTTAAGCAAGGGCTTTTTGAGAGGAATTTTGCGGATTTTCCGGCTTTTTTCGGGGCTTTAATTGTCCAGCCAGGGTTTGCGAAAGCAGGTCAATAATCTGCTGCCGTCGTTGGTTTGGATTTATGTCAAAACACGTCTTGTTTTTTGCCAAGGTAGCCTCCATTGTTGGGGGATTCCGAATTGTGTTAACTGCTTCACCCTCTATATCTGCAGTCAGTCCGGATTTGTCGCGCGAATTGACTATATTTTTGCATAAGTGATGACTGTATATGTCCGGACGTAGAGACACACAATTTCGGAGAAGAATTGCGATAGAACTTGTTGGAACCTAATATTCTTGACTCTGAGATTGAATTTATGTATAATTACCATTGTTGAGAGTATTCGGATAGGTTTCGTTTCTTTTGACAGGCTAGGGGAAAAGTGTCGTTTTTTTGCTTTGATATCGTCTGAAGGATAATACTTGTGGTGAAAAGAATAAATCTGATAATGGCTTCGGTTGTGTTATGTAGCCAATCATGCTTCTCGGTGCTTCCTGAATTTAGCCTTTTCAGTCAATTATCGGATGGCACTTACTGTCATAGAGTAAACGATCTGTCGGCAGACGGAACTATTGTAGTTGGACAAAGGACCATCAATGGATATTTTCCAATGCCATTTTGGCTATCAAAAGACGTGGGACTCCGAGATGTGGGGAATACAACTTACGCTGGAGTTGCGTATGGGCTCTCGCCAAATGGTACAACTGTTGTCGGCCAAATTACCAATGTCATTACAGAAGAGACTTCAGCCTACAAATGGACACAAGCGGATGGCTTGATACTGCTCGGCTATTTAGGAACTCAAACCGGAAGCTATTGGTCTTCCTCATATGGGGCGTCTTACGATGGTTCCATAATTGTAGGACGAAGCACAGGATCCAATGGCAATGAAGCGTTTCTATGGACGGCCTCAGAGGGAATGGTCGGATTAGGCCACTTGGATAAAAATATAACCCTTGGCCGCCAGTCAGGGGCTTATGCAATTTCTGCTGACGGTTCAACTGTTGTCGGATATAGCGGATATTACAATTTGCTGAACGGGAAAGATATAGAACCTTTTCTTTGGAATGAACAGCGTGGAATGATCGGCTTGGGACATCTACCCGGAGGTGATTCCGATGGGTATGCAACCTGCGTTTCTTCTGATGGCTCTTTGATTGCTGGTTACAGCAGTTCATTTCTGGGCAGAGAAGCCTTTATATGGCGAGAAGAAACTGGAATAGCGGGCTTAGGTATTCCCGCCAACGAAGGGTTCCGTTCCACAATGGCATCCCGTATGTCTGCAGATGGAAACATTATTGTTGGTTGGGGACATATAGTAGACAGTCATTTAAGTGAGGCATTCATTTGGGATGAAGTGAATGGTATCCGCAATTTAACAAATCTACTTGAAAACGAATACGGCCTTGATCTCATGGGTTGGAGATTGAGAGATGCATCAGGAATAAGCGACGACGGAAAAACTATAATTGGTTGGGCAGAAAGGATAGATGGAGCATTTCACGAACAAGGATATTATATAGTCACCATACCTGAACCATCCACTTTACTGTTCCTATCCGGAGGCTTTTTGTGTTTGAGAAGAATAGGGAATAAGCTCCATAAATCTTTTGGCTTAAATTGCACATGATGCATTTTTTGGTACACAGTGTTGTAACCAGTTTATAGAAGAAGCTCCTCTATTATTACTGCATTTCTTTTCTTCCTGACACTATAGATGTTTTTATGGTTGTGAATTCAATTGACGCCCCGAAACTTTTTTGGCTGTTAACCGACAGAGGAAAAGGGGTGTCAGAGTCTCAGAGTTTGGCCTGAAAGTTGCGCGTCGTCTTGTTCTGGAGTTAACAACACCAGAGTTTGCCTTGAAAAAACCTGTCGTTTGGAACTGGATTTGGGGACAAATAACGCGGATTCCGGTCGATTCGACAAGGCAAAAATGGGCATAAAAAAAGCCCTCTACAGGTTTGTAGAGGGCACTTAGCTCCCCGAGTAGGGCTCGAACCTACGACCTAGCGGTTAACAGCCGCTCGCTCTACCAATTGAGCTATCGGGGATTGATATCTAAGCAAACTCGAAACAATTATAATGCGATAATAATGGGCAAATGTCAAGGGGGAAGATGGAAAATTTTTACGACTTTTCAAAAATGGGCGTTTTGGATGTCTTTTATTTGCCTGATTTCGGGAAAGGAACATCCGATTTTGGCGTGAAATGTAAGTGTCTCGGCGGCATGGCCATCGGTCGCCGGCCGAAACGATAGAAAACCTTCGGATCGGAAAAATGGTTGTTGAGGTATTTTGACGGGTTTGTACAATAGAACTGTATCCGTTGTAGAAAAATGCTTAAACAGAAGAAAATAATCGGTGTGCTGGGGGGGATTGGGGCCGGCAAGAGTACGGTGGCGGGGTGTTTTGCGCCGCTGGGGTGCGCGGTGGTTGAGGCCGACGGGATTGCACACGGGCTGCTTGAAGAAGCGGATGTAAAAGAGAGTATTGTCCGATTGTTCGGGGGCGGTATTTTGGATAAATCCGGCCGGGTAGATCGTGCGGCCTTGGGGCGCAAGGTCTTTTCCGATGCGGCGGCTCTGGAAAAACTCAACGCCCTGATTCATCCGCGGGTGATGGCCGAGGTGGAGCGGCAAATCGGAATTTATCAGGCCGACGGGGCAGTCCAGGCCATCGTGCTGGATGTGCCGTTGCTGGCGGAGGTGGGGCGGACGGACTTGTGCGATGTGCTGGTGTTTGTCGAAGCGGACGAGGCGATTCGGCGGCAAAGAGCGAAAGAAAATGGAAAATTTGATGAAAATGAGCTAAAAAAACGTGAAAATTTTCAAATTTCTCTGGACACGAAGCGGGAAATCGCGGATTATATCATTTATAACAATTCTGATAATTCAGATGTGGCAGAGCAAGTCGCTCAACTCTTTTCAAGCATAATGAGTCATGGTTAAGTTAAGATTGCCCGGTGTATCCTGCGTTTAATGACGCTCCTTGTTTGTAGGGCGTGCGGCGTGATTGTCCGGGGCATGGGGTTTAACATAAGGTTTCGGATTGAGAGCCGAAACGGGTAGTGACAGATACAATCCACATAACGAAGGGCGGTGCATCGGCCCTTCGTGAGGCAAATTTCCCGATAAGGCGGCAGCGGCGTTCGCTGACGTATTGAAATAGGGGTTTTTAGTACGACAATCAATTTCAGCAAGACTTTTTTAGGATTAAGGAGTCATCATGGCCAAGAAAACGGCAACAGACGGCGCGCCTGAAGTGCGTAAAAAACGTGCCTACCGCAAAAAAGACAAAACCAAAGAAACACCTCAGATGGAAATAGTTGAATCGGCCGAGGCGCCGAAAGAAGACGATACCAATAACGGCGGCGCGGCCGTGGAGGCATCCACGACCGCCGAGAAAACCGAATCGGCCGAGACCCCCAAGGAAAAAAACGATAAGCAAACCCTCGAAGAATCCATCCACGCCAAATATGAGCGGATCAAGCGGGGCAACCTGCATATCACCGACTTGCAGAACCTGGACGTGGTGGAGCTGCACAGCATCGCCCGCAAGGAAGGCATCAATGATTATATGGGGCTTGCCAAGCAGGAGTTGATCTTTCGCATCCTGAAAGAGCGTGTCCGTCAAGATGGCCTGATGTACGGCGAAGGCGTGCTGGAGATCCTGCCGGACGGCTTCGGCTTTTTGCGAAGCCCCAAGTACAGCTATATCGCCTCCCCGGACGATGTGTATGTCTCGCCGTCGCAGATTCGGCGGTTCGGCCTGCGCAGCGGCAACATCATCTCCGGCCAGATCCGTCCGCCCAAGGAAAGCGAAAAATATTTCGCCCTGCTTCGGGTCGAGGCGATCAATTTTCAGGAGCCGGACAAGCTGGCCGAGAAGGTGGTATTCCGCGACCTGACGCCGCTGCACGCCGAAGAGCGCATTATTCTGGAGACCACACAGGACGAGGTGGGGATGCGGATTACGGACCTGGTGACGCCCATCGGCAAGGGCCAGCGTGGGCTCATCGTCGCGCCGCCCCGCACGGGCAAGACGGTGCTGCTGCAAAAATTTGCCAACGCCATCAGCGTCAATCACCCCGATATCAAAATGATCGTACTGCTGATCGACGAGCGTCCGGAAGAAGTGACGGACTTTCAGCGAAAAGTGGCCAAGGATGTCGAGGTCATCAGTTCGACATTCGACGAGCCGACGTCGCGGCATTGTCAGGTGGCCGAGATGGTCATCGAAAAGGCCAAGCGGATGGTGGAATACGGCGAGGACGTGCTGATTCTGCTGGACTCGATTACTCGTCTGGCGCGGGCGTACAATACCGAGATGCCGCATTCGGGCAAGATTCTCACCGGCGGCGTCGATGCCAACGCGATGCAGATGCCCAAGCGGTTCTTCGGGGCCGCCCGTAATATCGAATTCGGCGGGTCACTGACGATTCTGGCGACCGCACTGGTCGATACCGGCTCGAAGATGGACGAAGTGATCTTTGAGGAGTTCAAGGCCACCGGCAATATGGAAATCCATCTGGATCGCCAACTCGTGGATCGACGCATCTTCCCGGCCATCAATATTAACAAGAGCGGCACGCGGCGTGAAGAGCTGCTTCTGGATCCGAAAGAGCTAGATCTTTCATATCGGCTTCGCAAGGTCCTCAGCGAGATGAATCTGGTCGAAGCGGTCGAATTGCTGAAGAATCGTCTGGCCAAGACCCGCACCAATGCGGAATTCCTGATGACCCTGAAACTGGATTAAGTACCAATTCAGTTTGAGTTGCAGTATGGCGACTTGGGCTGATCGTAGAGTAATCGCAAACCCCGGCGACACTGTCGTCCGGGGTTTGTTGTTGACTTCATTGTGTTATTGAGTTACCTGATTACATTAGCGTGCTGCGCCGCATCGAGTAAACGTGGCTTTAATCGCTTCGGTCAAACGACTTCCGTTAAATCCAAATTCCTGCGACAGCACTCTCAGGTCATATCTAACGTTGTTTTGCTCAACAAGCGAGCGTTTGAATGATGAACGTTTGAGCGACGAACGCCTGTCCTATTTGCGGGTGGATAGGGATCGGCGGACGGTATTGTCGGTCTTGGCTTTGGGGATGTTTGCGAGTCCCTGAAGGACTTTCATTGCTTTATGGACGTCGGCGACCTTGAGTATGCCGGTGGTGCGTCCGCCTCGGGCGCCGGCCGTGCAGTAGGCATACGCGATATTGATATGGGCGGAAGAGAGTTTTTCGGTGACATCCGCAAACGCCCCGGCTTTGTTGGGCAGGTTCACACAGAGGACATCGGTCTCACTGTACTGAAGGTTCAGACCATTCAAGACGTCGCGAATCTTGGTCGAGCCGCTTCCCACCAACCGCATCACGCCGTGCTCCATCGAATCCATCATGGTCATTGCGACGATGTTGACTTTGGCCGCTGCCAGTGCGGTTAAAATCTGTGCCAGAACGCCGGGTTTATTCACCATATAAATTGAGTACTGTGTGTCTAAATGCATGGCCAATCCCTTTCGTGAAAAATGTGGAAAATGTTTAGGGAATGCAAACGCTTCGTCCGAAAACGGACGGGATGACGAACAGTCCCGCAGACGTATCTAAACGGCCTGCGTGGCGGCGATAGCTTCATCTGTGGTTTCATAGAAGGCAAAAAGCTTATCCAGATTGGTGATGCGAAACACCCGTGTCAGTTGGGGATTGATGCCGCTGACGGCCACCGTACCGCCTTGGTCGCGCAGGCGACGCCAGACATCGACCAGCAGACCGAGCATCTGCGATGAAAAAAACTGGACGGCTGAAAAGTCCACGACGAGGTGCCGAGGCTGATGTTCCTGCACCGCCTGACGCAGGGATCGTGAGATGTGTTCCACCTCATCGACCGCGCTGATCGAAGCGGCCTCCAGTTGAAGAATCAGAATGTCGCCCTCGAAGCGTACATTCATAAGCTGCTTGTCGCTCATAAGCCGGGTGCTTCCTCTTAACTGTGTTTCTTTATACAGATACTACCATAACGGCGAGGGGATGTCAAGCCCTGTTTATATCCCTAAAAAAGTTGTTCTTTTTCATCGATATAGCGACGTACCGGTATTGCTGGCTTCCAGCCGGTTTTTTTGCGTACATTTGCCGGCAGGGATGCCGGCGGCGGTACAGGAGCGTTTAGCCCTTTTTGGCCTTCCAGCAGGCGGCCAAGTGGCGGCTGGAGGGGTCTATGGGGTCGAGCGACTGGATTTCCTCGCGGCAGCGCTGCTCGGCCAGCGGGCAGCGGGGATGAAACGGGCAGCCGCTCGGCGGGTTTGACGGGCTGGGCACTTCGCCGCCCAGGACAATGCGATGTTTGGTCTTGACCGGCGTCGGCTCCGGGATGGCGCTGAGCAGTGCCTGAGTATAAGGATGCCGCGGGTCGGCATAGAGGGCGTCGCGCGAGGCGAACTCGACGATCCGCCCCAGATACATCACCGCCACATCCTCGCTGATGTGCTCGACGACGGCCAGGTCGTGGGCGATGAACAGGTACGTCAGGCCCATTTCCTTTTGCAGGTCTTGGAGGAGGTTGATGATCTGCGATTGGATCGAGACATCGAGGGCGCTGACCGGCTCGTCGCAGATCAGCAGCTTCGGCTCCAGCGCCAAGGCGCGGGCGATGCCGATGCGCTGCCGCTGGCCGCCGGAGAATTCGTGCGGGTAACGCCCCAGATGCTCGGCGGACAGGCCGACTTTGTCCAGCAGTTCGGCGGCCTTTTCGCGGCGTTTGGCGCGCCCGTCCAGACGATGCACCAAGAGCGGCTCGCTGACGATCTCTTCGATATTCATCCGCGGATTCAGCGAGCCGTAGGGGTCCTGAAACATCATCTGGATGTCCCGCCGCAGCGCTTTGAGGCGTTTGAAGGACGCTGCGAACACGTCTTCGCCGTCGAACAGGAACCGCCCCGCCGTCGGCGATATCAGCCGCAGAAGCGTACGGCCGACGGTGGTTTTGCCGCAGCCGCTTTCGCCGACCAGCCCCAGCGTCCTGCCCGGCCGGATGCGAAAGCTGACGCCATCGACCGCCTTGACGTGGCCGACCGTCTTTCGCAACACCCCGGCCCGAATCGAAAACCACGTCTTTAATTCGGCGACATCTACGAGATAGTTATTGTTATTCGTCATTGCATATCATTCTAAACAAGAACAGATGTTAAATGTTAAAAGTCAAATGTAAAAAAACATTTAACATTTTACATCTCACATTTCACATTATTCGTATCCTTCCGCATACCAGCAGGCGGCGCAGCGGCCGGGGCTGACTTCCTTGAGCGGCGGCTCAACGGTTTGGCAGCGGCGGTCGTCTTTGCCGACCGGGCAGCGCGGATGAAACTTGCAGCCGGACGGGAACTGTAGCGGGCTGGGCACTGCCCCGCCGATGACGTCGAGCCGCTCTTTGCGCTCGCCCAGCATCGGCAGCGACCGCAGCAGCCCCTGCGTATAAGGATGCAGCGGCTTTTCAAACAGCGGCCGAACGGCGGCGGACTCCACAATCCGGGACGCATACATCACCACCACATCGTCGGCGTTTTCGGCGACGACGCCCAGATCGTGCGTAATCAGCAGGATGCTCATCCCGACGTCGGCCTGCAACTGCCGCAGCAGTTCGAGGATCTGGGCCTGGATGGTCACATCCAGCGCCGTCGTCGGCTCGTCGGCGATCAGCAGCTTGGGCGAGCAGCTCAATGCCATCGCGATCATCACGCGCTGGCGCATGCCGCCGCTCATCTGGTGCGGGTATTCGTCGATGCGGCGATGCGGGTCGGCGATGCCCACTTTGCGCATCATTTCAATCGCCTGCTGCCGTGCCTGGCGGACGCTGACCTTGCGATGCAGGACAATCGCCTCGGTAATCTGATTGCCGACGGTAAAGACGGGGTTGAGGCTGGTCATCGGCTCCTGAAAGATCATCGCGATGTCGTTGCCGCGAATCTGCCGCATCCGGCCTTCGGACAGCCTCAGCAGCGATTTTCCGTTGAGCAGGATGTCGCCTTCGACGATCTTGCCCGGCGGCCAAGGGATCAGCCGCATCACCGACAGTGCCGTAACGCTCTTGCCGCAGCCGCTTTCGCCGACGACCGCCAGCGTCTTGCCGGCGTGCAGGTCGAAGCTGACGTCCTGCACGGACTTGACAACTCCCTGCTCGGTGAAGAAGTGCGTCGAGAGCTTCCGGATCGACAACAAATTGCCATTATCTTGTTTCATCATTTTAAATATCGAAATCCGAATATCGAAATTCGAAACAAATTCCAATTTCAGAAATCTAAATGTTTCAAACCATTTTTGTCATTTGTATTTGTTTCGTATTTCGGATTTCGTGCTTCGAATTAATAAAAAAAAGTTCCAGCAAACAATTTAGTCCGTTCTCAGCTTCGGGTCGAGGCAGTCGCGCAGGGCGTCGCCGAACAGGTTCAAGGCCAGCGACAGGACAAAGATCGCCAGTGTGGCCGCGGCCATCTCCCACCAGACATCCCGCGCCAGCTCGGCGCGGGCCGCGTCGATCATCGCGCCCCAACTGGGCTTGTCCGTCTCGCCCAGGCCGAGAAAGCTCAATATCACCTCGGCATGGATAAAGCCGACAAACCGCAGCGAAAAGTTAATGATGATGATATGGAACACGTTCGGCAGGAGATGGAAAAAGATGATCCGCCCGGATGAGCAGCCCATCGCTCGGGCCGCTAGCACATACTCGCTTTCCTTGCGTTTCATAATCTCGCCGCGGATGAGGCGTGCGATGCCGACCCAACTGGTCAACCCCATCGCCAGATACACCCCCGTCATCCCGCGCAGAGGAATCCCAAGCAGTGACTTGTCCCGGAGAACGACCGCAAACGCCATCACCAGCAGGATATAGGGAATTGTGTTCAGTGTCGTCAGCAGCCAAATCACAATATCGTCAAACCAGCCGCGGAAATACCCCGCCGCCGCACCCAGCGGAATGCCGATCAGCAGGCTGATGATCGAGGCCCCCAGCGCCACGGCGATGGAGGTTTTGGCCCCGTAGAGCGTCTTGCGCAGGGTCGAGCGGCCCAAAAAATCCGTCCCGAACAGCGACCAGCCCGACATCGGCTCGGCGTCCTGCGGCGTCCATTCATACGTCGCCAGCGGGGCCTGATACGACGGGCCGATGTCTTCGTTCCAGCGCGTCAGGACGTTTTCCCAGCCGGTTCTCTCGGAGATAAACACCGCCGCCGCCAGGGCAAAGTACGCCATCGTCACCCAAAAGCACAGCATCGCCAGCCGCCGCTTGCGCAGACGACGAATGCCGTCCGCCCAGAGGCTGCGACCCTTTGCGGGCTTGGCTGATGTATTATTGGACATTTGCATGAGCATATTCATCCGATTGACGATTGACGATGGACGATGGACGATTATTTCTGGCGGTTTTGCGCGCGCTGATAAAAATCGCAGTTAATTCATTCGCTTCCTGCATCAGCGACTCAACCTTTCTCTTGGGTAACAACTTCTCTTCAATAATTATTTCGAGCCAGAACAACGTTTCATCGACTTCTTCGACAACAATGCTTAATTTTGCAACAAAACCGGGCTTTGACTGAGCCAGACAGGCCGCTCGGTAATTCGCCGCAACCGACGTTGAAGAACGGACGATTTGCCCTTTGACATGTCGTCCCAGCGACGTATCAGGCAGAGCATTGCTCAACTTTATACATCTTAACGCAAACTGTTTGGTTCGCTTTTTCAGTTCTTTGTTGTCCATTTTATACCTTCGTCAATCGTCCATCGTCCATCGTCCATCGTCAATTCCGGATTTACTCCAGAGACACTCTTGGATCGACCCACGCATAACAGATATCGGTCAGCAGGGTAAAGACGACGATCAGCAGCGACATCATAAACGTCATGGCGTTGAGGACGAAGAAGTCGCGGGCGTTGATCGCCTGAATCATCATATCGCCCAGCCCCGGTATACCGAAGAACCGCTCCAGCAGCAGCGAGCCGAGGATCAGATACGGAATCGACAGCACGACGTTGGTCAAGATCGGGATCATCGCGTTTTTGAGGACGTGCTTGAACAAGACCGTGCGGGTCGATAGCCCCTTGGCAAAGGCCGTGCGGACATAGTCGCACCGCATCTCGTCGAGCATCACCGTGCGGTAAAACCGCAGGCTGTTGCCCAGCCCGGCGGCAATCCCGATCAACACCGGCAGCGCGACGCTGACCCAGATAGATTGATCCGGCACAAAAAAGATCGGGAACCAATCCAGTTGATAGGCGAAAAAATACTGCCCGAAGATGATAAAACTCAGGTAGGGAATGCTCATCCCCGCCACGCAGATGACCACCAGCGTCACATCCCAGATCGATCCCCGCACAAACGCTACGAACAGGGACAGACTAATCGAGATGACCAGCGTTCCGATAAACATCGGTACCGTCAGCGCCAGCGACGGCCCGACGCCCCGCCAGATGCGTTCGGTAATCTTTTCACGGTTAAGGTCATAGCCGAAATCAAACGTCAGGGCATTCTTGAAGTGGTCAAAAAACTGGCTGTTGAGGCGTTCGCCCGCCTCGCCGATGAACCGGGGCTTGTCAAAGCCGTACTCGCGGCGAATCTCGGCAATCGTCTCGGCGTCAGCGTCACGCCCGGCGATCTGGTAGGAGATGTCCCCGCCGACGAGCGTGAACAGCACAAACGTCACCAGCAGCACACCGACCACAATCGGGACCGTATAAAGCAATCGTCTAATGATAAAGGCTGTCATTTCTTTTTCAATTCCGCCAGCACGTCTCGATATTCACCGCGTTGTTCCCCATCGACGCGCCGGTACTTGAGCACATCATACGAAAAGGTGTGCGGCTTATAATTCTTGTACCACCCGTGCGTCAGTGCATACGACACTTGATGCGTTGTGAACACCGCCGGATAGTCGGCCATCACCATCCGTTCCATTTTTCGGTACAATTCCGTCCGCTCCGGGCTGTCAAACATCACCTGAACCCGGTCCAGCAGTGTATCATATTCGGGATTGGAATAGTAAAACTTATTTCCGCCCGGCGCAAAATATTTTGTCGCGAACATCTCCAGAAAATCAATCGCATCCGGAACACTGGCGCTGACGCCGCTGGAGAACAATTGCAAGTGCCCGTTGTTCAACTCTGCCAGATACGTCGGCCAGTCCATATAATTGACGTCCAGCCTCATGCCGACTTGGCTGAAATATTTCTGCAGAAACTGGCCGTACTGACGGGCAAAGGTGTCCGTCCCCGGCATCCCCAGCGTCAGAGGCGGAATCGGCCCGCCGTGAACCGCCTCGGCCTCTTTGAGCAATTCTCTGGCCTCGGCCGGATCATATCGGGAAAAGCCGTAGGTGTGGATATCCGGGTCATACGAATTCATCCCCGGCGAGACAAACCCGTGAGCGACCATTCCTCGTCCGTTGGCGAACAGGTCGATAAACTCCTGACGATTGATTGCGCGGGAGATGGCCATCCGCAGCGGCTTGTTCTTGCCCAGCACCGGATCGCGCAGATTAAAGCCCACCCAAAACGTTGACGGATCGACATACGTATGCAGTTCTATATTACGCGCCCGCATGTCATCGGTCAGTGTCTGCACGCTCGCATCGATTGCCTCGTTAAAATTATCCTTCGGAATGCCCGACGAATCCAACTCGCCCCGCATAAACAGCAGCCATTGCGGTTGAGCTTCCTCAATGACGCGAAAAATGACACGGTCGGCAAACGGGATGGGTTTTCCGGCGTCGTCCAATAGCCCCGCCTCCGCATCGCTTTCTTCGCCTTCGGATGGGTACAGTTCGCCCCGCCAGTTTTCGTTGCGGACCAGTTCGATATAGCTGCCTCGCCGCCAGACGTTGAGTCGATACGGCCCGGTTCCGACCGGACGATGGCCAATCTCACTGTGGTAATAATCCACCGCTTCTCGCGGCAGCGGCGACGACGCCGTATCGCCAAGCGCTATTTCAAGCATTTGCGGCCACGGACGCACCAGTATGATCTGCAGCGTATAATCGTCCAGCGCCTTTAGCCCTTCGACTTCATAGCTGTAATCCACCGCCCACTCTTCTTTAAAATCCGTTGTGTATTCACGAAACTCATCCAAGCCAAGAATCCTGTCCTTGAAAATCGTCCAGTTCTGGCTTCGGTATTTGACGTTGGCGATGCGTTTGATCGCAAACACAAAATCGTGCGCTGTCAACTCGCGCCCCTTACCGTCCGGAAAACACGGATCGTCCTGAAAGAACACGCCCTGCCTAATCGGAATGGTGTAGGTCAGATTGTCGTCGCTGATGGTGGGAAAATCTGCGGCCAGTACCGGGATGACTTCATAAGGCCGCTTCAAATAATGGTATTTATAGAGGGTCTCATAAATATTCCCGGCAACCATCATCCCATACACGTCGCGCATATTGCCGCTGTCCAGCGTCTGGGCCTTGGTCGGCAGCGACAGATGCAGCACCATCTGGTCTTCGTCGGCCTTAGGCGCCCGCCGCCCGCAGCCGGTAAGATACAACGCAGCGCAACACAACACAAACAGCAGGCTATAATTCAGTTTTTGCATTTTCAGTTCTGGTTTTGGGTTTTGGATTTTAAGCTTTAAATTTTATCGGAAATTTTCCTTATACGCATCACGTTTGTCTGTATCCAATTGAAAAAACTTCGTCAGGCCCATTCCGTTTGTATCGGCGCGGTAGGAATTCGGGACAATATTTTTGACCCATTCATGGTGAAGAAGATACGAAATACGGTGATAAATATACGCATTCGGCAAATCCTCAACGACCATGCGCTCGGCCTGGCGGTAGAGTTCGGTGCGCTCGGGGCTGTCGGGCATCCCGACGATTTGCTCAAAAATCGCGTCAAATGCCGGATTGCGGTACTGTGTGCTGTTGGGCCAGGGGATGTTTTTGCTGTAATACAACTGCATAAACGTCTCGGCATCGGGCTAATCGGCCATCCAGCCGGAAAAAAACATCTGGTGGTCGCCGTTGCGCATCCGTTCCAGGTACGTCGGCCAATCGAACATCTCGATCTCCACCGAAAGCCCGATCTGCGCCATACCGCTCTGGAGAAACTGCCCCATCTGTCGGTAGGTCGTATCCGTACCGCCCAGCGCCAACCGCAAGCGGCCAAACGGGCCGCCGTTGAGCCGCTCGGCCTCCTGCAACTGCTCCCGCGCCAGCGTCAGTTCCAGCCGCGAGGCCGAGACCTCTGCGATGGCCGGGTCGTACCCGTCCATGACCGGCGGGATATAGCCGTGCGCGATACGTCCTCTGCCGTTCTGAAACAGTTCGATAAACCGCTCTCGGTCAATACTGTAGCTGATCGCCCGGCGAAGAGCCGGGTTGCCCCCGACAACGTCGTCGGACATATTAAAGCCGATCCAGTACGTCGACGGCTCATCAAAGGTCTTGAGTTGGATGTTTCGCTGCCGCATGTCCTCGGTCATTTCCGTGCCGAAGGCGATGACCTGTCCGAAATTGTCCTTGGGGATGCTGTTGATATCCAACTCACCTCGCATAAACAGCAGCCAGCGCGGTTGGTCTTCGATGATGATTCGCCAGAACACGCGATCGATATACGGCAGCCGCTGCAGGCCGGAGCCGTCGGGCGCTTCGGCGAACTGATGATAGTGCGGGTGCCGCTCGGCCTCGACGAAGCTGCCTCGCTGCCAGTGAACCAGCCGATACGCCCCCGTCCCGACGGGATTGTTGCCGATGCGATTGCCGTAGTAGTCCACTGCCTCGCGCGCCATCGGCGCGGTGGCGATGTATTGCAGCCACAGCACCAGTTGCGGCCACGGGCGGGTCAGCCTGATAACCAGCGTGTGATCGTCCTCGGCGTACAACCCCTCCACCGGACGGTCGTAGTCCACGTCGTCGTCGGTCAGGTCTGCGGTGTAGTCGCGAAAGGCGTCCAGCCCGACGATGCGTCCGTCAAAAATCCACCAGTTTTTGCAGCGATTTTTGAGGTTGGCGATGCGCTTCCAGGCATACACAAAGTCATCGGCCGTCAGCGCGCGCCCCTTGCCATCAGGAAAACAGGGATTGTCGTGAAAATAGACGTCCTGCCGAATGGGAATGCGATACACCGTGCCATCGTCGCTGATTTCGGGCATGGCCGCGGCCAGCAGCGGAACCATTTTGTACGGCCGGACGGTGTAATCATAATCATACAAGCACTCGAACAGATCGCCCGCCACCGCGTGCGAGATCGTATCCCCCACCTCGGCCGGATCAAGCGTCTGCACCTTTTCGCGCAAGCGGTGATGAATGACAGTCTGCCCTTCCGTCGCCGGGTCGCGTTTACGGCAGCCGTTAAGCCCCAAGAGGGTAAAGCTTGAAATTAAAAATGCATAACCAAAACTTAAAATGCAAATCCGAGAGCATTCTCCAACGCGATTCCTGAAATGCTTGCGTTTGCCCATCAATTATACACTTTAAATCGTGGTATTATATTTTTGACTGTAACCTTACAATCACTACGGCCTCGACGGCGGCGGCAATTTAGGTGGTGTATGAATCGCCCTGCCTTGCGGGGTTTTGCCGTAATCAAACCCCAACCGGATCGCCAGCAGCCCCGCTCCAACGTCACTGCCGAAAATCGCTTCGTATTCCCGATCCAGGCCCCCGGTCGGCCGCTGAATCGCACGCAGGATAGCCGTTTGCTGTCCGAGCATACGCGATAAAATCTGGTTATCGACTTCGACAATCACATTCAGCAGCGCCTGTTTCTGCGTGTCAGTAAGCGGACTGGGGTCGGCCAGATACCGCTGGAACACCATCGAAAACAACTCTGCAAATCGCTGTGCCATCGCCGCACGCCGCGTCGTATTCTGCTCAGCGATCACAAGCTGCCCCATCACCTTGAGCAATACCGTGTCAAGCGACTCATTCTCGACCCGCCAACTCCTATAGATTTCAATACGCCGTTGGGCGGCCGCCATCAGTATCTCGCGTGCCTGATCGTGATCAACCATCCCCGCAAAGGTGACAATGACCCGCAGAATCTCCGAACTTGTCTCTGCCGCGACCCGTGCGGCGACCGCGTTTAGGATCGCATCGGCCGTTGCCGTGTCCGCAGACGGAAGCTGTCGGGCAACGCCCGCATTGGCAACCGCCTTGGCAGCCCAGTAACGAACCACGACATCGGAATGCTCCAGCCGCTCCAACCCAATATCAGCCAATAGGACGCTTTCCAATCGAGCCGTCAGAATCATCAAATTGCGATCCATCAACGACTTTCTTTCGGAATCTGCCCATCGGGAGACCGCCTCAAAGGCGGAATTGATATGCGTCTTGGCAGTCTGGACATAAGCCGTCGCATAAGGATTGAGCGGCTCGGTTCCCTTTTCCTGTTGCAGTTGAAGACGGATCGAGACCAACTCGGCGGGATCTTCGCTCAGCAACAACGCATCCAAGGCAATCCGCCAAAAACGGTCGATAACACCGCGATCCGATTCGGTTACGGCCTGCCCTGATCCTGCAAGACGCTGCCGAAGACTTGCCACTTCGTCGGCAGGAACCGCCCACCCATTTGCCCCTAAAACCAATCCTACGAAAAGAAGAAAGACTGTTTTTTTCATACTGCAATATCCGTCAAATCAGATTATGGTTCATCATTTGAATTCCAAATAAGGATACCGAAACACCGGATTGTTGTCAAGTCAATTTGCACACTTATACGATTAGATTTCAAAAATAGTACACCCGAAAATATTTATAGAGAAATGCAAAAATAAAGAAAAATTTGCGAACTTTTTCCAAAAATTAACGAAAATGTATTGACTATGTGGTCACAAATGACTAAATAGTCATTTATGGACATTGAAGTTCAAAAGCGAACGAATAGTACTGATAATCAGGTTTCGGTAGAGGAAACGCCGCCGAGTCGGACTGAAAAGCGGGCCGCCAAGACCCGGAATAAGCTTTTGAATGCGGCGTTGGCAGTGTTTAGTGAGTTGGGCGTTGATGCGGCGACGATTGATTTGATCACCGAGCGGGCGGACCTTGGAAAAGGGACGTTCTATCGGCATTTTAGCGATAAATATGACATTGCCGGCGAATTGGTTGAGCAAGCCATCGACCATCTGGTCGGGCGACTGCGGGAGATGGAAGACGACCCGATGGCGTCGCTGGAGGACGTGTTGGAGCATTTTTTGAATGCCCATTACGCCTTTTTTCGCCACCATCAGGACGAGTTTGTGTTGCTGTTTCAGGGGCGGCTACTGCTGAAGTTGGAACGGCAGTCCACCGAACGGATGGAAGCGCCGTTTGCGCAGTATCTGGAGGAGATTGAGGCGCAGTTAACGCCGTACTTGGGCGAGCGGAAAGTCGATCTGGTGCGGGTGCGTCGGTTGGCATGTGCGGTGGCGGGCTTTGTGTTCGGCTTCTTTTCATTCGCGATGATCGGAATGGAGCCGGAGGATATCGCCACGAGTATCAAGCCGTTGCGGCAGAGTTTTGTCAAGAGTTTGTCGTTGTTTTTAACGCAGTAAAAAGAGAAACCACAGATTTCACAGATTACACAGATCATGAAAGGAAGTTGACGATGCAGCAGTTTGACCGGGTTGAGACCGTGGTCGTCGAAGAGCAGGCCGCAGAGCCTCCAAGTACATTGAGGGCCGCCGAGTGTGCGCCCTCAGATGTATCCGCTAACACCGTGGGCGTTGCCCACCCCCTCGCTTCCGGGAAGGAGCTTCAACACACGTCCAAAACCGTCCAGTGGAACGACTGGCGGTGGCAGGTGCGCAATCGCGTACGGTCACTGGATCAGTTGGCGGCGTATGTGCCGTCCCTGAGCGGTCGCGGTGAATTGCAGAAGGTCATCGAGAAGTACCCGATGGCAATCACGCCGTATTATGCGACGCTGATCGGCCGGGCGGACTTGTCGGATCCGGTCTTTCGCATGAGCGTGCCGAGCGTGCAGGAACTGTGCGACCCGTCCTCGCTGAGCGACGACCCCCTCGAAGAACACGAAGATATGCCGGTGCCGGGATTGGTGCATCGCTATCGCGACCGGGCGCTCTTGATTGCGACAACGATGTGCTCGATGTACTGCCGCCACTGCACACGCAAACGCATCGCCGGGACGCGCGAAAGCGCCATTTCGGCGCGTCGGCTGCGTCAGGTGGTGGAGTATCTGACGGCGCATCCAGAGATTTCGGACGTGATCGTCTCCGGCGGCGACCCCTTGACGATGTCGGACGCCAATCTCGACGCGGTGCTGGTCGCGCTGCGGTCGGTGCCGTCGGTGCAGGTCATCCGCATCGGAACGCGCGTGCCGGTGGTCCTGCCGATGCGCATCACTGACGAACTGGTCAGCATCCTGAAGAACTATCATCCGCTGTGGATCAACACGCATTTCAATCACCCCAACGAACTGAGCGAGTCGGCTAAGGCCGCCTGCGCCAAACTGGCCGACGCGGGGATTCCGCTGGGCAACCAGACGGTGCTGCTGCGCGGCGTCAACGACACCCCGCAGACCATCGAACAGTTGTGCCGCCGCCTGATCGCGATGCGGGTGCGGCCGTATTACCTGTACCAGTGCGACCTGGTGCGCGGGGTCGAGCATTTCCGCACGTCCGTCCGCAAGGGCATTGAGATTATGGAATACCTCCGCGGCCGGGTCAGCGGCATTGCGATCCCGACATTCGTGGTCGATGCCCCGCACGGCGGCGGAAAAATCCCCGTGCTGCCCACCTATGTCGTCTCGATGAGTCCGACGCATACGGTGCTGCGCAACTACGAGGGGATGCTGGTCAACTACCCCGAACCGGGGGCCGAGGCCGAGCCGTCGATGACGCCGGCGGCGGGCGAACCGGGCGTGTGGGAACTGGCGTCCGGACAGGCGTCGGTGATCCTGCCGGCACGCAATACACGCATCAAGCGGCGGGAAAGAATCGCTTCGCGCA
This sequence comes from Phycisphaerae bacterium, assembly GCA_012729675.1. Classification (GTDB taxonomy): domain Bacteria; phylum Planctomycetota; class Phycisphaerae; order Sedimentisphaerales; family Anaerohalosphaeraceae; genus T3Sed10-213. Next base: position 13,854 of record JAAYCR010000064.1, on the reverse strand, counting down.
ACCGTTCGTGCGGACAAACCGGGTCTTTGTTCGAATAACTGCAACCAAAACGGTACTGGGATACAAAGCACTAAGCATTAAGAACTAAATCATAAACAAAGAGGAAAATCTGAAATACGAAATAAGAAAACTTTTAACCGCAACAGAATGCGGCATAGAGTTGTAATTCATTTTTAAAATTGCATTCTTTTCTTTTTTTGAATTTGTTTAGAGTTTAGTGCTTAGTGCTTAGAATTTCCTAAGTAAGGTTTGACAATGATACGGATCGTACGGGTAAATCGCACGTTATTGCCGATTGAGCAGGAGCGCATCGCTCAGGTGCAGGATATCTTTCGGCAAAACTTCGCGGCGGTCGCCGACTATGCGGACAAAATCCCCGACCTGCTGGACAATCCCATCACCTACGGCTATACGGCGGGGCTTTTGGTCTCCGAAGCGTCGCTGGGGCGGGTGACGGGGTTTTCGCTGGTGCTGTATTTTCCGACGATCCGCAGCGGGTTGCTGGATTTTATGGCCGTGCGGCGGGGCATTCACGGCGGCGGTACGGGGGGCGTGCTGTACGAGGCGACGCGCGATTATCTTAAACAGACCGGGGCGATGGGACTGTATCTGGAGGCACTGCCGGACGATCCGAAAGTGGTCACGGACGCGGCCCTGCTGAAAGAAAATCAGCGGCGGCTGCGTTTCTACGAAGGTTACGGCGTGCGTCCCATCGTCGGCACCGAATACGAAACCCCCATCGGCCCCTCGCCGGCGCCGTATCTGCTGTACGACGGGCTGGATCGCAATGCCCCGCTGAGCCGCTCGCAGTGCCGGGCGGCGATGCGGACGATTCTGACCAAAAAGTACAGCCATTTGGTATCGCCGGATTACATCGAACGGGTGGTCGAGTCCGTCATCGACGACCCGGTGCGTATCCGCCCGCCGAAGTACATCAAGACCGAACCGCCCGCCAACCATGCTGTCCCGCGGCTGGAAAAGCCGTTCGCGATGGTCAGTTGCGACGTGCATCAGGTGCATCACGTCCACGAGCGGGGTTATGTCGAGCGCCCTGCGCGGGTGGGGTTTATCCGGCAGGGGCTGGAGACGACGCGGCTGTTCGAGGCCGTCCCGGTCAAGCACTTCGGACAGGAGTTTATCACGGCCGTGCACGAGACGGATTTTGTCAACTATCTCAAGGCAGTGTGCCTGAACCTGCACGGCAAACGACCGGTGTATCCGTATGTGTTTCCGATTCGCCGCCCCGAACGCCGGCCAAAAGAGCTGGCCGTGCGGGCGGGGTATTACTGCATCGACACGTTCACGCCGCTGGATCGCAACGCCTTTGATGCGGCCAAGGCCGCAGTCGATGTCGCCCTCACGGCGGCCGAGGCGGTGCTGCGGGGACGGCGGCTGGCGTATGCCCTGTGCCGTCCGCCGGGCCACCACGCCGAGCGGCGGGTGTTCGGCGGATTTTGCTATTTCAACAATGCCGCCATTGCGGCGCAGCATCTGTCCAAACACGGCAAGGTCGCTGTGCTGGACATTGACTTTCACCACGGCAACGGCGCTCAGAATATTTTTTACAAACGCAAGGACGTGCTGACCTTGTCGATCCATGGCCATCCGAATTTTGCGTATCCGTATTTTTCGGGCTTTTCCGACGAGACCGGCGACGGCGACGGCAAGGGATACAATTATAATTTCGCGCTGCCGGAAAACGCAGGCGCAGCGGAGTATCTGGCGGCGCTGGACAAGGCGCTGGAACAGGTGCGAAAGTTTGCGCCGATGTTCCTGGTGCTGTGTGTGGGGTTTGACATTATGAAGGGCGATCCGACCGGCTCATTCGGGTTGAATGGCGCGACGATGAAGCAGATCGGGCAGGCCGTCGGCGGGCTGAATATGCCGACGTTGGCGGTGCAGGAGGGCGGTTACAGTCTGCGCAATCTCCGCACAGGAGCCGCGGCATTGTTTAACGGCTTTGCCGAGACACTCAAGCCGGCAGCCGCCGCCCGAAAGACCAATGGACAACCCCCAAACGGTATTAAACCTTCAAAACCTTAATGTACGGAAAGTAAAAATGAGCCAAAAAATTGGTTTGGTCTATGACCTTCGCAGCGATTATCTGGCTGAAGGGTTTACCGAAGAGGATGTCGCGGAGTTTGACTCCGAAGGGACGATTACCGCACTGGAAGCGACGATCATGTCGCTGGGCTACGTGGTCGTGCGGATCGGCAATGCCCGACGGCTGTGCGAGCGCCTGGTGCGGGGCGAGCGGTGGGACATGATCTTCAATATCGCCGAAGGCCTGGGCGGCCGCTGCCGCGAGGCACAAGTTCCGGCCCTGCTGGAATTATTCGGCGTGCCCTATACCTTCTCCGATCCGCTGGTGTGTGCGGCCACACTGGATAAGGCCATCGCCAAGCGGCTGGTCGCGCAGGCGGGGTTGCGGACGCCGCCGTTTGCGGTGGTACGGGCGATGGCGGATGTCGAAGCCATCACGCTGCGGTATCCGCTGTTCGCCAAACCGTTGGCCGAGGGGACGGGCAAGGGCATCGACCAAAATTCCAGAATCGACGCCCCTGAACAATTGAAGGCCGTCTGCGCCGAGTTGCTTGACCGATACCGCCAGCCCGTGCTGGTGGAAGAATATCTACCGGGACGCGAATTCACTGTCGGCGTTGTCGGCACGGCGGAAAACGCCCGCGTGATCGGCACAATGGAGATCGAGATGCGAAAAAAAGATGAACCGGCGATCTATTCTTATGTGAACAAGGAAGAGTGCGCGTCGCGAATTGTCTATCACCCGATTACGGACGATATGCCCCTCAAGGCCGAGGCCGAGCAGCTTGCACTGGATAGCTTCCGCGAGCTGGAATGTCGCGACGGGGGGCGCGTCGATCTTCGCTGCGACGCGGATGGACGGCCGTGCTTTATTGAGGTCAACCCGCTGGCCGGGCTGCACCCGACGCACTCGGATCTGCCGATGATCGCGACGCAGGAAGGCATGCCGTACCCGATGCTCATCAAGGCCATCCTCGACAGCGCCTTTGCCCGCGTCAGCCGCGGGGTCCAGAACACCGACACACCGCAAGGTGCGATAGCGAATTAATCCTGGGTGGCATCGGCTCTGCGCAGCAGACCGATGGAAAAGCCGTAAAAAAAACAAACCACCGAAGACACCGAGGACACGGATTATTAACCCTAATATAATCGGTATCCTCGGCGGCCTCGGTGGTTCATTGTTTTGCCGAAACGCACCGGTTTCTGACGGCACGCACGTTTACGTCTGGGGCGTTCGGGCCTGACGGGGCATGGCGACGGTGCCGGTGCGGACCATGCTTTTGATGCCGTAAGGGCGGCAGGCGTCGATAAACGACTCGATCTTGTTTTCCGGGCCGGTGATCTCAACCATCACGAATTTCTGACCGATCTCCACCACCTTGCCGTTGAACATCTCGATCAAGGCCATCATCTCCGGGCGTTTTTCCGGCGGGCACGACACGCTGATCAGCATCAGGTCGCGGGCAACGACATCCTGCCCGACGTAGTCCTGCACCTTGACGATGGAGACGATCTTGACAAGCTGCTTGCGCACCTGCTCGACAACCTTATCGTCACCGACCACGACGATGGTCATCCGGCTCAATGTCGGGTCGTCCGTGCGGCCCACCGCCAGCGAGTCGATATTAAACGCCCGCGCCGCAAACATCCCCGCCACGTGCGCCAAAACACCCGGCTTGTTTAACACCAATGCACTTAGTATATGCTTCATATTTTACTCCAGATAAAATATCAAAAGTTAAAAATCAAAAATGCGGACGGCCTTTCAGACCGGACTTCCTGATTTTTTCTTTTTTCTTTTTGGTCTTTGATTTTTTCTTATGCCATTTCAAAAATATCCAAACCGTCCATTTCGTGCAGGCTCTTGCCGGTGGGCACCATCGGCCAGACGTTCTCTTCCGGATCGACGCGGAAATCGGCCACGACGGGACGCGTTTCCTTGAGCATCCGCTCAATCCCGGCGGGAACATCGTCTTTTTTGTCCACCGTAAAGCCCACCGCCCCGAACGCCTCGGCCAGCCGGGCGAAATCCGGGTTCTTCAACGAACTTTGCGAATACCGCCGCCCGTAGAACAACTCCTGCCACTGACGCACCATGCCCATAAAGCCGTTGTTGATCAGGCAGACCTTGATCGGCAGCTCGTACATCACCGCCGTCGAAAGCTCCGTCAGCGTCATATTGAAGCTGCTGTCCCCGTCAATGTCGATGACCATCCGGTCGGGGCAGGCCAACTGAGCGCCAATCGCCGCCGGCAGCCCGAAGCCCATCGTCCCCAGTCCGCCGGAGGTGATGAACTGCCGCGGACGGCTGTATTTATAGAACTGTGCCGACCACATCTGGTGCTGGCCGACGCCAGTGCAGATAATCGCATCACCGTGCGTCTGTCGGTAAAGCTCTTCAATGACGTACTGGGGCTTGATGACATCGGCGTCGCGGTCATAACGCAACGGATGCTTGGCCTTCCAGACGGCGATCTGTTCAAACCATTCTTTGCGCGGCCGGTACTCGACCTCAGCGATTATCGCCTCCAGCACCAGCCGGGCGTCGCCTACGACAGGAATATCCACCGCCACGTTCTTGGAGATACTGGCCGGGTCCATATCAATATGGACGATCTTGGCATACGGGGCAAAGTTCTTCAGCGCACCGGTGACGCGGTCGTCAAAGCGCGCCCCGACCGAGATCAGCAAATCACAGTTCTGCACTGCGAAATTGGCGTACGCCGAGCCGTGCATCCCGAGCATATCCAGCGATTCCGGACGGGCCTGGTCATACGACCCCAGCCCCATCAACGTCATCGTCACGGGGATATTGGCTTTTTGGGCCAGAGCACACAGTACCTCGGCGGCACCGGAAATAATCACCCCGCCGCCGGCATACAGCACCGGCTTCTTGGAGGCGTTGATCGCCTCGGCCGCCATTTCGATCTGACGGGCGTGTCCCTGCGGGCGGATTCTGTAGCCGGGCAGTTCAATCTCGCCCTTGGGCGGAATCGGGCACTGTGCAAACTGTATGTCCACCGGCACATCGACCAGCACCGGCCCCGGCCGGCCCGTTTGGGCGATATAAAACGCCTCACGGATGGCCTGAGCCAGTTGGTTGGGGTCTTTGACGATCACATTATGCTTGGTAATCGGCCGTGTGATGCCGGTCGTGTCGGCTTCCTGAAAAGCGTCGTTGCCGATCAAGTCCGTCCGCACCTGCCCCGTAATCGCGACCAGCGGGATCGAATCCATCATCGCCGTCGCCAGCCCGGTTGTCAGATTGGTCGCGCCGGGGCCGGACGTGGCAACCACCACGCCCACCTTGCCCGTGGCGCGGGCATAGGCGTCGGCCATGTGACAGCCGCCCTGTTCGTGCCGGGGGATAATAAACTTGATCGGGGCGTCATACAGCTTATCAAAGAACGGCAGCACCACGCCGCCCAGATAGCCGAACATCACTTCAACGCCCTGTTCGACCAGCATATCGACCATCACTTGACTGCCGGGTTTGTGGACCGTGCCGACTTCGGGCGAGGTTTGTGGTTTAGTACTCATCTTATTCTCCTGTAATAAGTTACGTTTATTCCGCTCAAACTGCGCAGCCGCTTCGACCCGCCAGAATTCGTCAAACAATGGCATAACCGACGCGCCCAGATAGCCGAAGACCACCTCAACACCCTGTTCAAGCAGTGTATGAATAATGACCTGACTTCCGAGGCAATAGGGGGGAGACGGCGCGCACACGCCGCGAGGGGGAAATGACGATTCCATAAATTGTACCTGTTCCTGATAAACATTTCGTTATTCCGGTGTCCGCGGGATAACGGCATTCTCCAGCCGACCCGTCTGCTCGCTCCGAGCGAACAAACCTGCCTGACCGGGGTAAAAAGCCCGTCCGCAGAACCAAAACCACACTCTTTAATTGTCGTGTTTCAGGCCAAAACACCGCCGATATCCCGACGATCGTTCTGAAACATAGACATTACTTATACCATCTTCGGCACAACCTGTCAACCGGTTTGAATATTTTTTCTTTGACCCATCGGTGACGAAGGGGAATCCCCTGTGAAAAGGTAACATGTTGGCCGGGAAAATTTGCAGTTTTTTTTGCCTTTGCCTTTATTTCAAAGAAACTGAAAAGCTTACAATATCTTGTGGTTCTTTGGTGTTTATTTAATATATGTAGTTGGTGGTCTATGTTTGGCACTCCGCTTGTCTTATTATCTGTATGCGAAAAGCTCAATAATTTTTCATAAAACGCCGATTTTCATTTGACAGAGTGGGACTGCGTGGTACTATATCCCACAAAATGACTGCCAAGTGGAGCATTTGGCCATGCTGATGTTAACAGGCGAATACGAACACACGATCGATGAAAAGAATCGACTTTTCATATCGAACAAACTCCGCAGTCAGATCGATACCGAACAATACGGCAGTGACTTTTACCTGTCAATGGGAGCCAACGGCATTTTGAGCCTTTACCCCGAAAAATATTTTCAGCAGATCGCCTTAGTCGGTGCTCCCGGCTCTGGCGCCCCGGACGAATCGGTCGCCTACGAGCGATTGAGCTTCGCCCTGGCCAGCAAGGTCGAACTGGATCGACAGGGACGGCTGCTGATTAATGAAAAGTTAAAACAACGCGCCCATCTGGGCGCGACACTGACGCTGGTGGGCGTGCGCGACCACATTGAGGTCTGGAATACAGAGGATTGGGAGCACTATTTATCCGATAATCTGAATTCTTATCAGACCCAGATTACCCAGGCGCGGCAGGCTCAAATCCAGCGTCAAAGCCGTGAAATCGAGTATTAGGAGAGACTCTATGGTTAGCTATGAACAACACGATGCGGTCGCTCTTGTCCGTCAGGGATTGGATGGGCGGGGGCGCGACGAACAAACGCTGTCCTCGGCGATGACGTTGGCCGAGCGTCTGGGCAGAATCCAGCAACTTGGCGGGGCTTTCGAGAAGGTCTCCTTTTCCCCGCAAATGCAGGCGTTGCTGTCCGGCCATCTGGTCGGTACAGCCGGGTGCGCTGTTTGACAAATGAACACCGCTGCGGATACGGACCCGATCAGGGACGACTCGGACGTCTCGCAGCATATACCGGTTCTTGTTGAACCGTTAATGGAATGGATCAAGCTTCCCACGGATGGGATCATGGTCGATGCAACCGTCGGGCACGGAGGCCACAGCGGATTGTTCGGCCAAATGTTAGGCCCTGAGGGTCGTCTTCTGGGATTGGATGTCGATCACAACAGTATCCAAAGGGCCTCTCAACATTTAAGCGGCCTTTCTTGCCGGGTCGAGTTGGTGCGAGCGAATTTTGACCGCTTGGCCGACCTTCTGGCGGAACGAGGCATTGAAAAAGTAGATTGTATTTTGGCGGATTTGGGCTTTTGTTCCGGTCAACTGGAAGACGTGCAGCGCGGGCTGAGCTTTCAGAAGGCAATGCCGCTCGATATGCGGCTGGACGACCGGCTCAAGACCACTGCGGCGGACTTGGTAAATCGCCTGAGCCAGACGGAACTGGCGGATTTGATTTACCGGTACGGACAAGACCGGGCATCACGGAGGATTGCCCGGTTTATTGTCGAGCAGCGGCAGCGGCAAAAGATCACCACGACCGCCGAGCTGGCGGGATTGATCTGCCGTGCTCTGAAGGCCCCCGCGCGGGGACACCGCATCCATCCGGCGACGCGAACGTTTCAGGCGCTGCGGATCGCAGTCAACGACGAGCTGGGCCGCCTGCAAACGCTGCTGGATGCGGCGCCGAATCTGCTCAAACCCGGCGGGATGATCGCCGTGATTAGTTTTCACAGTCTTGAGGACGGTATGGTCAAGAATGACTTCCGTCAAAAAAAATCAGAGGGTGTTTATGAGGTGCTGACGAAGAAACCGATTCAGCCAACGCGCGATGAAGCGACCCGAAACCCTCGCAGTCGAAGCGCAAAACTGCGAATAGCAAAACGGTTATAAGAGTATGGAAAAAGGAGTTGTCCAAATGACTGCTGACGCCAAGGTGGGGTTACTGCTGGGATTGTTGTTTATTGTCCTGATCGCTTTTTTGATCAACGGGTTTCCGCCTTTTCTGAAATCAGCCGCCGCCGAGGACGTCGTCAAGACGACCTCGCTTACCCCGCCGAGCGGGCCGGCGATGGTGATTGATCATGGGGTGACGGAAACAGCCCAGCGTCTTGGCAACGGGGTGCCGCTTCGGGTGACCGAGGCGCCCCAGGAGGTCATCATTCTGGGCGGCAGTTCAACGCCGACGGTCGTTCCACCTGATATCATAACACCCGCTGTGCCGCAGCCGGCGCCGACGGTCATTGTCGAACAGCCCCGCCAGCTTCCGCAGCCGACGCCGGCCGCCGCGGCTGTGCGCGAACATACGGTTCAGCGCGGCGAAACACTGGCCAGCATCGCCCAAAAATACTACGGCCCCGAAGAGGGGAACCGGCGGGCGGTGGTGCAGTTTCTTTACGAGGCCAATCAAGACGTGATGTCCTCACCGGACAGGATCATCGCCGGCAGTACGCTGACCATTCCGCCGCTGCCCGGCACATCGTCGGCCGCTCCTGCCGCACCCGCCGCCGCTACCCCGACTGGAACGCTCCTCCAGCGGTTTTCCAATATGTTTGAACGGATTGCTTCGCCGCCTCAGACCACCCGCGCCCCCGGCGCCGCCCAACCTCGAACGACGGAATATGTCGTTCAGCCCGGCGATTCGCTCTGGAAAATCGCCGAAAAAACGCTGGGCGACGGCCGACGGTTCCAAACGCTGGTCGAGATGAATCAAGACCGTCTGAAAAGCCCCGACGACGTGATCGTCGGGATGAAACTGATCGTCCCTGTCCCCTGAAATGAAGTGTGATGTCGCGTGCACGGTTTGTGTATATTGTCTTTTTTATGACGGGCGCGCTGGTGTTCACAGTGCACCTGCGAGCCAGCTCTGTTCGTCTGTTTAACCAGTACCGCTCGGCGATGGTCGAGCAAAAGCACATTACCCAACAGCTTTGGCAGCAGCAGCTTCGATTTGAAAGCCTGATCAACCCTACCGTCCTGACGCCGCGGCTGCAGGAGCAAACCCCATGAGACGACAGACCTACTCGTTAATGCTCGGACTTGTCCTGCTGACGGCTGTCTTCGGACTTCTGGCCTGGCGGCTGTACGATCTGCAGGTCGTCCAATCCGAATCGTTTGAACAGACCAGCCGACGCCAGCAGAACGCTGTTGTCCCCGAAAAAGCGCAGCGCGGCTTTATCGTCGATAGCCGCGGGCGGCTGCTGGCGGCCAGCAACATCAGCTACACCGTCTTTGCCGAGCCGCGGCGATTCGAAGACCCCGAAGCCGTCAAAATCGTCGCCGCAGAACTGCACGACACGCTCGGCGTACCCGGACACGAGATTTGCGGGATGATTTTCGATGCGACCAATCCGGGCTATCTCCCGCTCAAATCCGACGTGGACGCCCTGACGCGCGACGCGGTTCTGGCCGCCCGCCTGCCCGGTATCGGCGCCGAGTCTCAATGGAAACGCTATTATCCCGGCGGAACGCTGACCAGCCATATCATCGGTTTTATCGGAACCGATCAAATTGGGCTGGCGGGCCTTGAACAGCGGTATGACGCCCTGTTGCGCGGCAGTGAGGGAAGAAGCGTCTTTGTCGTCGATGCGATGCGCCGCCCGATTGCCGCGTCCCTGGCCGACCGGGTCGAAAGCGTGGACGGCCAAAGCCTGATCTTGACGATAGACACGACGATACAGGAATTCGTGCGGGCCGCAGTGCACAAAAAAATGACCGAGTATGAAGCCGAGGCGGCGGTCGGGATCATGATGAACCCGTGGACCGGTGCGATCCTGGCGATGGTCTCGCTGCCGGATTATGATCCGGACGCCTTTTCGCGCACGCCGCCGGAGCGGATGAAGAACCGCGCGATCGGCGATGTCTATGAGCCGGGCAGCATCTTTAAACCCATCGTCGCGGCCATCGCACTGGACAGCGGGGCCGTCGGCTATAATGAAAAGTTTGATTGCGAAAACGGCTACTTTGCCCGCTACCGCATCGGGGAGTTCGGCAACAAACGCTACGGCGTGCTGGATATGCGCGAGATTCAGATTCACTCCAGCAACGTGGGCATGGCCAAGATCGGCCTGACGATGGGCGACAAAAAGCTTTATAACGGCTTGCAGTTGTTCGGTTTCGGGACACCGACCGGCGTGGATATGCCCGGCGAAGAGGGGGGAATTTTGCACCCGCTGAACCGATGGAGCGGCTGGAGCATCACCCGCATTCCGTTCGGTCACGAGGTCTCCGTCACCGCCCTGCAAATGGCGCGGGCCTACTGCATTTTGGCCAACGGCGGCAGCGTCGTGCGGCCGCATATCGTCCGCGCCGTGGTGGATCGCAGCGGAAAAGTCACCGAATACAAACAGCCCGGCGCGGGGGCGGGGTATATTTTGAAGCCCGAAGTCGCCCACTGGATGGTGCGGGACGCCCTGACCGCTGTCGTCAACGAAGGAACCGGCGCCCCGGCGGCACTGAAAAACTGCCAGGTCTGGGGTAAAACCGGAACCGCCAACATGGCTCTTCCCGGCGGCGGCTACGATGAGAGCAACTATGTAGCGTCGTTTGTCGGCGGCGCCCCGGCCGATAAGCCCGCCGTCGTGGTGCTGGTCTCAATCATTCGACCCAATCGGGATCTGGGCAAAGGCTACAGCGGCGGTCGCGTCGCAGCGCCGGTGGTCAAGGAGATTCTTGAAAACACTCTCCCTTACCTCGGCGTCATCGACCATCCCGAGCCGAAACCGCTGCGCCCCAATCAAGTCACGGCGCAACGCTGATCTTCGACATCTAAACCTTCGATGAAACACTTTATTGCCACAATACAAAAATGAAATTATCGACAAACAGCAGTGCATTCGTAATTGCAGCCGCCGCAGTCTTATGTGTAGGCGTGATGGGCTGCGGGCCGGGGAAAAGGTCAACCGCCGCTGTGCCTCAGCATTTTACCGTACAGACGGCGGGGTATTCGGTTGAAAATCGACCGATCGATCTGTATTCGGCCGGAGATGGGCCGGAGACGATCTTTGTTTTTGCGACGATTCACGGCGATGAGCAGGCGGGCATCCCGCTGACGTACCGTCTGATGGAACGACTCCGCCAGCGCAGCGACCTGACGGCAGGACGCAGAATCCTGATTATTCCCAACGCCAATCCGGACGGCGTCGTCCGCAATACACGCGGCAACGCCAATGGCATCGACTTGAATCGCAATTTTCCCGCGGCCAACCGCGAAAATAACACCACATCCGGATATTCCGCATTGTCGGAGCCGGAATCACAATTGTTATATGACCTGATCAATACTCACAAGCCGATCCGCATTATCAGCATTCACCAGCCGCTCAAGTGCATCGACTACGACGGCCCGGGCGAGTCGCTGGCCCATTTTATGGCCGCGTTTTCCCCCATGCCGGTGCGGAAATTGGGCGCTCGCCCCGGCTCTTTCGGCTCGTTTGCCGGAGAAGAACTGGGCATCCCTGTCATTACGCTTGAATTCGCCAGAGAAGACGACCTGTTAAGCCCCGAAGACCTCTGGGCGCGTTACGGTGCCAGCCTGTTGGCCGCAATCAGCTATCCGCTGCCGCCCTATTAAAGACAGCATAGCAAGGTAACTTGGATTGGAAGAAATGAGGCGATCCGGCCGCGGGATGTTATCCGGGGGAAAATAATTGTTGTGGGGTTTTGGGGAAAGAGTGCAATTATTTGGTCAATGATTATTGCGTATTGATTACTTGGGTAGAATTATTTTGGCTTAAGTTGAGAGGGGATGTATAATATAGGAAATTGCGGCCCGTGCGGCCGTGCGGAAGGGTTAAACAGGAGACAAAATGAGTGCTTTACCACAAACTTGGCCGGATGGCGTGGTCTGTAATGCCTTGTTGAAAAGAAGGTTATATCTGTTTCGATCAAACAAGGTGTCTAGCTCCGTTTCGTTTTCCCCAACGATCTGTAATATTATTTTTCTGGTCTTGGCCGGATTGAGTTTTACGGCTCAGGCTGCAGCAAGGGAGATTGTGCAAGCCGATGCGGATCACCTCGCGGGCCTTTTCCTGGAAAAATGCAATCAACGTGAGGGGGTTGAATATTTTGGTGGAAAGAGCGACCTATCGGATTACGAATGCAAGAAAAGCTATTCAGAAATTGAAAATTGCACTGTCTTTGAATATCGGAGCGTGTCGGAAAGAAGTCCGAAATACTTTAATGTTTATATCAAAACGTTCGAAAATTACAGGCTGGACGGCCTTGGAAAACTGGCCCCGGAGCTGTCCGGAAAACTCGATTCTGTGCAACAGATACAATTCATCGAAACATTTCCTCTCAAAGATTTGTTCAAATGGACGTACTGTTATTACGACGAAGAAACGGTGAATATATATACGCTGGCGGTTGACAAAAATAAAAACGTAACGAAGACAATTCTTCCTTCATTGAATATATGTTCCGTCATGCAACAAGAAACTCTCATTGATATATTTTTGGGCCCTGGTTTCCGGTTGCGGCCAGACGAATATCAGCCTTATAAATTGACACTTCGCAGAGAAGACAACCACTGGAAAGCAATATCGGAGCATGTTCGGTTTGCAGGTAAAAAAGTCAGGGAGTTTACGGAGCCGTTTGTTTGCTTTGGGGAATTTATCGAAAAAGACGTATTGGCCGTGCTGGATGTTCTCGGATCAATTGAGGACATCGGTCGAATTTCAGGTATTGATTTTTACGGCGAAGATTATGCCTCCGTTTATTTTGGTCAGGGAGACGCTGCATTTCCTTTTGGAAGTCCGTATTTAGGTCTGCCACGGATACATTTTCGCTGTGTGTATAAAGACGGTCAATGGCGGCTGCTTATGCAGTCCGTGATACATTGTGATGAATATGACAAGCGGTGTGAATTGTTTGTTGCCGAACAGCCCACCGAGAACATCGTGATTAATGAAATCAAATGGGATCCCTGGTCAGAGACACCGCAGGACATAAGGCGCCAATTTGAAAAAAAAGAGTGGGCAGAAGTTTTCAGAATGATGCATCGGTTCCAGTGGTTTGAAAAGAAAAATCACTTGATCGTGGACATACCGGGGGTAAACAAGGTCACGATTTGCTGTTTTTTCAAGGATAGCAATCCTCCCACGTTGACTTTTCAAAAAAAGAATGGGCACTGGCTCTATTTGGAATCAAACCATTTTTTTTATGATCAATCAGATAGGTTTGGCCGTGCCCACGAAGATTGACAATCAGTCGTTGACGGATATGCAGGCCAACGAGCTTTCCAACGCGCAGGCGGCCTTGGCCACTTCAATTGGCGATTTGGATGTTATGCTCATAATCCAGCATATACACACTAATAAAAGATGGTGCAAGTCTAAAATTAAGCTTTTTTTTACTTTTTAAAGAGCTTTTCTACAGAGCAGGTCAGACGCTTTATTTGACAAACAGAACAATTGATGACATTGAACATGACCAAAGCGATAATTCGATACGACGCCCTCGGCCGGCTGACGGATATTGAGGTCGGGAAAAATAGGGACAGTGCCATTCGTAGCTGTCCCTATTTTTCCAAGTATTTTGCATTTAAGTCAGGTAATTGTTAAAGAAAGATTTGTATCATGAAAACTAAGGCCAAAATTATAATAACAGTATTGCTGATCAGCGACAATAATTCTTACCTTTAGCGACAAATAAAGATTCCGGACATTAGCAAAAGACAATAGACTATCAGAATTTCCTTAAGTTAGGAGATTTCTGATGGTTACGGATCAACAGGTAAG
>JAAYCR010000063.1 GCA_012729675.1 Phycisphaerae bacterium | reverse complement strand
CCATTGTATTGCAACGTATCCCTTTTAAAAATCTGGCTTCGGTTGGGGGGTGTTTGAAAAGCATAAATCAGCATCGCCGAAGGCGATTCCCATTATTTTTACCCACAAATTATTCCGAAGAGCCCATATTGTCTGCTCCTCTTTGAAGTGAGGCGCCAATTGAATCAGTTTGTGACGCAGCGCGGCCCGTGCCCGGTACAGGAGACTGTGGACGGCCTTTTCGGTCAGATTCAGCCGCCGGGCAATGTCTCGGGCGGAGAGGTCGTCGAGATATTTGGCCTTCAGGGCGGTCTGCTCTTTGGGGTCCAGTTGAATCAGGGCTTTTTGAACGAGCAGGGCCGTTTCCTTGTGTTCGAGCATCTCGTCCGGCAGGGGGCGGGTGTCGAGGGCCTCCAGATAGTGCAGCAGGTCGCTGTCGGGGTGCGGGCGGGTGTGCCGCTGCCGCATTTCGAGGGCGAGGTTGTTGGAGGCGATGGCGAAGAGCCACTGGCGGGGCGAGCCTTTGGCCGGGTCAAAGCCCGTCCGGCCGCGGATGGCGTCGAAGACGGTTTTTTGGGTCAATTCTTCGGCCAGGGCCGGATGGACGCCGCGTTTTATGAACATGCCATAGAGCTGGGGGATTGTGCCGGCCAGGAGACGCTTCCATGCGTCCGCACTGCCGTTGACAATCTCAAAGGTGTTGTTGTCAGTCTGACTGGGTTCAGGATCCATTTTTTGTCCCTATCGTTTGCCGGCTTTCATAAGTATTATGCGCGGGGGGGCGAAATTACTCACGTATTTTGTGGAAAATTGCGGCGGGGCGGGGAAAGGAAGGGTTTTCTTGACAGATTCCGGATAGGGGCGTATGATTTTGGGGTGTTTATTGAAGAGATAACCCCATTTGTGAGGAAATAAGCGATGGCAAAGGCCGAAAAGAGCTGGGAAAAGCGGTTGAGCGGGTCGGTGGATGAGCTGGCGGTGCATTTTGTGGAGTCGCTGTCGTTTGACCGGCGGCTGTACAAGGTGGATATCGTCGGGTCGATTGCGCATGCGGAAATGCTGGCGGCGCAGAAGCTGATGACCAACGCGGAACTGGCCGAGATCAAGCGGGGGCTGATTGAGATCGGCGAGGAGATCGCGGCTGGGACGTTTGCGTTTGATGTGACGCAGGAGGATATCCACATGGCGGTGGAGTCGGCACTGATTGCCAAGACGGGGGATGCGGGACGCAAGCTGCACACCGGCCGCAGCCGCAACGATCAGGTGGCGACGGACATCCGGCTGTGGATGCGTGATGAGATCGAGATCATGCAGACGCATATCACGCTTTTGCAGCGGGCACTGGTCAAGCTGGCGGAGAAGTACACCGACGCCGTGATGCCGGCTTATACGCATTTGCAGCGGGCACAACCGGTCAGTATCGCGTCGTACTTGCTCAGCTTTGTCGAGATGCTGGCTCGCGACTGGAGCCGGCTGAAGGACTGTCGCAAACGGCTCAACGTGTGCCCCTTGGGCAGCGGGGCGGTGGGCGGCTCGACACTGCCGCTGGATCGGACAAAGACGGCGGAGCTTTTGGGGTTTGCGGATATTACGTATAACAGCATCGACGCGGTCTCCGACCGGGATTTCTGTGCCGAGTATATCTTTTGCTGTTCGCTGATCGCGGCGCATCTGTCGCGGCTGGCGGAGGACTGGATTCTGTACACGGCCTCAGAGTTCGGGTTTATCCGAACGGATGATGCGTACTGCACCAGTTCGAGCATGATGCCGCAGAAACGCAACCCGGATATGCTGGAGCTGATTCGGGGCAAAACCGGGACGGCCTACGGGGCGCTGGTGGCGATGCTGACGATTATGAAGGCCCAGCCTTCGACGTACAACCGCGACCTGCAGGAGGACAAGCTGCACGTCTTTGCGGCGTCGGACAATGCCGCGGCCTGTTTGCAGATGGCCGAGGCGATTGTCAGCCATACGGCATTTAATACGTCCAAGATTGCGGCCGGGCTGGATGAGGGCTTCCTCGACGCCACCGCCTTGGCCGAGTATCTGGTCAATCGCGGCGTGCCGTTCCGCCAGGCCCACGGCATCGTCGGGGGGCTGGTGGCGCAGTGCGAGAAAGAAGGTAAGCAGAAACTTGCGGATTTATCCATCGAGCAGTTTAAGGCTGCGTGCGACAAGATCCACGAGGATGTGTATGTTGCGCTGAACCCGGCAGGCGTCTGTCAAGCGTACAAAACACTCGGCTCCGCCGGGCCGACAGCGGCCAAGGCACAGATCAAATACTGGAAAGAAAAGCTCAAAGAACAATGAGGAGGAAGGACACAAGAACACAAGAACACAAGAACACAAGAACTCAAGAACACAAGAATGAAAGAAGAAGGGAGTAACTGAATGAATCAGCCGGCGAAGAAATTTGAAGATTTATTTGTGTGGCAAAAAGCACATCAGCTTGTGCTTTCTGTGTATAAATCAACCCAGGATTTTCCCAAATCAGAATTATATGGGCTTGTCAGCCAAATGAGGCGGGCGGCTGTTTCAATTCCGGCAAACATTGCTGAGGGATTCAAAAAGAAGTCGAAGGCGGAAAAATCGCATTTCCTGACGATTGCTTACGGTTCACTTGAAGAGATTCGATATTATCTGATTCTGGCACAGGATTTGGCCTATTGTCAGACGGCACAGATGAAAGAACAGGCCGAAGAAGTCAGCAAGTTGTTGTCTCTTTATCGCTCTAAAATCGAAAACAACTAATTCTTGAGTTCTTGAGTCCTTGAGTTCTTGTGTTCATAATACAATGAAAGAAGACAAAATGACATCCTGGTTTGCTCAACAAAGCAAGATTGACGCGGCAAGATTCCCCATTGGTATCGGTGACGATATGGCGCAGGTGAACGTTGCGCCGAGCGAGTCGGTGCTTGTCACGACGGATATGCTTTTGGACGGGTCGCATTTTGACCTGTCGTCGTGTTCGCTGGAACAGGCGGGGTATAAGGCGATGGCGGCCAGTCTGAGCGATTGTGCGGCCATGGCGAGCGTGCCGATCTGTGCGGTGTGTGCGGTGGGCCTGCCGCAGGGGTTCGGCGGCGAGCGGCTCAAAGAACTGCACGCCGGGCTGCTGCGGGCCGGGCGGATGTTTGACTGTGAGCTGATCGGCGGGGATATTACGAAGTGGCAGGGTGGCGACCGGCTGGCGATTTGTGTGACGATGCTGAGCGTTCCGAGCGGCCATCACGCCCCCGTGCGGCGAAACGGGGCACAGGCCGGAGATGTGATTTGTGTGACGGGGACGCTGGGCGGATCGCTGGCGCACAAACACTTGACGTTTGTGCCGCGGGTCAACGAGGCGCTGGCCATCACAAAGGCCGCCCGTATTCATTCGATGATGGATATTACCGACGGGTTAAGCACTGACCTGAACCGCATCTGCACGCAAAGCAACGTCGGGGCGATAGTAGAGGCCGCGATGCTGCCCGTCTCCGAGGCCGCACGGCAGGGCGGTGACCCGCTTGCGGCTGCATTGAACGACGGTGAAGATTTTGAACTGCTCTTTGCAATCGCGCCTTCGGAATTTGGCAAGCTGGCGGGATTAAAAAGTATTTCAATTACCCGCATCGGCGAAATCACCGCCGAATGCGGCATGAGATTGCAAACACTTGATGGCAAGATAGCAAAACTGGAACCCAAAGGATTTGACCATTTGTAGAAAGAGTATTAACCATGAAGAACATGAAGATCACAAAGAAAAATAATTGGAAAACTTCGTGTGCTTCATGGGCTTCATGGTTTTAAATAAAATTGCGAAAGCTGATACGATGACTAACAGGAAAATTGAAATTTCAACGCAGAGTGCCGCTGAGACGATTGCGCTGGGGCGGCGGATTGGAGAGGCCTTGAAGGGTGGGGAGGTGATTGCGTTGATCGGCAATCTGGGGACGGGCAAGACGCATTTGATTAAGGGGATTGCGCACGGCCTCGGCGTCGAGCAGGACGACTTGGTGACCAGCCCGACGTTTGTGCTGGTCAATGAGTATTTTGCGTGGGGCGGGGGGATGCAGGTCTATCATATTGACGCCTACCGGCTGGAATCGGCGGCCGAGTTTGAGGCCCTCGGGGTTGAGGAATACAGCCGCCCGGACTCGGTGGTGCTGGTCGAGTGGGCCGACCGGGTGTGGGAGTCTATGGCGTCGCTGAATCCGCTTACGATTCGGCTTTTCCATGGAGGCGGCGATGTGCGGACGATCACGCTTGAAAACGCCCCGTCCGGCATTGCATAATCGGGTCGTCTCCGGCAATTCTTCGTCCGAATGCCGCTATTTGTCCTTGCCGGAAGCGGCCATAAGTGGTATAGTTGTGGCAAAATTATGAGAACTTTTTTCACGGGCTGGAAGCCCGTGCTACGTTAGTTTAACAGGAGTACGCCATGAGCCTGCAAATTGACAGAAAAATGGTTGAGCGGGTCGCCGTGCTGAGCCGGCTGGAATTGAGCGAGTCGGAAATCGCCCAATTCAGCGCCCAGTTGAGCGACATCGTCGGCTATATCGAAAAAATCAACGTCCTGGACACCGAGCAGGTTGAGCCGCTGGCCCACTGCCTGCCGGTGCAAAATGTGTTTCGGGAGGATGTGCCGCAGCCGTCGCTGAGCAACGAGCAGGCACTGGCCAACGCCCCCGACCAGACGGACGGCTATTTTATCGTCCCCAAAATACTTGACGACAACTCAGGCGCGTAAAAAAGGAAAAGGCAAAAGGTAAAATCAATGAGTGAACGACTGACAGCTCTTGAGCTTCGTAACGCGATTGCGGCAAAGAAATTATCCAGTGTCGAAGCGGTTCGGGACTGCCTTGGCCGTATTGAAAAATACGATCCGACGCTGGGGGCGTATATCTCGACGTTTGCCGAAAAGGCCCTGCGGGATGCCGAGGCCATCGACAAAAAAATCGCCGCCGGCCAGCCCGTCGGCCTTCTGGCGGGTGTGCCCGTCGCCGTTAAGGATAATATGTGTACCGCCTTCGGCCCGACGACCTGCGGCTCAAAAATGCTCGAACATTTTCACGCCCCGTACGACGCCCACGTCATCGAGCAATTGCTGGCCGCCGACGCCGTCATCATCGGCAAGACCAATCTCGATGAGTTCGCCATGGGCTCCAGCACCGAAACCTCCCCCCTGCGAAAAACGGTCAATCCCTGGGACAACGCCCGCGTCGCCGGCGGCAGCAGCGGCGGCTCGGCTGCGGCGGTTGCGGCGGGGCTGTGTGCGGCGGCGCTGGGCAGCGACACCGGCGGCTCGATCCGCCAGCCCGCTTCGTTCTGCGGCATCACCGGCCTTAAGCCCACCTATGGCCGGGTGTCCCGCTACGGGCTGGTCACCTACGGCTCCAGCTTTGACCAGATCGGATCGTTGACGCGGGACGTCGCCGACGCGGCGCTGATGATGAACGTCATCGCCGGTCATGACCGGCGGGACAGCACCAGCGTGGCGGAGACTCTTGCACCGAAAATCGACTATCTGGCCGATCTGAACCGGCCTCTGGACGGCCTTCGTATCGCTTACGTACCGGAATTACACCCCGGCGCCGATCCGGCTGTGCGAAAAGCATTCGAAGACAGTATGGCTGTCTATCGTTCGCTTGGCGCCGAACCGGTTGAAGTTACGATGCCGCATTACCCTTACGCCATCGCAACCTACTATGTCATCGCCACCGCCGAGGCATCCAGCAATCTGGCCCGCTTCGACGGGGTACACTACGGTTATCGCAGCGGCGCAGCCGACGATTATGTCGAGGTCTATACCAAATCGCGGAGCGAGGCCTTTGGCGCCGAAGTCAAACGCCGTATTATGCTCGGTACGTTTGCCCTGTCCAGCGGCTATTATGACGCTTATTACCTCAAGGCGCTGAAAGTCAGAACGCTGATCCGTCGGGATTTTATCGCCGCCTTTGAAAAGGCCGACTGTCTGATGTTGCCGGTCAGCCCGACGACCGCCTTTAAGATCGGCGAAAAGACCGACGACCCGCTCAAGATGTATCTGGCCGATGTCTATACCATCGCCGTCAATCTGGCCGGCCTGCCGGGCATGAGCGTTCCCTGCGGCTTCGATGAGAACAACCTGCCTATCGGTTTGCAGATTATCACCGACGCCTTTACGGAAGATAAACTGCTGCGCATCGCGCAAATGTACCAAAACGCCACCGACTGGCACAAACGAAGCCCTTTACTGTAAACGCTTTTTTTTGCCACAGAGGACACAGAGAACACAGAGATATAAAATGGCAGATAAACTTACAGAACGAATCATTGGGGCGGCCATTGAAGTCCATAAGGAATTGGGGCCGGGATTGCTGGAGTCCATTTACGAAGAGGCGCTTTGCCATGAATTTCAATTGCAGAGTATTCAGCACCAACGGCAAGTGCCTGTTGATATTGTCTATAAAGGGCGTGAAATCAAGGGGCTAAAGATCGACCTTCTCGTTGAGAATGAGGTCGTCGTGGAATTAAAAGCCGTCAAGCTGCCGACGGCCGTTGCGCTCTCGCAAACGATCTCATATTTGAAAGCAACAAAACTAAAACGCGGCTTGATTATCAACTTCGGCGAAGATAGGTTGATTAACGGTATCAAACGGGTGTCTGTATAGTTTTTTTTGCCACAGAGGACACAGAGAGCACAGAGAAATACATTGATATCAAAAAATGATAAAATTTGCTATTTATGTGGAAAAGATAAAGCTGACTCTAAGGATCACATTCCACCCAAAAGCATCTTCCCGAAGAAAACGTCTAATCTTCTAACGGTTCCAACGCACATCAAGTGCAATAAGGAGCATGAAAAAGATGATGAGTATTTCCTTTTTTTCTTGTCAGTTGCCGCTTTTTCTGAATGCAAAGAAATGAAAGATTTATGGAAAGAAAAAATACTACGAAGTCTCAATAGATCGGAGTCCCATAAATACAAAAGTTATATAAATGACCATATTAATTCTGTAGATATATTATCAGAAGGTGGAATTATCTTGGGAAACGGCGAAGTTTTCTTCGCTGAAACAAGCCGGATCAACAGAATACTCAGCAAAATCGCAAGGGGTATCGTTTTCAAAGAAGATGGAACTTATATTCATCCTTCTTCATCTATTGAGATACAATTGATGAAACCGGATATTAAAATGCTAAGAGGAGATGCTTTCTGCTCTATTGGTAATGACATATTTCAATACGCATGGCATAAAACAGATAGCACTTTTTATTTATGGTTTATTTTTTTAAATGTGTAGATGTTTGGATAGTGATCTCTTCTGAAAAAAGTTAATAAAACAACTCTGTGTCCTCTGTGCCCTCTGTGGCAAAAATAAGGAAAGTAAGAATGAGTTTAGACTACAAGATTATTGTTGGGTTAGAAATTCACGTTCAACTGGCGACCAAAACAAAGATGTTCTGCGGGTGTGAGTTGGCGTATGGCCACGCGCCCAATACGCGGGTGTGCCCGGTGTGTATCGGGATGCCGGGCGCGCTGCCGGTGCTGAACAAGGCCGCCGTCGAATTCGGCATACTGACCGGGCTGGCCCTCAACTGCGACATCGCGCGCTTTACCAAGTGGGACCGCAAGAGCTATTACTACCCCGATCTGCCGAAGAACTACCAGATCAGCCAATACGACCTGCCGATAACCGAGAACGGTTATCTGGATATTCTGCTGGACGACGGCACGACCAAAAAGATCCGCATCCGCCGAGCGCATCTTGAAGAAGATGCGGGCAAAAACGTTCACACCTTCGGCAATTATTCAGGCGTGGATTTGAATCGCTCCTGCACGCCGCTTTTAGAGATTGTTACCGAGCCGGATATGAACAGCCCCGCCGAGGTGCGGCTGGCGGCCCAAGAGCTGCAGCGCATCGTCCGCTATCTGGGCGTCTCCGAGGCCGATATGCAGAAAGGCCATATGCGGTTTGAACCGAATGTCAACCTGCACATCACCCGCGGCGGCCAGGTCTTCAAGACTCCCATCACCGAGGTCAAGAACCTTAACAGCTTCCGCGCCATCGAACGCAGCATCGCCTATGAAGTCAACCGCCAGTTGGATGAATTTTTGACCACCGGCAAAACTATGCAGATGGGCAATAAAAGCACCTATGGCTGGGACGACGTGAACCAGCAGACCGTCCTGCAGCGCGAAAAGGAAGAGGCGCACGATTATCGCTACTTTCCCGACCCGGATCTGGTGCCGGTGGTGGTTTCAGACCAGTGGCTTGAGGAGATCAAGGCGCGGCTTTGCGAACTGCCGTTGGCGATTCAGAAACGGTTTGTCGGCGATTACGGCCTGAGCGATTATGACGCCCAGGTCTTGACCGGCGAAAAGGCGACGGGCGTGTTATTTGATGCGGCCGTGCGCTGCGGCGGTGACCCCAAGCGCGTTTGCAATCTGCTGACCCAGACGGGGCTGAAACTGGCCAATGAACGGCAGACGACGGTGGATGCACTCGGGGTATCGCCCGAACACCTTGCCGTATTGGCCAAAATGACCGATGAAGGCCAGATCAGTGCCACCTCGGCGGCGGTGATCTTTGAGGAAATGACCCGCTCCGGCGGCGATCCCGCACAGATTGCTGAAGCGAAGAATCTCATTCAGAAAAGCGACACCGGCGAAATTGAAGCCCTGGTCGAACAGGTTCTGGCCGAAAACGCGCAGGCCGTTCAGGACGCCAAAGACAACCCGAAAAAGGCCAAAAAAGCCCTCGGTTTTTTGACTGGGCAAGTCATTCAAAAAAGCAAAGGACAAGCGAATCCGAAGCTGGTCTCTCAAGTCCTCAACCAAAGACTTGCTTCGCTGCCATAAATACAGAAGATTATTAGTTCTGGTGTTTTTTTTTTGGGGGGGGGGGGGGGTACTGCTTCTGATCCGCGCAAAAAAAAGGACGCCGGACAAAATGTCGGCGTCCCTCTATGTTTGTTCGTTAAAGTCAATCGATTACTTTCTTTTTTCCATCGCCGCGATGGCGTCCTGTTCGTTCTCTTCCTGAAGCATAATCGTCGGTTTGACCAAGATCAGCAGAATGTGTTTATCTCTGACTACGCTATGGTTGGAAAACAACAGGTTCAGAATCGGAATTTTGCTGAGGATCGGAATACCGGAATCGCGTTCGTTTTCGGCCGCCAGCGTCAAGCCGCCCAGCATTACGGTCCCGCGGTCCGGCACATTGACGCGGGTATTAATCGAACTGTTCTGTGTCGTCGGCAACGCGAATTGATCCGTTAGCAACTCGTTATTAGGACCCAACGCGGTCACTTGCTGCGTTGACACAGCCAACAAATCTGTAAGATTCGCATTGATAAGCAAAAGGACATACTTTTTATCAGCGGTGATTGTCGGTGTAATCGACATCTGAATGCCGGTATTTAAACTTTCGAGTTCTCTATCCCAATAGGTGGTGAGCAATGGAACATCTCCGGTGCCCACCGACTCGGTAACCAAAGAACTGTTCGATACGATACGTGTTTCAGTATCGACGGATAACGATGCCGTTTCCCCGTTCATCACCACCGCTTTGGGAGCGTTCAACGTCCGGGAGTTTCTGTGCGCTTGTGTAGCTTGAATGATAAAATCGACAACGAGGTCATCGAATGTAATGTTTGAGGTCAGACTTAAACCCGGTTGTGTTAAGGTGCCGGCCAGTGAGCCGGGTACATTCGTCCCCGTTGGGATGACGTGATCCCGTGTCGATTGCGCAATCCCTAATACGCCGGGTTCGCCGGTACCTCCCTTATTGAATGGACCGCCGACTCTAAGATTGATAGTGTGCAGGTCGAGCCCGATATCTTGGAGGAAGTTCTCACCCACCACGAGAAATCGTGCTTCGACTGCGACTTGCTCTCCCAGACCGATACGAAGCATCTCCAGGAATTCTCTGATTTGTTTGTGGACTTCCGGTGTCTGCCAGACGAGCAGCTTGTTTTCGCTGTATTGATTGATGCGGCCTTCTCCACCTTCTTCATACCAACTTTCCGGATTGATGGTCTGCTGGATCACCCAGATCAATTGACTGCCGCGATATTGTGACTGCCAGTTCCCGACGCCGCCACCGCCGCCGTACATGCCGCCACCGCCGTACATGCCGCCGCCACCGCCGTACATGCCGCCACCGCCGTACATGCCGCCGCCGCCGTACATGCCGCCACCGCCGTTGGCCGGGGGATTGAGCAGGTCGGCCACGTCGTACACTTCGTTCCTAAAGCTGGTCGGCAAGGACTCGACCGTCGCGATAGTTATTACGCCGTCTTCAAGGACAAACCCCAAGTCCGCCATGGCGGCACTGCTGACCGCCTGAAGGATGCGATTCAGTGCCGTTCGCAGCACAACCGAAACCAACCCTTCGCCGGACATATTCACCGGCGTATCGCGTTCGACAAACGCATTCATACTCAAATCGCCCCATTGCACCACAATGGCCAGCGGGGGGCTCACCGACTGGCGCACCAAATCGATCGCTTCGGCCAGCGTGGTATATTCGGTCAGCATTGACAAATCGACCCGTTCGTCAAGCTGCCGATTGACCAAGATGTCTTCCGGACTCATCGTTTCTAAAAGATTTTGTTCACGGCGCGCGGCGATCTCTTTCCAGTTGCGGAAATAGGTGATCTCTTCGGCATACGGGATTTGCTTGCTAGTGGCTTCCATCAGCACATCCAATTCTTCCCGCTCGATCTCGTCCTGGATACGTCGCTGCTCGCGATACCGTGTCCAATGCTCCAGCGACTGTTTCATCATCAGGGCACGTTGGTGCAGCGGGTCAACCCCCAATAACAGTTCCAATTGTCCCAAAGCCTCTTCGTATCGCTCCTCGGCCTGAAAGGCGTATGCGCGATCCATATAGTCTTCAATGGCCTGTTTCCGCTGTTCCTCGATGGTGTCGCGAATGGTGTCGGTTATTGTCGCCGCCTCTTCGACCCGCCGCTGATCCTGCTGGGCTTGCCAGACGTGCTGCTGTTCGTTAAGCGTCTGTTCTTCATTGTTCAGTTGAGCCATATACTCGGCGTACAGCGCATCGCCCAGCAGAAGTTTATTGCGTTCGACGGTGGACATCGCGTTTCGCAGTACCTGCCGTGCCTCCTCGAATCGGTTTTCCTGCAGCAGGGCGCGTGATCGCGACATCGCATCATTGACAATCGCTGTCGTATAATCGATCCGCACCGCCCGTTCGCGCCGGATTACTTGCAGATAGGAGTCTTCGGCATCCGTTTCGGATCGCAGGTCAGTTGCCGGCGGCGTTTGATCATACGTCGCGGGCGCAACCGGTTCTTGAACGACAATCGTTTGAGCTGTTGCGGTGTTCTGCGGCATCAGGTCTTCGACGGCCAATTGGACCGCTTGGGTTTTGCTTTTATCGTCGTACTCTATCAGCGACGCGGCCACGATCTGTTTTTCATGTTCGGCCAGGTAAGGACTGCGCTCAATTTGGCGCAGTAACGAGGCAGCCTGTGCGTAGTTTCCCTGTGCCGCCAGGGCATCGCTTTGCCGCAGGGCTTGCTCGATGGCCTGCCGCTGCTCGGCGGCGGTGTTGGCGGCGGTGTGGATCGTTTGCAGCAGCGCGGCGATTTCTCGCTTCTGCGACTCGGTTACAAACGGCGCAAATTCCGCAGTCGCGGCCTTGTCCAACTCGATTTCGGCGTGCTGATAATATCCGCGGTTGACTTGCTCGCGAGCGATCTGGATAAAGGAGTCGATCCTTGCCTGCCGTGCCCGTTCTTCGGCAGGCTGGGCAAACGCGACAATGGCCATCCCCGTGATAATTGTCGTCAGACAAAGGGTTACACCGCGTCGGGACGCTGTACGATAATTGTGAGAAACTGAAACCATCTGCACAATAATCCTCCGCAAATAATTTTTCGAAGTCATTTATCAATTTAAATCCTACACCAACACCCACCAGCGGATACCTCCGCCATCAGACGGCTAAGTGTATATCCAAGAAAAAATTAATGCAAGTGTAAAAACTGAAACTTTTTCCAAACAATGCTTGTTTTTAATGTTGGTAAATTGTATAAGTTCGGCATCGGCAATTAGAGAGGCTATGGAGTTTTGGTGTGTCCAATTCAGAACAGACGTACAGATTAGCAATCGAAACCTCCGGGCGCGTGGGATCGGTGGCGCTTGGCATGGGAAATACCATTCTAAGTGAATCTTCTTTTTCCGGTTTTATGCGTCATAATGCCGAGCTGTTTGACGTTATGGACGGGCTGTTGTCCAAGGTTAACATTAGGCCCGGCCAAATCGACCGGCTATACATCACCAGCGGCCCCGGCAGCTTTACCGGTATCCGAATAGCTGTAACCCTTTCTATAATGATGGCTTATGCCGTAAATACACAGATTGTCGCCGTCGATACCTTAGATGCCCTGGCTCAGAACGCTGTGGCCTATTGCACTCAAACCGGCTCATGGCTGACTCGTGCGGCCTGCATTCTCGATGCCAAGCAGGGCCGTTTCTTTGCCGCCCTGTATGAACGCAGCGGTGACCGATGGGAAAAGCTGCTGTCCAGCACGCTGCTTTACCCGGAAGAACTTATGGCACGTATAAATGAGGACAATATCCCCGTCGGTCTGCTGGGCGAGGGGCTGACGTACTATGCCGACCGATTTTCCGGCCCGCTGACCCGCCCGCTCGATGAGGCATTCTGGTCTGTGACCGCATCCGGCGTCTATACCGTCGGTCAAAAGATGGCCGAACAGGGACACTTTGCCGACCCCTATACCTTGGTGCCCGCCTATATCCGAAAACCCGACGCCGTCGAAAAACGAGAAAAGGACAGGGCGAACACATAGTTTCGCCCCTACGGGAAAGCTCGGCTCGGTCTGCCAAGTTGGCTGATGACCCCATTCGACATAGGGGCGAAGATGGCAGAGTCAATATATCGGGATACTTTTTTTTTACGCTAACTCTCTATATTTTTTATATTTAAGATTTAATCGGTCAAATCGAGGGTGGTTCTGGTATCTGATTTGCTCATCTGTGTAGCCTTATGTAGAGAGTGTGTTTCTATACAGATAGAACTCTTTAAATTGGATATAATGCAACTTAAACAATAGGAGAGGCAACACTTATGGCAACAAAAGACTTAGCGTTTGAAAGTGACGCCCGCAGCGCCCTGCTGGTCGGTGTGGAAAAACTGGCCAGTGCGGTGAAATCGACCCTTGGCCCGCGCGGCCGCTGTGCGATCATCGACAAGGGCTGGGGCGGCCCGACGGTTACCAAAGACGGCGTGACGGTGGCCGAGGAGATTGAACTGTTGGACAAGGCCGAGAATATGGGCGCCAAGCTCGTCCGCGAGGCCGCCAGCAAGACCTCGAAGGTCGCCGGCGACGGCACGACCACCGCGACGGTGCTGGCCGAGGCCCTGTTCCGCGACGCCTACAAGAATCTGGCCGCCGGGGCCGACGCGATGAGCCTCAACCGCGGCATCCAGAAGGCCGTGTCCGCGGCCGTCGATAAGCTGGCCACGCTGGCCGTGCCGGTCGATATCGCCAAAAAGGACAGCATCGTCAATGTCGCCGCCATCAGCGCCAACAATGACCAGGAAATCGGCAAGAAGATGGCCGAGGCCTTTATGCGGGTCGGCAAAGACGGCGTCATCACCATCGAAGAAGGCAAGAGCCTCGATACCGATGTGGATTATGTCGAGGGGATGCAGTTTGACCGCGGGTATCTGTCGCCGCATTTTGTGACCGACCCGGATTCGATGGTCTGCGAACTCGAAAAGCCGTTTATTCTTGTGTTTGAAGAGAAGATCAGCAATGTTGCCAAGCTCGTGCCGCTGTTGGAAGCGGTTGCCAAGAGCAAACGGCCGCTGCTGATTATTGCCGAGGATGTGGAAGGCGAGGCCCTGGCGACGCTGGTCGTTAACAAGCTCCGCGGCATTCTGCATGTGGCCGCCGTCAAGGCGCCCGGCTACGGCGACCGCCGCAAGGCTATGCTCGAAGATATCGCCATCCTCACCGGCGCCGAACCCATCTTCAAAGACCTCGGTATCGAACTGGACAAAGTGCAACTGACCCAGCTCGGTCAGGCCAAGAAGGTCAACATCGACAACGACAATACCGTCATCGTCGAAGGCGCCGGCGCTCACGGCGCTATTCAGGGGCGTATCGCCCAGATTCAGGCCGAGATTGAGGGTACCACCAGCGATTATGACCGCGAAAAGCTGCAGGAACGGCTGGCCAAGCTGACCGGCGGCGTGGCCCGTATCAATGTCGGGGCCGCCAGCGAAGCGGAGATGAAAGAAAAGAAGGCCCGCATCGAAGACGCTCTGCACGCGACCCGTGCGGCCATCGAAGAAGGCATCGTCCCCGGCGGCGGCGTCGCGTTGATCCGCTGCATCGAGGCGGTCAAGGCACTGAAGCTGACCGGCGACGAAAAGACCGGTGCGGCCATTGTCGCCAATGCTTTGCGTATGCCGTGTCACTGCATCGCCGAGAACGCCGGCGCGGTGGGCAATCTGGTCGTTAACAAAGTCGCACAGGGTAAGGGCGGCTTTGGCTACAACGCCGACAAGGATAAGTACGAAGACCTCGTCGAGGTCGGCGTAATCGACCCGGTCAAGGTGACGCGCATCGCCCTGCAGAACGCCGCTTCCGTGGCGGGCCTGCTGCTGACGACCGACTGCGTGGTTACCGAAATGCCCAAGGACGACAAGACCCCTGCCGGCATGGGCGGCGAGATGGACGATATGGATATGATGTAATCGCACGCGGTGCGACCCGAAATAGAAAAACAACGAATAAATAATATCGACAGGAGAATAAACGATGAAGCTGTTACCCCTTGAAGATCGCATTGTTGTCAAGCCGCAGGACGCAGAAGAAAAGACCGCCGGTGGTATTGTGCTGCCCGACACTGCCCGCGAAAAACCGCTGATGGGCAAGGTCATCGCCGTTGGCGCCGGCAAGCTGCTGGATAACGGCAGCCGCGCCGCGATGAACGTCAAGAAGAACGATGTTGTTCTGTACGGCAAATACAGCGGAAGCGACATCGAAATCGACGGCGAAGACTACAAGATTCTGCGCGAAAGCGAAGTGCTCGGCATCGTCGAAAAGTAACCGGTTTTACAACAACAGCCAACGACTGAACAGTCGGGAGGACAATACAAATGGCAAAACAAATGATGTTTCAGGATACGGCCCGGGTACACCTTAAGGACGGACTGGCACAATTGGCCGACGCCGTGAAGGTTACGATGGGGCCGACGGGGCGTAATGTGCTGCTGCACAAGAGCTACGGCTCGCCCAAGATTACCAAAGACGGCGTGTCGGTCAGCAAAGAGATCGAACTGCCGGAACCGTTTAAGAATATCGGCGCCAAGATGGTCAATCAGGTCGCCAGCAAGACCAGCGATCTGGTCGGCGACGGTACGACCACCGCGACGGTACTGGCCGAGGCAATTTACAACGAAGGCCTTAAGTTCGTAACCGCCGGCGTCAATCCCGTCGCGCTGCAGCGCGGCATCACCAAGGCCGCGGACGTAGTCACCGAGTTCGTCAACGCCTCGGCCAAGCCCGTCAAAGGCCATGAGGACATCGCCAAGGTTGCCGCCATCAGCGCCAACAACAACGCCGAGGTCGGACAGATTCTGGCCGATGCGATGGACAAAGTCGGCAAGGAAGGCGTCATCGAGGTCGAAGAAGGCAAGGGCATGGAAACCGAGCTGACGGTCGTCGAAGGCATGCAGTTTGACAAGGGCTATCAGTCGCCTTACTTTATGACCAATCCGGACACGCTGGAAGCGGTTCTGGAAGACGCCTATATTCTGCTGCACGAAAAGAAGATCAGCAATCTGCGCGAGATGCTGCCGCTGCTGGAAAAAGTCGCCCAGATGGGGGCACAGTTGGTGATCGTGTCCGAAGAAGTCGAAGGCGAGGCGCTGGCGGCGCTGGTCATCAACCGGCTTCAGGGCGTGCTGAAGGTCTGTGCCGTTAAGGCGCCCGGCTTTGGCGACCGCCGCAAGTCGATGCTTCAGGATATCGCCGTTTTGACCGGCGGGACGGTCATCACCGAAGACCTCGGCGTCAAACTCGAAAAGATCGAGCTGTCGCAACTGGGGCAGGCCAAGAAGATCGTCGTCGGCAAAGAAACCACCACGATCATCGAAGGCGCGGGCAAAAAGAAAGACATCAAGGCCCGCTGCGAACAGATTCGCGGCCAAATCGAAAAGACCACCAGCGACTACGACCGCGAAAAGCTGCAGGAACGGCTGGCCAAGCTGACCGGCGGCGTGGCCGTGATCAAGGCCGGCGCGGCGACCGAGTCGGAAATGAAAGAACGCAAAGACCTGCTGGATGACGCCCTGCACGCCACCAAGGCGGCCGCACAGGAAGGCATCATCCCCGGCGGCGGCGTGATTTATCTGCGGGCGATTGCCGAGGTCGAAAAGGCCAAGGCCAAAGCCAAAGGCGACGAGAAGATCGGGTTTGACATTCTCATCGGCGCGTTGAAAGCGCCCACTCGTCAGATCGTCGAAAACGGCGGCGGGCACGGCGACGTTGTAGTGGCCGAATTGCTCGAAAAGAGCGGCAATATCGGCTTCAACGCCAACACCGGCGAATACGAAGACATGGTTAAGGCCGGAATTATCGACCCCGCCAAGGTTGCCCGTATCGCACTGCAGAATGCCGCCTCGGTCGCCGGGCTGATGCTGACGACCAACGTGGTTATCACCGGCATCAAAGACGACAGCAAGAAAAACGTCGTTCACGGCGCAGTGTGCTAAAGATCGGATGATAGATGATAGAGGGTAGAGGTTAGATCGCAGAGGCTGGAAGCAGAACTTGTCTCTAACTTCTAACCTCTACCTTCTTTTAATAATCAATAGCCAATAGTCAATAGTCAATCATTATGGCCAAACGCGATTACTACGAAGTGCTCGGAGTGGACAAGAAGGCCTCCGCCGACGACATCAAGCGGGCGTATCGCCGGTTGGCCATCAAGTACCACCCGGACAAAAACCCCGGCGATAAAGAGGCCGAGGCCAAATTTAAAGAGTGTGCCGAGGCCTACGAAGTCCTCAGCGACGCCGACAAGCGCAAACGCTATGACCAGTTCGGCCACGAGGGTCTGCGCGGCGCAGGTGTGCACGATTATGCGCACATGAACGTCAACGACATCGGCGATATCTTCGGGGATATGTTCGGCGACATCTTCGGCGATATTTTTGGCGGACGGCGTTCTTCGCGCAGCGCACGCGGCGGGGGGCGCGGTGCGGCCCGCGGATACGACCTTGAAACCGCCGTCGAGCTGACGCTTGAAGATGTGGCCAAAGGGGCGGATAAAACCATTGAGTTTACCCGGCAGGATACCTGTCAGGACTGTTCCGGCTCAGGCGTGGCGAAAGGCAAATCGCCCGTTCGCTGCAACACCTGCGGCGGCAGCGGCCAGGTGCAGCGTGCCGGGCTGGGGGGCTTTTTTCAGATGGTCTCGACCTGCCCGCAGTGTCAGGGGGCCGGCCAGATCATCACCGACCCCTGCCGCAAGTGCCGGGGCAAGGGATCCGTGCCGAAGAAACGCACGCTGACGGTTAAAATCCCCGCCGGTGTTCACGAAGGCCAAGGCGTCCGCGTGAGCGGCGAGGGCGAACCCGGACGGCATGGCGGGCCGCGCGGCGACCTGTACTGCTACGTCCGCATCAAGGCTCATCCGTTCCTGATGCGCGACGGGGCCAATCTGGTCGTGACCGTGCCGCTGAGCTTTACGCAGTTGGCGCTGGGGGCAACGATTGATGTACCTACGCTGGACGGCACGCGGCAGTTACGCATCCCGCAGGGCACGCAGCACGGCAGTGTGCTGCGTATTCGCGGACAGGGCCTGCCCGACCTGCGCTCCGGTCACAAAGGCGACCTGCTGGTGCAGGTGGCCGTTGAGATTCCCAAGCGTCTGTCCTCGCAGCAGCAAAACCTACTGCAGGAATACGCCAAAACCGAAGAGCTTGAGGTCGGTTCCGAAAGCAAAAGTTTTTTTGAACGCATCAAACAGCATTTCGGCAACAGTAAGTAACAGCAAGGTTCATTATGAGCACAAAAGATAAAAAAGCTGAAAAACATATCCACGAACTGGAAGAGCAGCTCAACAAGCTGACCGCCGAGAATCAGGACTTGCTCGACAAGCTCCAGCGGCTCGGCGCCGATTATGCCAACTACCAGAAGCGCGTCCCGCGGCAGGTCGCCGAGTCGGTCGCGTATGAAAAGAAGAATATCGTTCGTTCCCTGCTGCCGTCGCTGGATAATTTTGAACACGCATTGAGCGGGTTTAAGGCCGCACCGCAGGATGAAACGTCTCAGAACATCATCAAGGGCGTGCAGTTGATTTTTGACCATATACTGGACGCGCTCAAGGCAGTCGGCGTCGAAAAGGCCGTCTCGGTCGGACAGCCCTTTGACCCGTCGCGCCACGAAGCGATGCTGCAGCGCACCGAGCCGGATCAGGAAAACGGCGTCGTCCTGGAAGAGTTCCAGCCCTGCTATCTGCTCGGCGGCGAGGTGGTGCGTCCTGCCAGGGTCATCGTCAACAAACTGCCCGATGCGGCGGCCGCCGAAGAACCGCAAACCCCTGACGCCGACGCGAGCGAAGACATCGACGAAACCACTGATATCGAACCGGAGGTGCAGTAATGCCGACGTATGATTACCGATGCGACGCCTGCGGCCACACGTTTGAGCAGTTCCAGTCCATCACCGCTTCGCCGATGAAAAAATGTCCCGGCTGCGGCAAGCTCAAACTCAAACGCCTGTTTGGCGTCGGCGCCGGACTGATCTTTAAAGGGTCCGGTTTCTATGAAACCGACTACCGCTCCGAAAGCTACAAAAAGGCCGCCCAAGGCGACAAGCCCGCATCCGAGACAAAATCGACCACCGACGCGAAGCCTGCGGAAAAAAAAGAATCCGCCGCACCGGCCAAAACAGAACCCAAACCGGTCAAAAAGACAAAGGGTTAATCGCAGGATGGGCTATGGCCCATCTTTTTTTTCAGGAAGAAATACCGATGGCAAATGTTTATACACCTTCCGCTGAACGGTATGCCAACGCGGTCTTTCGCCGCTGCGGGTGGAGCGGGCTTCAACTGCCTGCCGTGTCGCTGGGGTTGTGGCACAATTTTGGCGGCGTCGATGACTTCGACAACGCGAGGCGGATGATTCATGTCGCATTTGACAACGGCATCACGCATTTCGACTTGGCCAACAACTACGGCCCGCCGCCCGGCAGCGCCGAAGAGACCTTTGGCCGCATTCTCAAATCCGATCTGGCGGCCTATCGTGACGAACTGATTATCAGCAGCAAGGCGGGTTATCTGATGTGGCCCGGCCCTTACGGCGACGGCGGCTCGCGCAAATACCTGCTGGCCAGCCTCGACCAGTCCCTTCGGCGGATGGGTCTGGAATATGTCGATATCTTTTACTCGCATCGCTTCGATCCCCATACGCCGCTGGAGGAAACCACCGCCGCCCTTGCGCAGGCCGTGCGGCAGGGCAAAGCCCTCTACGTCGGCATCTCGAACTATCCGCCCGAACAGACGCGACAGGCCGCGGCACTGCTCAAGGAAAGAGGCGTACAACTGCTCATTCACCAACCCCGTTTTTCGATCCTCCAGCCTGACATCGAAAACAACGGCTTGCTGGACATGCTGGGTGAACTGGGCGTTGGGTGCATCTGCTTTAGTCCGCTGGCGCAGGGGCTGCTCACCGACAAATACCTCCGCGATATCCCCGCCGACTCCCGTGCAGCCAAAGCCCACGGCTTCCTCAAAAAAGAGGTCATTACGCCCGAACTGGTGACCAAACTTAGTGCGTTTAATGCTTTGGCCGCCAAACGCGGACAGTCGCTGGCCCAAATGGCGCTGGCGTGGGTGCTCCGCCACCCCGCTGTTACCAGCGTCCTGATCGGGGCCAGCGGCCCGCAGCAAATCCTCGAAAATCTGGCCGCCGTGAAGAATCTCGATTTCACGGATGCTGAACTGGAGACGCTGAAATAGACCTGTTGTGTCCTGTCTTGAACGTTTTTTCTCTTGACCCTTGGCTATCGCAGTGTTATTCTGCCCCGACCAATTGAAAGGATTTTGAGAATGGAATGGTTGTTACCGGCAGCGTTGCGGGTGATTACGGCGGTGGCCCTGATCTATTTTGGGTTGGGGCTGTTCAATGTCACATGGCTGATGCGCGTTCGTGCCATCGGGGCGCTGGCGGTGGGGGCCTTGCTGGTGGGTGGTTTTGCCTGGCCGGTGGTGCGTCCGGAACTGCCGACCGCGGCGATTACTCTTATCAGTAGCGGTATCACCATCCCCGGCGTAATTCTTTGCCTGCTGCTGGCGTTTGCCGCCGGGTTCTGCGCGTGGTTTGTCGCTTGGCCGGCGGGCAGAATCTTCGCTCCTTACGCTGTCCCGACTGGTCTGGCGGTCTGGGCGATGCAGAGCGGGACGATGCACCGTCTTTTGCTGGAGTATCCCGACGCCGCCGGACGGCAGACACTCTATGCCGCCCTACGCTGGGAGGGCTTGCTTTGGTTGCTGATTTGTGCCGTCGGCTATCTGGGCGTCATAGTCGCCTCGAAAGCGGCCGGGGCAAAAATCGTTATCCTCGGGCAATATGACAGCGAAAAACCTCAAGGGGTTAATGTCCTGATCAATGTCGTACTGGCCGTGGTTGTCACCCTTGCGGTGACCTGGTTTGCCGTCGGATTTTTTGTCCAGGATGTCCACCAACCCGACCCGGCGCTCGGTTCCGTTGTCGGCCAGCCCGGCAACCGCCAAATTGCCTTTGGTGTCTTTGCCGCGTTCTGTCTGGCAGCTTATCTGGTTAAATATGCACTTAAAATAGGCTTTTTGCCCGTGGCCGCCGCTTCGGCACTGCTGACCTTTTTTGGGGAAACCCAACTTCTCCGAGGCGACACCTTGGCCCATTTGGCCGGGAATTGGCCCATCGCCTACTTCAATCACGCCGTCAATGCGATTACACCGCTCCAAATGGTCGCTTTTGCCTGGCTCGGAGCCATCACCGGCTATTGGATGGCCGTCAAATTCCACCATGGAACTTGGGAAAGCCATTAACGTCCAATAAAAGATTACGTAGAACCGAAAATAGGCTATATCATTTGCGGTAAGATTTATCTAAGCTTATTAAATACAAGAACTTAGGTAAAACATAGCGGATTCCCACTGTTTTTTTTGCTGCAATTTTGTTTTTTCATTACGTTGCCCCCCTTGAATCGCCGAAAAAAAGGCGTCCTGTAAAGAGGAACTTTTATCGGAAGTTGCGAAAAAGTCCGCCCGTTTTCAGAGAACAGACGTATAAAATAACATACAGAGGGTTTTGTGGTACAGTATTTGTAAACTGGCTCACAAAACCGACCGACAAACAAAAAGGAGTTATCGGATGTTGGTTTTGAGTAGACAAAAGGATGAGTCGATCATGATCGGCGACGATGTGGAAATCGTCATAGTCGATGTACGCGGCGATAAAGTACGGCTGGGCATCAACGCCCCCCGTAACGTGGCTGTGCATCGCAAAGAAATCTTTATAGCGATTCAGAAAGAAAAAAGCGGCAATGAAATCGCCAATAATCGTTGACCTGATTTGTTTCCGGACTCCGTAATGCTTCCAACATTCCGGAGGGATGGGATTCTGCTTTCATTCCTCGTATTCTGTCGCAGCAAATCCACAAAGTCACTCAGGGGATAGTGCACTATATTTGCCTTTTTGATACTTCCTAAATTCTTGACAAATTTCAAACAGACGGTATGCTTTGGCCGCCTTGGATCGGCCGGGGCATCCCAATGGTACAGATATCCAGAGAAAATAGATGCAGGATCTGCGAAAACTTATCGCCGGCTTTAAGCGGTTCCAGAAAAACTACTTCAAATCCGACGTTATGCTGTATGAGGAACTGTCCAAAGGACAGCGGCCCAAGGTGCTCGTGATCGGCTGCTGCGATTCGCGGGTCGATCCAGCCATTATTACCGACAGTCGGTCGGGGGAGCTGTTTGTGGTGCGGAATGTGGCCAACCTCGTCCCGCCCTATGAGCCGGACGGGCACTATCACGGCGTCAGTACGGCGGTCGAATATGCCGTGCGTTTTTGAAGGTTGAGCATGTCATTGTTTTAGGTCATTCCAATTGCGGCGGCATCGATGCCCTCCTCCGCGGCAGCGACGACGCCCTCGTCGGCGAGTTCATCGACCAGTGGGTGGCAATTGCAAAACCGGCGCGCGAGGCTGTTCTTCGCGATTTAGGGCACAAACCGCCCCGGCTTCAGCAAAAAGCCTGCGAAGAAGCGTCCATTCTTATCTCGCTGGAAAATCTCCTGACATTTCCCTGGCTCGCCCGGCGCGTCGAGGCGGGGACATTGGTCCTCCACGGCTGGTACTTTGATCTCGACATGGGAAAATTGCTGAGTTACAACCCCGATAACGGCCAATTTGAAACACTGGCGTAGCGTTATCCCTTGATGCAGGCCAGGGGAACGAGCCGGGCGACTTTTCGAGCGAGCCCCACTTGATGTGCGACCTCGACGACCTCGCTAACGTCTTTATACGCCCCCGGCGCTTCTTCGGCGATGCCGCGCATCGACCGGCTGCGGATGAGAATGCCCTGAGCCGCCAGTCGTCCGACGACCTCTTTGCCGTGAAACTGCTTGGTGGCGGCGTTTCGGCTCATTGTCCGTCCGGCGCCGTGGCAGGCCGAGCCGAAGGCCAGCCGCTCGCTCTGCTCGGTTCCGGCCAGAATGTAGGACGCTGTACCCATCGTGCCGCCGATTAAGACCGGCTGGCCGACGCTGCGGTACTCGGCCGGCAGTTCCGCCCGCCCTGGCCCCCACGCCCGCGTCGCTCCCTTGCGATGGACAAACAGCCGCCGCCGCTTGCCGTCCACGGTGTGCTCTTCTTCCTGGCAGGTGTTGTGCGAAACGTCATACAGCAGGCGAACGTTCGCTTTCGGCGCGACCTCGGCAAAGACCTCTCGCACCAGATGTGTCAAAATCTGCCGGTTGGCCAATGCACAATTGATGCCCGCTCGCATCGCTCCCAAATAGCTTTTGCCCACGGATGACTCAAGCGGTGCACAGGCCAGCTCGCGTTCCGGCAGGTCGAGGCCGTGGTGTTTGGCCGCGGTCGTCATGGTCTTGAGATAATCGGTACCGATCTGATGGCCGAGGCCGCGCGAGCCGCAGTGAATGCTCACCATGATATCGCCTTCTTCGATGCCGTATGCCGCCGCGGCAGGGGGGTCGCAAATCTCCGCCACTCGCTGAATCTCCAGATAATGGTTGCCCGAACCCAGTGTGCCCATCTGGTCGAGCTGGCGTTTTTTGGCCTGATCGGATACCTGTGTCGGGTCGGCGCCGCGGATACAGCCATTGGCTTCGATGAACCTCAGGTCGTCGGCACGGCCGAAGCCGTTCTCGACCGCCCAGCGTGCGCCGCCGGCCAGCACATCGTCAAGCCGGCTGACGGACAGTTTGAGCTTGCCGGTGCTGCCGACGCCGGCGGGAATTGTTCGAAACAGCGCCTCGGCAAGCGGCTCGCGCAGGGCATCCATAGCGTCGGCTTTCAGACCCGTATGCAGTGTCCGCACGCCGCAGGCGATGTCAAAGCCCACGCCGCCGGCGCTGACGACTCCGCCCTGCGCGGCGTCAAACGCCGCTACGCCTCCGATGCAGAAGCCATAGCCCCAGTGTGCGTCCGGCATGGCGAACGACCCGGCCACGATCCCCGGCAGCGCCGCGACATTGCGCAACTGCTGAACGACCATATCGTCCATCTCGGCAATCAGCGCCTC
This sequence comes from Phycisphaerae bacterium, assembly GCA_012729675.1. Taxonomy (GTDB): domain Bacteria; phylum Planctomycetota; class Phycisphaerae; order Sedimentisphaerales; family Anaerohalosphaeraceae; genus T3Sed10-213. Next base: position 10,246 of record JAAYCR010000063.1, on the reverse strand, counting down.
CGACGCGAAGATCGTCCCCTCGACCCGCATCGCGCCGACGCGCTCGACGACCCATTTGTAGTCGCCTTTTCGTTTGACTAATTTCCGATCCATAGGAAATCGAATTATGTATTTTCCGGTTTTATTTTCGTTTGAATTTCCAGACAGTCCAGCAGCACCAGCGCCGTCATCGCCTCAATTACGGGGATAATGCGCGGCACAATGCAGGGGTCGTGCCGGCCGTGTGTCTCAATCGGTCGCGTTTCGCCGTGGAGGTCAATGGTCCTTTGCGGCTTGGCAATCGAGGACGTGGGCTTGACACCAATCCGCAGTTCAACCGTTTGTCCGGTGGAGATGCCGCCGGTAATGCCGCCGGCGTTGTTGGACACAAATGCGCCGTCGGCCATATTGTCGTTGGATTGGCTGCCGCGCATACGGGTCAGCGCAAACCCTTTGCCGATTTCGATGCCCTTGACTGCGCCGAGTGTCATAATCGCCCCGCACAGCCGCGCATCCAGCTTGCCGAACACCGGATCGCCCAGCCCCGCCGGCAGGCCAAAGATTTCCAGCTTGACCACGCCGCCGACGGAGTCGTTGTCATCTTTGGCCGCGACGATGGCCTGTTCCATTTTCTTTGCGGCCTCGGCGTCGGCGCAGCGGACGGGGTTGCTTTCAATGACGCTGTGGTCGCAGGTATCGGCCGCGATGCCCGCAATCTCCACCGAATGGGCGACGATGCGGATGCCTTGCTCGGCCAGCAGCTTGCGGGCTATCGCGCCGCCCATTACCCGACCGGCCGTTTCGCGTCCCGACGACCGTCCGCCGCCGCGATGGTCGCGGATGCCGTATTTTTTATAGAAGGTAAAGTCCGCGTGGCCGGGACGAAACAGGTCTTTGATGCCTTCGTATCTTGAGGAGTCGTGGTCGCGGTTATAGATGACCATCGCAATCGGCGCCCCGGTGGTCTTGCCCTCAAACACGCCGGAGAGTACCTCGACCTGGTCTTTCTCGTCGCGCGGCGTCGTCACGTCGCTTTGGCCGGGACGACGGCGGTTCAGTTCCTGCTGGATATCCGCCTCCGAGATTTCGACGCCCGGCCGCACGCCGTCCAGCACCGCCCCGATGGCCGGCCCGTGGCTTTCGCCGAAGGTCGTGACGCGGATAATGTCGCCGAAGGTGTTGGCTGCGACCATTCGAACCGCCAGTTCCTGACCGAGTCTTTCGTAAATTTCCTCGGCGATTTGGGCAGGGGCCTTATCGGCCGTATCGATGACCAGGTCGGCAAAGGGCGAAAGCAGCTCTTCACGTCGGGCGACGTTTTCCTCGTGCTGCTGGCGGGCATCCGGTCCCTGGAGCCACGGCGGCAGGCCGTCCTTGACCATCCGCGTCCACAGCGTCTCGGCGTCGGCCTTCAGATAGACCACAATCGCGTTTTTACGCAGCGTCCGCCGACTGGCCGGATCGACCAAGCTGGAGCCGCCGCAGACGATCAACTGCCAGTCTGCCCCTTCGAGTTGCTCGACCACTTGCCGTTCCGCCGCCCGAAAGACCTCGCTGCCGTATTCGATATACAACTGGCGGCAGGTCTTACGCTGCCCGTTATTCGCGAAGCGGTCTTCGATCAACTGATCGGTTTCGATGCGTTTTAGCCCCGTGAGCTGCTCCAGATGTTCGGCCACGGTGCTTTTTCCGGCGCCTTTGGCGCCTGCAATTACAATTTTCATAGTCAGGGTCTTTTTGTATATGAATTCAGTTGCATTTTGACATTGATTTTAGCCCGTTTGGCGCATTTTGGCACGATATTTTTCAAAAAACGCCGAAAACGCTAAAACCAATCCGTTGCCCCCGGATTTATGACCGCCAAATCTGCCCTTTTCTTGCTTGACAAATCCGTCGCCGCCGGGTATAGAATGGCCTGTTCGATACGAAGCATCGCCGACGCGGGCGTAATTCAGTGGTAGAATGCAAGCTTCCCAAGCTTGATACGCCAGTTCGATTCTGGTCGCCCGCATTGATTTTCAGTCCAAAAACAACGATTTTTCAAGTTTTTTCCACCCCACTTTTTTCCCGGCGTCAATCCAGCGTCCGCGACATTCCACTTTTGAGTCTACTGCCAGCGGGTTGTGAGTCTATTGCAAGAGCACTTTGACCAAGTGTCGGGAAAAAGGTATGCTCAAATCTGGAAAATAAGATAGGGAAAGGTAAGGTGTAAAGGAGTTGACAGGTGGATGTACAAATGAAGTCGATAATATTCTACTGAAAAAATATAACAATCTCTCAATTGGAACTCTATTCCCTACATCCTCATCATTTTCTCCAGTCCCTCTATCGCCTTTTTTTCATTTTCATCCGTGCTCTGTAGGTAATACTGCTGACAGGTCTCGATGCTGCTCCAGCCGCCCAGCTTCATCAGCGTATGAATCGGCACGGCATTATCCGCCAGATTACACGCCCAACTTTTCCTGAGACTGTGCACCGTAAGTTTTTCTGTCGTCTTGATCCCTGCCATCCTGCAATGCCGTTTAAACTGAGCCAGCAGTCTGCCGTGGAGCTGCTTACTGTCCCACTTGCGTTCGATGCCTTCCTGCTGAAACCGCCTCCATTTTGCCTTTACCCTGTCCCACCTTGCCTTATCCAAAAAGACAAAGGGACAGTCCTGCTCTGCCTGCTCTTGAACCTGTAAAAGGTAATTGACAACATACCCCGGCATCGGTATCGAACGACTCTCATGGTCTTTGAGATGGAAGGGAGGCAGGTCTATATTTCCCGGTCGATTGATGAGAGTAATCTTATTCTTATCAAAATCGATATTAATGCCATCCCATAAAAGATTAATCGCTTCTCCTTCCCTGAGTCCACAACCGTAAATAATTGCATAGAACGCCTTTTTCTGAATCGTCTCTGTGACGTTTAACAGTGATTCAAATTCCTCTGGGCTCATCCTGTGCCAAGGCTGTGTGCGCGGCTTGACCTGCTTTACCTTGTCAAAGGGATTGACTCTGATATACTGCCATTCAAGTGCCTTGTTAAACAGCCGTTTACAGCCCCTTAAGACCCTGTTTCGAGTGGAATCCGATAAGGACTTTTTCACATGTTTATAGGTGGGAGAGATATAGTGCAATTGAGCTAAGAACTCTTCAGCATGTTCCAGTCGAATATGTCGAATACAGGTCTGTGCCCCAAAGAAAGTCTTTAATCGCCCATAGGTCTCTTCATAACTGAAAAAAGAGCCTGCCCTCATCGTGCCTTTTTGGCTGCGCTCAAACTTCTCCCAAAACCGTTCAAGGGTCAGATTGACCTGGTCTCTGGGCAGTCCCTCATCGAATTCCTGACTTTTCAGTGCCATAAACGCCTCAGCATCCTTTCGCTTGGCAAAGGATTTGGAGTATCGTTTTTGTTTGTCAGTGATGGGATTATACTCTCCTTTCCACCTGACCAACCAAGGCTTTTTGCGAATGGAGCGTGAATCTCTGGATAAACTGAGTTGCGGTGCATTCATACGGGTTTCCCTATGTCAATTTTTGAATGGGCCCGTGTATACCGCTGCACCCGTTCAAAGGCAAGCGATATATAGAGACTATTTTGATAATCTACAAAGTGCATAAGAATTGGGCACCTATAACGGGTTATTCCGGGTTAGAGCATCCAAAAATCGGAGAAGTTCTTTTTTCTGGTATCGGTTCATCTTGCCTACGGGAGTAGGTTTTAACAGTCCCTTGTCCCGGTAATATTTGAGCGTTGCCTGCGGGGATTTGGGTCCGTCGATATCCAGGCGTAAGAACTGGATAGTCTCCTGCTCTGTTAATAAATCTGGCACAGGTCTGCCGTCTGCAAAGTAGGAGACGGGGCAAGTCTCTGACATAAAACACCTCATGAGCATACTGTGATTGTTCTGCTTCGAGATGTTTTAGTCATGAAGTGCTTGAAGATGGTGCTCTGCTGACTAAATACACCAGAACCTGTATTCAAACAGGCTGTATTGTCCAACGAGGACAACACATAGTATTACGACAACAATTCTGATTATTCTACTGAAGTCGATTATACAAAAAATATTTTCACTTTTCAAGAATATTGAGATGAAGTTATATTTTTCCCCGAAAAAAAATTGAGCAGAAGAAAAAAGCAAAGCGAAATTATTTCGCTGCTTTTAGGGGTAGTGCCGCCCGTGGGGGTATGCGTTTGCGAATATGGTACCTTAATAATGGGACTCATGGATGGGACCCTGAAATATTGACAGAGGAATTTTGAGAGGCAAATGGCGGATGCGGACGGGCAGCCAAGAGCTCGAGGGGAGATGCGGCAGAAGGGTTGGAGCCAATATACCCCCCTTCACGCCCCCCGCACCGTCAGTATTGAAAAAGCAGGTTTAAGTGTCTGCAATACGAAAGAAATTCGGGATTTTTATGTCCAGATTTGTGTGCTGGTGGCAGATGGGAAAAGAGATTGGATTGGATGTTGCCAAGTCGCTAAAATAACGGTATTATCGTGGCAAAATAAGGGTTTTTGAGAACTTACGGGAGACAAGATGGCCAAAATACCGACGATTATTGACAACAGGAATGGCAACACGGTTTTAAATGCGCTGAATCAGCTATTGCTGAATCTCAAAAAACTGGACATCGCAACGGGTTTTTTTGAAGTTGGCTCATTTTTACAGATTGAACCCAACTGGCACACGCCCGAGCAGATTCGCATTCTGATGGGCGATGAAACGTCTAAGACCACCAAAAAAGTCATCATCGAAAGCGCCTTGGCCCATTCCAACAACAGCATCGAGCAACAAAAAGAGCGGGATGACGCCTTGACCGGGTTAGAGGCGTTAAAAGACGCCATCGCCGGTAAAAAAGTACAGTTGAAGGCGTTTACCGCAGCCAAATTCCATGCCAAATCTTACCTCATGGAATCCAGAGATCCCAGTCCGGTGGATTTTGCGATTGTCGGCAGTTCTAACTTTACACGCCCCGGCCTAACGGAAAATATCGAACTGAACCTGTTCAGCACCGATCAGAATCACATCGAAGCTCTGCGACAATGGTTTGAGGAGATATGGAAACAGGCCGAAGACATCAGTCCGGAATTGCTCAGAATCATTGAGCCGCATTTGAAAGAGTATGACCCCTTCACGGCCTACTGCCGGGCGTTATATGAGTATTTCGCAGGAAAAGAAAAGACACAAGACGAATGGGAACTCCAGGAATCAGCCATTTATTCGATGCTCTCTCAATACCAGCGAGACGGCTATCATCAAGCCCTTCAAATCGCGGACGAGTGGAATGGAGCGATGATATGTGACGGAGTCGGCCTGGGCAAAACCTTTATTGGCCTGATGATTCTCGAACGCTGCATCCACGAAGGCAAGCAGGTTTTGATGATCGTTCCGAAATCGGCTGAAGAGAGTGTGTGGAGAGCAAACATTGAACGTTATCTGACATCGCACTATCCGCGACAGGTCAGGCACTATGTCGAAATTCGCCGACATACCGACTTTGGCCGCACCAATGGAATTACCGACGCAGACCTTGACTTCTATCGCAAAGAAATGGACGTCATCATTATGGACGAGGCGCATCATTTCCGCAACCCGCGGGCCAATCGCGGCGAATTGTTTATGGACATCGCCAAGGGCAAAAAGCTGTACATGCTCACGGCAACGCCGATCAACAATTCGATTGACGACTTGTATCATCTGGTCAACTACTTTGCTCAAAATAATCAGGAACATTTTCTTCGTGCCGGAATAAATCATTTCCGTAAGCACTTCCTCGAAATCAACAAGCGTCTGGAAAACGAAAAGCCCGACATCGAAACCAGCGAAGCCGTCGAAGAAGAAGACCTCATCCGAACCGATACGTTGCTCAACAAAGTTGTCATCCAGCGCAGCCGCAAATACGTCCAGGAATCCGAGACCGGCAATGGTGACAATGCGCCGCTATTCCCTGCACGGCAGCCGCCGAAGGTCGTCAATTATTCTCTGAAAACGGTCTATGAAAACATCTACTCTGACCTCAAAGAGGCATTTGACAAAAAAAATCCCTTTTTGAATCTGGCCATCTACAACAAGTCGAACTATAAAAAACAGAAGGATCAGGAAGAACAACAGTATCAGCAGTTATTAGTAGGACTGATTCGCACCTTGCTGTTGAAGCGGCTGGAAAGCTCATATAAGGCTTTTGAGGCCAGCGTTGAAGACCTGCTGGCCAAGATGGCCGATTTCCTTCGCCGCCATGACCCGGACAAATACGCCGCCTGGACGCAGACCAACACCCGCTGGTGGAAGCTGGTTCAGGCCCATATCGCCGAGCGTCTTGAAAAAGACGAACCGGACACCGAGAACGAAGAAGACGAAGGGTTGCTGGACATCAAAGAAGCGATGCTCTGTGACAAAGAATACGACCTGAACAGGCTCTGTGAGGATATCCTCGAAGACATGGGGCACCTGACCAGTACACTGAGCAAGATATATCGCCGCTTTTATCAAAAGGACAAAGAGGGTCGCGTCGAAGACCCCGAAAAGGACACCAAGCTCCAGAAACTGATTGATACGCTGACCAACGAACCCTTGCTGCAAAATCAAAAAGTCCTGATCTTCAGCGAATTCCGCAACACCGCCCGTTATCTGGCCGACCAGCTTCGCAAGGCAGGCTTTGACAACGTCGAACAGGTGGACAGCGGGCGCAACGTCAAGAACCGCGAACTGATCATTAAACGCTTTTCGCCCCTGTATAATCAGGCCAGCGAAACCCAGGACCTTTTCGGCCAATCGGAATTATCGTATTGCCTTGACAACCCGATTGATATTCTTATCTCCACCGACGTGTTGAGCGAAGGACTGAACCTTCAGGACGCCTGCCTGATTATCAATTACGACCTGCACTGGAACCCGGTGCGCCTGATGCAGCGCATCGGTCGTGTGGATCGCCGTCTCAACCCGGAGATTGAAGCGCAACTGGATCGGCCGCCGCAGTTGATGCAAAAAGTGTATTTCTGGAACTTCCTGCCGCCGGACGAACTGGAAGAAATCCTTCACCTCAAACAAAAACTCGACGGTAAAATCATGCGTATCAACAAAACCCTCGGCATCGAAGGCGCATTGCTCAGCCCGGACGACCCGGAGATGGCGATGAAGCTCTTTAACGAACGCTATGAGGGTAAGGAGTCTGTCGAAGAACTGATGCGGCTGGAACGAAACCGGTTTGCCAGTCAATTTCCCGAACTCTGGCAATCGCTGCCCGACCTGCCGCGACGTCTATTCAGCGGCAAGCCCGCAGGCGACGGATTCGGCCCCGTCTATAACCAGCGGGGGCAGGAAGTCAAACGCATTGCTCCATTCAAGCGTCCCGGCGTATTTGCCTGCTATCGAATGCCGCCGGTCATCGGCAAGGCCGCTGAAACCCTGATGGATGTCAAACAGGAGGCTTACGACCCGCAAAAGCACGGCCTCGGCGAAGTGCGATGGTACTTCTGCGACGCCGAAACCGGTGATATTACCGAACAACTCGAAAATACCTGGGCCGCCGTGCGTTGTCAGCCCGACACCCAACGCGCCGTCCAGTCCGGGGTCAAAACCCTCGGCGACATCCGAAAAACACTCGAAAAACACATTAAAAATACCTACCTGAAAAAGACCCAGGCCCCCATCGGGGCCAAACCGACCCTTCTGGCATGGATGGAGATCAATTGATATGACCCCGCTGACCGCTGACCAGTTACGACAGATCAAAGACTACCCCGCCCTGATTGAGTTCTTGCGTGACGAACTCGACTGGCCGCTGGAGGCCGAAGACATCGACGATCTGTCCTTTGACTACGAGCCGGAAGAACTCGGCCTGACCGGTGATGTGGCCGTCAAAATCAACTTTATCAAGCAGCTTCGCCCGCTCAAAGACAACCAGCCGTGGGGCATCTTCTACATCGACTTTGAACCCAAAACGCTTCCCGTCGTCGTCCTGCGCCGCATCCTGCAAAAGCTCGTCATCAAAAAACGCGCCTCCGCCAACGACCCCGAAAGCCGCATGTGGCGGATGAGCGACCTGCTGTTTATCAATGCCTTCGGCCTCGAAGACGACCGCGCCATCACCTTTGCCCACTTCAACCAGCCCGACCCCGACACACTGCCCACGCTCAAGGTCATCGGCTGGGACGGCCAGGACACCCCGCTGCATCTGGATCGCTGTCTGGGCGAACTGTCGCACCTGCGCTTCGACCCCGACTTAGACGGCAGCCAATGGCGCGATCAATGGTCGCGTGCCTTTCGCACCGGCCTCTATCACTCCATCAGAACCTCCAAGCTGCTGGCCACCACACTGGCCCAACTGGCCCAGCACATCCGCCGCAACGCCTGCCAGATTCTCAGCTACGAAAAATCCGACGGCCCGTTCCACACGATGATGGCCAAATTCAAGCAAGCCCTCATCCACGACCTGTCCGAGGACGACTTTTCCGATATGTACGCCCAGACCATCGCCTACGGCCTGCTCTACACCGCCATCCGCAGCCACGTCTCCGGCGAAGCGTCGCGCCTCTCGTCCGAACAGGTCCAGCAGCTTGTCCTGCCGACCAACCCCTTCCTCAAAGAAGTGATGGAGGGCTTTTTCAACATCGGCAGCCGCAAGTGGGACGCCAACACAGAAAAGATCACCGGCATCGACTTTGACGAACTGGGCATCAACGAGATCATCACCGCCCTCAAAGACGAAAAGACCGACTTTGACGCCATCCTGCGCGACTTCGGCAACAAAAACCCCAACGAAGACCCCGTCATCCACTTTTACGAGCTGTTCCTCAAGGAATACGACGCCCTCAAGCGCAAGAGCCGCGGCGTCTATTACACTCCCCAGCCGGTCGTCAGCTTTATCGGCCGCAGCGTCCACGAAGTACTCAAACGCGACTTTGGTCTGGCCTTCGGCCTGGCCGACACGTCCACCTGGGGCCAGATGATCGCCAAGAACCCCGACATCACACTGCCCGACGGGGTGTCCAAAGACGACTTCTTCGTCCAGATACTCGACCCCGCCACCGGCACCGGCACATTTCTGGTCGAGACCATCGACCTGATCTATACGACCATGACAGCCGAATGGCAACAACACGGCCTCAGCGACCGGCAGATTCAGCAGCACTGGAACCGCTACGTCCCCGATAAACTCCTGCCGCGCCTGTACGGCTTTGAACTGATGATGGCCCCCTATGCCATCGCCCACATGAAAATCGGCGTCAAACTCTATGAAACCGGCTATCGCTTTGCCGACACATCCAAACGGGTACAGGTCTATCTGACCAACACGCTCGAAGAACCCGTCGATGTTTCCAGCTATCTGGCTACACTCGACCCGGCCATGGCTGAGGAAACACGCGAAGCAAATGAAATCAAACAGAAAAACGCCGTCACCGTCGTTATCGGCAATCCGCCGTATGCGGGACATTCTTTCAACAACGGAGCGTGGGTTGCCAACCTTTTGCGAACAAAACTCAAAGACGGTGCGGACAGTTATTTTAATGTCGATGGGGCTGATTTAGGTGAGCGCAACCCCAAGTGGCTCAACGATGACTATGTCAAGTTTATTCGCTACAGCCAGTACCGTGTTGCTGTCGCGGGAACTGGGGTTTTGGGCTTTATCACCAATCATTCGTATATTGACAATCCGACATTCAGGGGCATGCGGCAATCTCTGATGGATACATTTTCTAAAATGTGCCTCATTGATTTACATGGCAACGCCAAGAAAAAAGAAAAATCACCGGACGGCTCAAAGGACGAGAACGTTTTTGAGATTCAGCAAGGCGTTGCGATTAATATCGCCGCAAAAATCACTGACTGCACACCAGATTACGCCTACTGCCATATGTGGGGTACGAGAAAGGCAAAATTTGATTATTCCAGAAATAATGACTTGCTGACAATGAAATCTTTACTACCGCTTAAGCCGGCTTCGAGCATGTATCTTTTGTGCCCGCAGGATGCAACTCTTCAATCAGAATTTGACCAATATGTGATTGTCAATGCTATTCTCCCAGTAAACTCAGCAGGAGTTGTAACTGCACGCGATGATCTGACGATTCAAGAAAGTCCGAATACCGTATGGAAGATTATCAAAGATTTCATTTCTTTGCAGGTTGAAGCGGCAAGAGAAAAATATCACGCCTCTTCAAAAAAATTTGTGGGTTTCAACCGGTTCCGGTAATGCACCAAGATTGTGATACAAGGCCAATTCCAGCGTTTTGAAGCTCTTAAAGCCATACGCTTTTCTGGTAGCCAGTTTTGCTT
>JAAYCR010000062.1 GCA_012729675.1 Phycisphaerae bacterium | reverse complement strand
TTGGATGCTGAAATCGTACCTGGATGAACTGGAAAATGAACAGACCCTTGCACAACAATGCAAGGTCGGATAAACTGAAACTTATGGAGCCGCCACGAACCTTCAACTATGGCTGGGACATAATCTAGTGGAGGCTTAGTGTTCATGTTTTTTAAAAAGTCGATATTTGTTAAATGAAGATTTCTAAGAAAACATTATCTATATTCTTGATGTCAACTTTTATAAGCCTCCTGTTGTTGGGTGGGATTCTCTATTTCTTTTACTGTGCATTTATAGAAAAGTTTCGTTATGAGGGGATTAAAGGAATTGGAATCGGATTAACTGTTTATGCAAATGACTATGGCACTGTTCCCCCATTAGATCAATGGTGTGATAAATTGATCGAAGAAGCCGATTTTGGACCTTCACATTTTTGGGGGGTCATTGACAGGCAAGAAGGCGTCTGTGGGTATGCCTTAAACGAAAACCTTCAAGGAAAGATATTTTCAGAATTAGATGATAAGGTCGTACTTGCCTTTGAAGCCAAAGGTCCGTGGAATTTAAGTGGAGGACCTGAACTTATGAAGACATCTACACGGAAGAAAATTGCTGTGGTATTTGTTGATGGGCATATGAAATTCATACCGAGAGAGGATATTGATAAACTTAAATGGAAGCCATAAAGAGGGGGCATGGATTCAATTAGAGAATTACTTTAGAGAGTTTTGGATTCAGATCAATATAGCTCATTGATAATAAGCAGATTATATTTGCCTCTCATTATCCCCCCCCCCCCCTGCTTCTCTGCTGACTGTTGAATCGCATAGATTCCGTTGAACTCCGCATAATTTCGTTTCCCGGCGCAGTGCGCGGACAATGGCGGGGACAAACTTTTGGCTCTTCCGGATAATGGATGGGTGGGCTGCAAACAATGGACATGGCAGCCAGAAAAGTCTCCGGGGTGTCTTAGTTGTGTATTTTTCGCACGGCCGCGGCGATATGGTCGGGGGTTGTGCCGCAGCAGCCGCCGAGGATTTTGGCCCCGGCGTCGGCGATTTCGGCCAGGGACTCGGCGAAGGCGTCGGGCGACAGTTTATAGACGGCCGTGTCGCCGTCCAATTCGGGACGTCCGGCATTGGGTTCTGCCAGCAGGAACAGTCCCGTTTGCCGGATCGCCTCGGCGAAGACGTTGGCCAGCCGGACGTAGCCGGGCATATCCAGCGTTCCGCAGTTAAAGCCGATGGCCGTAATGCCTGCATCCGACAGCCGTTTGACGGCGTCGACGGGCGCAACGCCCATCATCGTCCGTGCCGCATCGCCGGCCGGGTCAAACGCCAGCGAGGCAAAAATCGGCAGCTCGGTCGTTACGCTTCGCACTGCGGCTACGGCCACGAGGACTTCTTCAATCGCCGTCATTGTCTCGATGATGAAACCATCGACGCCGCCTGACAAAAGTCCCTCGGCCTGTGCGGCAAACGCGGCGGCCAGCTGGACTTCCTTGACCGTCCCCAGCGGTTCGAGAAAATCGCCGCACGGGCCGAGATCGCCCAGCACATAGCGCCCCTCGCCGGTCGCTTGCCGTGCGATTTTTGCCCCGGCCTTATTGATTGCAAACGTCTTATCTTCCAAGCCGTGTCGGCGCAGCGAAATCGCATTGGCGCCGAAGGTGTTCGTGATGACCGCATCCGAACCGGCGTCAAGATATCTTCGGTGGACGCTGACGACGATGTCCGGCGATTCGATGTTCAGGAGGTCGTTGCACCGGCCTGGCGCCGCCCCGGCCGCAAACAACTGCGTCCCCATAGCGCCATCCAGGAAAAATACGCCCTGTCCGAGCCGTTCATTCAATGCTGTGCGTTTCATTAAGTACCTCGCTATTGTTCATTATCTCACGCAGGATGGGCTTTAGCCCATCAAGCCTAATGCTCTTCCACAAAATTACACGCTTGATCCAATCGCAGGACGGTTTTGTAGCCGTCGCCGCCGGGGCGGTCGAATAGGCTTTGCATCTGCCGCTCCGTCGGCTCAAAGCGGCGAATCTGCCGCAGCGTAAACGTCGCCGACGACTCAACTTGTCCCTGAAAAAAGGTTGTCAGTCGGATAGTCGTCGGTACGGTCGGCCCATCGCTGACAGGCGTATAGCCGGACAGTTCCGTCGCCGCCGTCACCTGCGCCCCCGGATCGAAGTATTCAATACGCTCAACGCGATAATTGCAGGGGTTGACATAGACGCGTTTGAGCGGCCGGCCGCTGTCGCCGCGCTGCGTCAGGATGTCCCGTCCGTCGCGATGGGTCAAACCCCACTGCGTATCGACCTCGACAACGCCCAGCGCCTCGGCCAGGCCGGCGGGGTTCAGCGGCAGCAAGTGTGAACACTGCTTCGCTTGGTCGCGCGTGCCGTACCAGTAGGTGTCCAGTTCGGGCTTGATACGCAGCCAGAATTCGTCCTCGTTGGCGCCGAAGCGGATTTCGCCGAAGCGAACGCCGCGAAAGAACAGCTTGTCCGGCGGCACAAACCGCACCTGTGCGGCATCGACAGGTTCACGCCGCCCGCTGTTATCCCAGGCGATCACACAATCCGCTGTTGCCTGAAGCGGCGTCAATAGATCGCGCTGCTGTGCCAGCGCCGCCGCCGCCGCGTGGATCGTCGCTTTGCCCGGACACAATGGCGTCGGCTCCGGCCTCCGCGGCGGCTGACATCCGAGCAGTGACAGCATGCAAACCGCTGCAACCGCGAACACCATTTGACATTTTACATTTGACATTAACATCATACCATACCGCTGGCTTCAAGCCGGACTTGTTCGATTGTGCCGGCAGGATGCCGGCGTTACGTAGGTCAAAAATCGACCTGCAAAATTTGTCCCATCTGGCCGGAGAGCTGCTCGATCTGGTCTTCGGCCAAGTTCGGATTGACGACTTTTTCAAAGCGATCCTGTCCGGTGACGCGCAGCGTCCAGACCTCATTGCCCGTCTCGTCAAGGGTGCTGCTTTCGTATTTGAGCCTGCGTTTGCGCATCAGAATCAGCGTCAGCACAAAGCGGAAGTTGACCTTCTCCGGCTCGGTCTCCTCGGCCAGCCGATCAAAGAAAGCCATCAGCATCTCATCATCGACAAACAGCTTTTTCTTCTGCTCCGGGTTGGCCATACGGCTCTTCCAGAAGCAAAAGACCTGCGGATGCTTCGCGTTCCAGTAGTCGATGCTGTAGTCCCGCCGCTCAAGCCCCTCTTCGGCCTCAACCAGCGCGGCATAATACTCCTGCCCAATCTCAAACGGCGTTTCCGTCCCAAAACACTGTCCCAACGTTTTTTTAATTTCCCAGTCGGCCATTGCTTGTAATTTTCCTTTACATGCTAATAGGTAGTTGTCGTTATTTTATTTTTCTGAAAGACATATTTTGCGAGTTGTCAAGTTCACATCGAAATGCAAACACATGACTTAATTCACCCTTCAGTAAATCGAGCAACCTATCTTGATCTTCGGAATCTATTTTATGGCCAAAATAAACTGCCGAAATATCATTTGGATCTACGTCGGAATCTGATACCGTTCCTGTTTCGTGGGGCATACGCATATCTATGACACGCCATTCGTTCTGTTCAGACCATTTATGTTCATTGTCTTTGGCCTTTCTTAAAGTGCATTTTTCAAATATACCTTTTATCCCATCGTTAATATTAAGACTCAACATTTCAGCCCAATCCTCTGCCGTAATGAACAGGTCTTTTTCGTTCATATATTCTACCGGTTGGGCAATATGCCACGGAGACTCTGGATGATCGTCTCTACAAGCTAACTCTATTACCACCCCCTTGTGTTTCTCTGCATAGTCGTTCCAAAGCCGATGGTTATCATTTTCTATACCAAGACATATTATTCGAAAATCGTTTCTAATTTCTTTCCAACATTCATTTAATGCAGCAATACTTTTTGAAATATCAATCATCCCTTTTTTAAGTTCTGCAATAGCTGAAGCTTTGTCATTACCAGATAATGAGATACAATAACACAAACAATTAAATATTTCATTGGTATTGTTTTTGTTATAATTCGCCGGAAAATTTGTAGCCAAGTCTATCACAGAGTCCTGAATTCTTTTTTGCTTCTCATTGTCCATTTTTCCATCACAGACCTGTGCCACATCAAGTGTGTCATCAAATTCGCTGGGGTGACTCCAGCGTAAAGTTTTGTTTTTAAGTACTTTCTCAGCGGTTGAGGCTGTCATATATTTAAAGAAACTTTTTGGTTGAGAATGGATAGCATACATTTTGTATATTCACATTTAAACTGTATTTACTTTTTTACGCTTATACTTCTCCCAATTAGACGGATTACTAATCAGATAATCAGTGGATTCATAACCAAGAAAATAAAATTTACATTCATCGTTACCTATAGTTGTGGAAAATGTACGATTATCAACAAAGAAAGCACCCAATAATTTATTTTGATATCTCAACTTAATGGTACTAAAAATTTCACGCATCTTTCTGGTTTCTTGCGACTCGATAGAACTGACAACTTCATGAATAGATATCTCCGAACGATTTGTATAAACTTGAACACGAACATCAGTATATGAAAGTAGGCCCGATTTAATTCGTACACTAAAATGGTGCAAATGGGAATACTCCCTGTTTCCCTCATCGGTACCACCTTTTTTGATTTTCACTACCTTCATTTTTCCATCCTTTCCGCCTTGCGGAAAATCAAAGGAGTCGGACACTTTCTCTCCTTTTCCTTATTTTTCGTCTTCACTTTCACTTGTTCTCCTATGGCCGATAGAGCACAGCATACTTTTCCTTAATAGTGTTCTGCATATACTCCCGCAATCGTTGCGTCGCCCACTGGCGAAAATGGGTGGCAATATGGGATTTGATCCGGTAGCCGACGGATATAATCATATCCAGATTGTAATGGTCCACTTCACGGGTAACCTGACGAGTCCCTTCCGTTTGAACTATCCGGAATTTCCGGATAGTTGCCCCCGGCTCAAGTTCGCCTTCATCATAAACATTTTTCAGATGCCCATTGACTGTTTTGACCGAAACCTGAAAAAGTTCAGCCATCAGACGCTGCGACAGCCACAGGGTTTCGCCTTCCAGCCGGACCTGGAGTTTGGTCTGGCCGTTCTCGGTCCGGTAAATCAAAATATCGCCGCCCCGTGACACAAGTCCGTTTTCAGTCATTTGTCAAATTCCTCTCTTTCTTCCTTGAAGGGGGCAAGAGCTTTTTTGGGTTCAGGCCAAATAGCCAGCTATCAGTCTTTTATTGCCACAGAGAGCACCGAGACAAAATTAATTCCAACTTCGATCTTCTAACATCTAACCTCTATCTTCTGACTTCTCTTCACTGTCCCCTGTTCTCAAATATCAGGTACGGCTCGATGTTTTCGACCGTCTTGGGACCGATGCCGCGGATGCGTTCAAGCTCGGCGGCGCTGTCAAACGGGCTGTCCGATTGTGCCTTGACAATATCCATTGCCCGCACGCGGCCGACGCCCGGCAGCCGCATCAGGCTTGGCGCCGTCGCCGTATTGGGGCATATCCGTTCGGGCGCCGTCAGTTCCACATCGCAGCGTACCGCCCGCACGGCAACAAAGCCGCTCCACAACACAATCACCAGTCCAATCACGAACGCGGTGGAAGCGGTATAAAGAATCGGTCCGGCCGTTCGGCTCGGCGTCGCGCACTGATATGGGATGGCTTGTTCAGTCATCCCACGCGGCTTTCTGACTGTTTCGATAATGAAGCATTCTTCGTCACAGACAACCGATCATAAACGGTGCATTACTTTAAATGTTTGAGAATCGCCTTCTGAAATTTGGCGACGACCAAAAACGCCTGTTTGGGGCTGAATTTTTCGTTCAGCAAGCCGCAGCCGGGAACCTTCATCTCCGGCAAATCAGCAAGATGCGAATAGGTGACCGTATTGATATACGGCCGTCCGAACGCCACTTTATAGAACTCTTCCAGCCATTGGGCCTGAACGCCGGGGTCCCATTCCTTTCGCCATGTGCCGGCAAGTTGCGGGGCAGTCCCGTCGCTGCCGCAGCGATCCGGAACAGACACGCCCGTAATGTGAAGGGTTTTCGGTATCGCCGCAAAACAGTCCAGCCGCGATGAGATTTGCATCATATCCCGCACATGCATCCCCGGCTCGTTGCCGCCGAAATGGAATTGCAGGCCGAACGCGTCAAAATTGATACCGCTTTGAATCAGCACATCCGCATAGACCAGCGGCGGAACCGTCGTTTTGTCTTGGGCGTAATATTCGCCCCAGGGGCATAAAATTTCTACAATCTTTCGCGATTTGGTGTCGGCGGATCGAGCGGCCAGACACGCCGTACGCGTCATTTCAAGCACCTGCTCAAAATTAAACCCGAAACAGTTGCAGGCATTCATTCCGCTGATCACACGCCAGGCGTGGATATATTTGGCGTAACGGGAGACAATCTTGGTGACAAACTCATACGCCCGCTCGCGAATTTTTTCAAAATCGTTTTTTTCTTTGAGCAGCCAGGCGGGGACCATCTCCGGCGAGAAATGCAGCAGCGGCCCGGCACAGAGCGCCAGCCGTTTTCCGCCGAGTGCATCCATACAGCGGTCCATCTCGGAAAAGTCGTACTCGCCGCGGCTGACTTCAATCGCGGCCCAGTTGACCGGAACAGTCACAAAGGCGAACATCTCAAGCAGCCACTTGCTGTAACGCGGGTTATCCAGCAGGGACGGCTCGACGGCACAGCCGAGACTGTGACGCCCCAACCCGCGATTCTTGAACCGCAGTGAGAGGTATTGCTCGGCATGCCGGGCGGCCAGTTTTTCGGAAAACGCGATCCCTTTGGCCAAGGCCTGGTCGGCCAGAACGGACGCCTTTTCGGGTTCGGAAATGTACTGCAGCGCCTGAATAAACAATTCCTGCGCTTCCTTGGCCTGAGATTCCAGCACATCGCATGGATCGAACAGCGCCCAGTCTTCACGCTTGAGCGTGATCTGCATCAGGCGTGCCCGCGCCAATTCCACATTCAGGATATACGGCTCGGCACGCTCCGGAATCCGTGCGGTGCTGAGCAGCAGCCGGCCGAAGCCTTCCACCGGCCACAGCAGCGAAAGCCCCGCCGAATCCTGGCTTTTTTTGGAACATTCGATCACCCCGTCCGCGAAGGCAATGCCGTCAATATGCCGAAAGGGAATCAGGTCCGCGCCAAATAAATAGGCGCCGGACAGCGTGAAATCCTTGCTCAGTTGACCGTCTTTATATACGAGAAATTTCAAAATACCCCTCTATATTTAAAGGTACCATAATCGCATCAGCGAACCCCGCTGACAAAAGCGGAATTATAGCAGACCGCCTGAAAAATGCAAAACATTCTTTGTTTTCAGACTTTGCAACTCTTGAAATTCCGTTGCTGACAGCCGTGCATTCCTCTGAACCGTTTATTATAAGTGCCGTATATCAGCTATGCAGCGTAAAATACAGGAGAAACCTATGAAGCATGGATTATTTGTACTATTTGTAAGCCTGCTTGTCATAACGACAGCAGTGTCCGTAAAGACCGGCGAGGCCGAGGCGCCTGCTGATCCGAATGCAATTAAAGAGGTAAACTATATGGACATTGAAGACCACGAGTGGAGACAAAAATTAACATTGTTGCAATATCATATTCTCCGCGAAAAAGGTACCGAACGCCCAAATACAGGCATATATAATCGCCATTTCAGGGACGGGATTTACACCTGTGCGGCTTGCGATAATACGATTTTTTCCTCTGAGGCCAAATTCAAAACCACCTGCGGCTGGCCGGCGTTTTCGCAACCTGCTGACCCTAATCACGTTACGGAAAGTCTGGATACGAGCCATGGAATGATCCGAACGGAGATTACGTGCTCTCGCTGCGGCTCACATTTGGGGCATGTCTTTAACGATGGCCCGGCCCCGACCGGCTTGCGTTACTGCATTAATTCGGCAGCTATGAACTTTTCGGCCAAAGAAGAAGCTGAAAAAGAGGCTGATAAATGAGCTTTGGCCATGGGCACCCCATATATTATTAGTTTTTTTGCGTGAATTTTCTTGCAATACCCTCGTCTTTTATATATTAATCTATGTTTACCGGCTTTTCGGCGGCGTAGCCAAGTGGTCCAAGGCGACGGTTTGCAAAACCGTTATTTCGTGGGTTCGAATCCCACCGCCGCCTGTTGTTTTTTGCTCTGAAAACCCCGTTTTTCCACTCAAATTGGCGGTTTTTGGGCTTTCCTGTGTTCCTGTCAACTGTCCAGAATAATCTTGATTAGAAGCCCGAAAATGCCCCCGTTTGGATATGCTGGAGGATATGCCGTTTTCGTCGTAAGTCCCTGTTTTTACGGCCTCATCGAACACCGGCTCAAGCACCGGCAACGCCTCGACCGCCGCCGATTCCTGCCCCCGGTAAACGTGGGAGTACCGCCCCAGTGTCAACTCAACGGTACTGTGCCGCATTATTTGCTGTGCGACCTTCGGGTGAGCGCCGCTTTGTGCCAGCAGTGATGCGGTTGTATGCCGCAACCCGTGAAAGTCCACCACCCGCCCGGAATCGTCCCGATACTCAATCCCAGCCGATTCCAGATCAGCCCTCAGCATCTTCACGACCCGGTTAGGCTCCGGCATTGTGAATACTCTGGCCTTCGGCAGCTTGCCCCAAAGAAAGCCCCGCAACTCCTCGGCGGTGTCTTTGCGTAGCGGCAGGACGGCCTCTGTACGGTTCTTTGTGTATGCCGCCCGGACTGTTACCCGCAACCCGTCAAGGTCAAAGTCCATCGGGCGTAAACTTCGCATCTCTGACGCTCTCAAGCCGCTCTCAATCGCCAAACGGTAGCAGGCGTATCGCTCACGCCCTGTCATCCCGAAACGCTCTCCTGCGTCGATTGTGGCCCCGTAGAGCCGTTGTATCTCGTCGGTCTCCAATGCTCGCCTATCGTGCCGGCGGTCGGTCTTTACATTCAGCCGGGACAGATAGGCCAGCGGGTTCGCATTTGCCTTGCCGCCCTGAATCATCCACTTACAAAACTGGCTGACGGCCTGAATGTAAAAATTATTTGTCTGTGCGGATATGCCGCGTTTGGTTTTGGTGATGGCCTTGCCCGTGTTCGGATCGATCTGGTCGGTCTCGGTGAGCGTGTCTTTGCGTAGCTCGGTGAGGAACTTCTGCACCTTCCCCGCGTCGATCTGTGTCCACGTCCCAAAGCCGCACCCCTCAAAAATCCGTGTGGCTCTGGCGTGCAGCAAGTCGGCGTGCTTGGCTGTATTCTTGACGCTGACGGCCTGCCGCCACTGTTCGAGATGCTCTGACAGCAGGTTTCCGGCGGCGGCCTTTTCTTTCGGCAGTAAGTCCCACTTGACAAGCCGCTTGACCA
>JAAYCR010000061.1 GCA_012729675.1 Phycisphaerae bacterium | reverse complement strand
TGGTCAAGCGGCTTGTCAAGTGGGACTTACTGCCGAAAGAAAAGGCCGCCGCCGGAAACCTGCTGTCAGAGCATCTCGAACAGTGGCGGCAGGCCGTCAGCGTCAAGAATACAGCCAAGCACGCCGATTTGCTTCACGCCAGAGCCAAGAGGGTCTTTGAGGGCTGCGGGTTCAGGACGTGGACGCAGATCGACGCGGGCAAGGTGCAGAGGTATCTCAACGAGCTACGCAAGGACACCATCACAGAGACCGACCAGATCGACGCGAATACCGGCAAGCCCATCATCGAGACCAAACGCGGCATATCAGCGCAGACATTTAATTTCTACACGCAGGCCGTCGGCCAGTTTTGCAAGTGGATGATTCAGACCGGCAAGGCAAACGGAAACCCGCTTGCCTATCTGCCGAAGCTGAACGTAAAGACCGACCGCCGGCACGACCGCCGGGCGTTGGACATTGACGAGATACAGCGTTTGTACGGGGCGACAATCGACGCAGAAGAGCGTTTCGGGATGACAGGCCGCCAACGATACCTTTGCTACCGTCTGGCGATTGAGAGCGGCTTGAGAGCGTCAGAGATGCGAAGTTTACGTCCGATGGACTTTGACCTTGAGGGGTTGACTGTTACCGTCAGGGCGGCTTACAGCAAGAACCGGCAGGAAGCCGCCATACCGCTACGCAAAGACACCGCCGAGGAGTTGCGGGGCTATCTGCGGGGCAAACTGCCGACGGCAAAGGCATTCGCGATGCCGAAGGCCGATTATGTGGCGAAAATGTTGCGGGCTGATCTGGAAGCGGCAGGGATTGAATATCGGGACGAATCGGGTCGGGTTGTGGACTTTCACGGGCTGCGGCACACGACCGCCTCGCTGTTGGCGCAAAGCGGCGCCCACCCGAAGGTCGCCCAAGCGATAATGAGGCACAGCAGCGTTGAGTTGACGTTGGGGCGATACTCCCACGTTTATCGGGGGCAGGAGTCCGAAGCGGTCGAGGCGTTACCGTTGATTGAACCGGTATTTGCCGAGGCCGTCAGTACGGGAACAGACGGAGAAAAAAGCATATCCTCTGGCATATCCTCCAGCATATCCAAACGTTGCCTTTTTTCGCACTCTAACCAAGACTATTCTGGACGGTTGGCGGAAACAAAGCAAAATAAAAAAACCCTGCTTACGGGGGCAAAAACGGGGTTTTTAGGGGAAAATCGGAGAGGCCGGGATTCGAACCCGGGGTGCGGGCTGAAACCCACACGACGGTTTAGCAAACCGTTGCCTTAAGCCGCTCGGCCACCTCTCCAAATAGCTCTATTTAAAAGACTTACAGGGTTTTTATAAATAGCATTTTAAACCCTTAACTACAACCAAATTGGGTTTAAAATATTTATGGATGTTTTACCATAAATACCCAAATTGTCGTTTATAGCTGGAGTATCATAACGATGTCAAAGAACATTACTCAAAGCCGTAAAACCCGTTCCGACAAGTTCCCGCTTACTTTACATAAAACTGGACAGTATTGCAAGAAAATTAAGGGCAAAAAAAACTATTTTGGCACAAACAAGAAATCCGCCTATCAGAAATATCTTGAACAAGTCCCTAGTTTGCATCTAAATCAAAGTCCTCACAATGCTTCTGAATCGGATATCGGCTTGCCGCTGACGGCGGCCACGGCCTCGGCCGCCGGATACGTCATCCAGTCATGGGCGTGAATTACGTCGAAGTCTTCAACCGTCGCCATTTCGGCTGCCTTTTGGGCATAACGATGCACCTGTTCGTAGATGTTGCCGCCGTAATGATGCGTTTAGTCACAGGGGGCGTTTTGCCAGTAGCCGCAGCATTTGGACAGGGTTCCCGACGCCCGCCCCGCGGCCGTCCCGCAGGAGACATACGGTCGCAGCGACGAAGCAATGGTTTTGAAGTGCACATTCCGAAGTTCGCTGCCCTCCAGGGTTTTAATCTGGCTTTCGGCGCTTTGCAGCCGGACATGTCCGCCGGCATCGGATTCATTTGCCCAGGGCAGAACAAAGGAAATTTCCGTACCCATCCGGCTCATGGCTTTGGTCAGGTCGTAGCATGCCGTCCCCAAGCCCCCACTGATGTACGGCGGAAATTCCCAGCCTAACATGAAAACTTTCGCGGCCATTTTCTCTCCCGATTCTATCAAAATTTGTAAGATTTTAGCCGTTTGAAGCAAAAAAAGTAAAAATTCTTTGAAAAATTCATATTTTAGACTTGCGCCATCTTGTATTCTTGGTATTGTTTCGTGTAATGGAACAATACCCGGAACAACCCGT
>JAAYCR010000060.1 GCA_012729675.1 Phycisphaerae bacterium | reverse complement strand
GTTTTAGCCACAAATTAACACTAATTAACACTGATTTATGGAGGAAAGAAGGGAGAGGTCGTTCAAAGTTCATAGTATGTAGTTCATCGTTCGTAGATTTTAGTTTTGAGTTGGGTTGGGGACAGAACACAGAATTCAGAATGTCGAGTTTATTTGTTCATTTTTTGCTACTTCGGTTCACGGCCAAGATGGCCGTGCCACGGGTGGGTATTATACCATAATACAAGTGAAAAGGCAAGAGGCGGGGAGGGGGAAGTACGAAAGGGGGGGTATTGCCGGTTTGGGTCGAAATTTTTTGGTTTTCGTTGAAATAGTATGTACCATAATGTCTCTCCGGCGCGTCTTATCAGGAAAGAGGACAAATTAGAAACCGGCATCAACTCAATAAGGAGAAAGAGAATGAGGAATATTCAGATTTTGGTGTGCAGAGAGAATTTCTGAAGGCTGAACCTTTACAAATCATGGTTCTGTAAAGCCAAGCAGGGTGGGCCGTTCCCACGCTGTCAAATGCAATCTTGAACACTCCGGCGTGGGCGAAGCCCATCCTACGACACTAAAATGTTACAAAAACTTAATAAAATATAGACTGAAACGGCTGTCAGGATTGTGTGTATAATGACAGGATGATCATTGTGAAGAAGCCGGCGAGGGATTAATGCTCGAAGACAAAGTGCTTTTATGGAAGTTTAAGCATGGTTCAGCTCAAGCGCTGGAGCAGATCTATGACAAATACAGTGCCTACCTGCTGACAGTCGCGACGGCTCTTTTAAATAACACAGCGGCGGCAGAGGATGTACTCCATGACTTTTTTGTCTCGTTTGTTACGTCCGCCGACAGAATCCAACTCGATGGAAATCTCAAGTCGTATATGGCCGTATGTGTTGCCAACCTGGCCCGCAACAGGATCAAAAAAACGCAGCGGCAGCCGGGAACATTGGACGACAGCGACACGTTTGAATCGCCGGAATTGGAACCGGTCCTGCTGGCGATTCAAAAAGAGGAAACAAGTATTCTGAATCGGGCTCTGTCGCAGCTTCCTTATGAGCAAAAGGAAGTGATTGTTCTTCACCTGCAGGGGAATATGAAGTTTACACAAATCGCCCGGCTAAGAGAGCATTCTGTCAATACGATCCGAAGCCGTTACCGGTACGGGATGGACAAATTAAGGTCACTGATAAACAGCGAGGCGACACAATGAAATCGCTTAAAGAAACTCGAAAACTCGTTAAACAATTTGAAGTCAAACCACGTTCAGAGATGCGGAGCAAGGTTTTTGATGATGCCTTAAAGCTTCAGCAGAGCCAGTGCGGACAGCATGCTTCTGACACGACGATAGGGAGCTATATCATGCACACGAAACGAATAAAATTCATCGCCGCGGCGATTGTATTGATTGCCACAGGTATTTCATTATTCTATTGGCAGAGTAACAAAGAAATTCAAATCCCCCCCGAGCTTGCACAAATGCCGGTCGAAGAGATCATTAAAATTCACAATGACTTGGCCGAAAGTCCCTATGACAGCATTTTAGTGGAAGCTGCCCTTAAAAGTCAGCTTAATAAAATCCCTGCCCGTGAAATTCTGGCTCTTGCCGAGAAAATTCGTAATGCTGGTTCTGTCGGTCTGCAAGCGGATAGTGCACAACTCGCTGTATTGGTTTTCCCCCCTGTTACTGAAATGGTAGAGGCCGCCAATGTCATTATTTTCGGTAAAGTCGAAAAAGTCGAACTTGATGTCACCGACCTTAAAAAAGCCATTCTGGAGAAACGACGTATACATGAAGAACATTATTCATCGAATATTCGGGCAGATGTCGAGGTGGATGTTCACTCAATGTATCCCCCCGATGCCGTCAATGCAGACAAAAAGCTTATTCTGCAACCGATAATAAACACGAGAAATCTCGATCTTGTACAGGAAGGTCAAAGTTACCTGCTGCTTCTGAAACAGGACGGTGACAGGGTCTGGATGCTGCCGTATCAGCAGGGTATTTATCCGGTTGACGCAGAGAACGAAATCGTAAGCAATTTTATAAACGAACCGGTTTCGTTAAGCCAGGCATGGAATTTCCTGATCGATACCTATGAAGTAATCCATGAAGAATTAGAGCCATCTGAAGATGTCCTGGAATACCGGATTGCACAATTCCAAAGTCATTCTTTCACTGAAAGCTGGCTCGCACTGGAATACTTATTGACACTGCCTGAGGTTCCGGATATTGGCGATCTCATTGTAAACAGTGTTGAGAAATACCACTCTGTGCAGGTCAATTATCCGGGGAAAAATAATCAGCCCTATGATTATAACCATTCTGAGGTCAAGAATCATGCCGCATATATAACAAAGGCGTTCGACCTGCTCATATACTTGAACGACAGGGAAAGTATCGAGAAAGTCATTTCACTGTCTGAGAATAACATGAATACCGATTCTGTTTTCAATAAGTCCATATTTGAATATCCAACCCGTGATATGCAAAATAAATTGCAGGAAGCAGCCCTGCAAGAAACTGTTTCGCCTGTAATTTCAGAAAATCCGCAAATGCAATTAACGGATCATAAGCTCGAAATTTCAGAGGCAATCGAGAACTATGGACAGGACCCGACGGAATCAAATTTGAATCGCGTTTTTAATACGATGAGAGACTATCTCAGGCATGAAGATAAAGAATTTATCCCCTTTTTGCAGGAACATGTAACAAGTCATTGGGCGGGGCCATCCCTGATAACCCGGCTTGCTGACCCCGTTTTTATACCGGTTCTCCATGAGTGTTTGCAAAAAGAAGTAACCGGCGACTTGCTGGAGGCCCTCTTTATATGCGGTGAATACCTGGAGGCAATTGATACCGGTATGAATGATTTACTGGCTCCGATAGAAGCTGAAAATTGGAATCAGTTCAATAAAGAGCTGCGAAGACGGGCGCCGATTATTAAGTTTTTAGGGACGTGCGGCGATATCACGGCTTTGCCGGCAATCGAATATTATCTTGATGAAGAGCTCCTTGATTCCCTTTACCAAACCAAGGACCTGCTGGGCGGCTACCACCCATTCAGTATTAATCATTTGCAGCAGAATGCGGTTCTGGCATTGGCCCTCCTGGAAGGTGAATCCGCAATACCGAAACTAAAAAAGATCTATCAATCCGATGATATTCATATAAGAATCTTAGCAGCAATATCTCTGTATTACCTTGGGGACTATACGGGTTACGAATTATTGGATTATTTTGTGACAAATACACATCGAAGTCTGCCCGAGATCGAGATACGCTGGCACTATGACTTGGCAGGCGGAGTTTTTCAATCGGCCATGTCCTATTTGGAATCGCCGCAAATGGATGCACTCATGCTTGAAAGAATGCGTCACGGCCTGGAACCCGGCGACAGGGGATATATATGTTCTTCCTCTTTTGTTGATAAGTATGAAGCCCAAATACTTCGAATTCTGGTTGATCAGTTGAGCAGCAAAGACCGGGTAACAAGAGAGGCAGCATACCGCATGCTTAAGGAAGTTACCGGCATGGATTTTCCTTTTAACCCTAGTCAATTCAGCGGCCAGCAGGATAAAGAGATCGAAGCATGGCGCTATTATGTCGAGCAATACCTGGCGGGGAAAAGACTATAACGATTTACTCTCCCAAACAAGATGATTTGGGGATGTCTATAAAAAATATATGAATTGTGATATAAAAGCATTGCAATGTCGTCTATGAAAGGGAGGGGGGGGGGCTTAAAGCAGCATACAATTTTCTTTCTTCCGGCGAATACTGATTGACAAAAGATGGATTAGGGAGTTAACCTCAGCAAATAAAGGAAAATGACAAAACGTACGGTTAATCTCAGCCAAAAAAGGAATATGACAATGCGTACGACTTTCAATGCCGCTATGATCCTGCCGCTACTCTGTTCATTGGGGATTTCTGCCGCTGCGGACACCGCCGAACCCGAGAAACGCGACTATCCTTTCCGGCCTGTTCCCTTTACGCAGGTCCATTTCAGCGACGCCTTCTGGTTGCCGCGCATCGAGACCAACCGCACCGCCACCATCCCCTTTGCCTTCAAACAATGCGAAGACACCGGCCGCGTGGAAAATTTCAAAGTGGCCGCCGGCCAATCCGACAAACAATGGGTCGGCGATTTCGGCTTTGACGACACCGACGTCTATAAGGTCATCGAAGGCGCCGCCTACAGTTTGATGGTTCGTCCCGACCCCGCGCTGGACGCCTACGTCGATGAACTCATCGCCCTCATCGCAGCCGCTCAGGAACCCGACGGCTACCTCTACACCGCCTGGACCGCACGGGCCGGCGACCAAGGCCGTCACATCAACTGCATCTACACTAAAGAACGCTGGGACAACCTGGGCAACAGTCACGAACTGTATAACGCCGGCCACATGTACGAAGCCGCCGTGGCGCATTACCAAGCCACCGGCAAACGCAATTTTCTGGACATCGCGATCAAAAATGCCGACTTGCTCGTCCGCGAATTCCGCCCCGACGGCCGCATCGATCCGCCCGGCCATCAGGAAGTCGAGTTGGGACTGGTCAAGCTCTACCGGGCCACCGGCAATCGCGAATACCTCGATCAGGCCAAGTTCTTTCTTGATATGCGCGGCCGCAACGCCGACCGCCGCCGCCTTTACGGCCCTTACGCCCAAGACCACAAACCCGTCGTCGAACAGGCCGAAGCCGTCGGCCACGCCGTCCGTGCGGCTTATATGTACGCCGGCATGGCCGATGTCGCCGCCCTGACCGGTGACGCCGACTACCTGAGGGCCATCGATACGATCTGGGAGAACGTCGCCGAGAAAAAACTCTACCTCACGGGCGGCATCGGCGCCCGCGGCTCCGGCGAAGCCTTCGGCGACAACTATGAGCTGCCCAATCGCACGGCCTACTGCGAAACCTGCGCCGCCATCGCCAACGTCTATTGGAACCACCGGATGTTCCTGCTGCACGGTAAGTCCGACTACATCGACGTCATGGAGTTGTCGTTGTATAACAACGTCCTCAGCGGCGTTGCGCTGGACGGGATGAGCTTTTTCTATCCCAATCCGCTTGAAAGCGCCGCCGGACATCGGCGTCAGCCCTGGTTCGGCTGTGCGTGCTGTCCGAGCAATCTGAGCCGCTTCATGGCTTCGATCCCCGGTTATGCCTATGCCGTGCGGGACAGCGCCGTTTATGTCAATCTGTACGCCGCCGGCGATGCCGAGTTAACCGCCGCCGGGAAGAAAATGAAACTGACGCAGGCGACCGACTACCCCCGCAGCGGCGCAGTGGCACTGACGGTTGCCCCCGAGGCGGAAGGCCGTTTCGCCCTGCACCTTCGCATTCCCGGCTGGGCGAGGAACAAGCCCGTACCCAGCACTCTGTATGCGGTAATGCACCCGGCCGATAACACGCTCGCCCTGACCGTCAACGGCAACCCGATGGAGATCGTACCCATCAACGGCTACGCCGTCATCGAACGCATCTGGAAGCCCGGCGATACGGTCAGGCTCGATATCCCGATGCCCGTGCAGCGCGTGGTATGCGACGAGCGCATCGCGAACAATGTCGGCAAAGTCGCCCTGCAGCGCGGCCCGCTGGTCTATTGCATTGAGGGCGTCGATGTCGAAGGAGGGCGGGTGCTGAACCTGATGCTGTCCGACATTGCGGCCCTGACGACCGAATACAAGCCCGACCTGCTCGGCGGCGTGACTGTTATCAAGGGTACCGCGCTGGAACTTCGTCGCGGCGGCGGGGGGGCTGTCGCCCGAACCGACCGCGCCTTTTCGGCCATCCCGTATTATGCCTGGGCGCATCGCGGCCGCACACCGATGGCCGTCTGGTTGCCGCGTACCGAACAGGCCGCTGCACTGCTGCCTGCCGACACTATCGCCTCACAAAGCAAGGTCAGCACTTCGTTTTTGACCACTGTCGGTGACACCCGGCTGGAGTATGTCAATGACCAGTTGATTCCCAATAGCTCCGGCGACCACGAACAGGGATTTTTCCACTGGTGGCCGCGAATGGGCACAACCGAATGGATTCAGTACGATTTTGTCGGGACGAAGACCGTCTCGGCCGTATCGGTCTATTGGTTTGACGACACCGGCCGCGGCGAATGCCGTATCCCGCGGTCGTGGAAAGTCTTGTATCGTGACGGCAGCGCATGGAAGCCGGTGAACAACTTGATCCCTTATCCCGTCACCCGCGACGCCTTCGACCGCGTCGGCTTTGAACCCGTCACCACAGGCGCTCTGCGGCTGGAAGTAACCTTTCGTGAAAATGTCTCCGCCGGCATACAAGAATGGATAGTGGAATAATACACTATCCGGATAATCGTGTTCGAATAGCTATCACTGCCGATCTTACGTTACCCTCTATTTTGCCCATGCCTGACCTTCCGGCGTCCGTCGCCACGCGAAGTAGGCATCCAGAACTTTTAGGGATTCGGCATCGGGTACCGGGCCGCACTGAGGTGTCTGGCGAAAGTGCATCACGACCGGATTGTCATCGCTAAACGCCGGCCATTCAGGGACTCCGTCAGCGTTGGGATGTCCGTATTTGGCGAAATTGGTCCAATAGACGGCCATGGCTTCGGAGATCGCCAGATCTGATTTGGTTGTCTGCGGACTCGAAGGGTTCAGATGCTGGAAGACATAGGCGACCTCCTGGCCGTGGGGGGAGCCGTAACCGGCCCGAGGGGAGTCGGCCGGGTAGTCCGGATGCTGATCGAAATAGTAAAAGTAGGCCTTGGATTTGCCCATTTTGGACTGAAGACGCGCCCACACCCATGTGTGCCAGCCGAACGCCGCGTCACGGGCCAAGTCGCGAGCGGTTTTCGGGACTGTGTCGGAACCCACCGGATAGGCCTTGAGAAGCCTTTCCGCAAAGGGGCCGTAGCGTTCGTTAACGCTTTCGATATACGCTTGCGGTGTACGCGGCGGAGAAAAACTCGCACCTTCGTCGGAGTTGTAGCCTACCAGAATCGGCGTGTCATTGAAGCGGCCCGCCTCATAGAGCTTGTACTGATCATCGGGAATCACCCAACCATCGATAATCGGCCACGACATGCCCACTCCCCGGCCGCCCGGGAGATTGTTCGCATCGATCTTTCGCAATTCCGCGATGGACGAGACCCCCGCGCTCGTGACATACGCCTCTCCGGAGCGTTCCGCATCGGCGAGGCGTTTGAGGTTCTCGCCGGGAAAGGTCGTCAGTCGCGGCGGTCCGAACGAGCCGCCGCTTTGTGAAATGGCCCCGTGGAACAGCCCTTTGGCCGGCGGGGATGCGCAGAGCATGCTGACGGCGATTCCTCCCGCCGATTCACCGAATATCGTCACCTTATCCGGATCACCGCCGAACGCGGCGATATTCTTCTGTACCCATTGAAGACCGGCGATCATATCCAGCAAACCATAATTCCCGGACACGCGATGCGGGCTTTCAGCACTCAATTCGGGATGTGCCAAAAATCCAAGTTGTCCGACGCGGTAGGCAATGCTGACCAGCACCACGCCTTTTGCGGCCAGATTCTCACCGCTGTAATTGCGTTCGGAGGTGGCCCCGCCGCCAAAACCGCCGCCATAGATCCAGACGAGTACAGGGATACGGTCGCCTGCGGATTTGGCCGGGGTCCAGACATTCAGGTACAGACAATCTTCGCTCTTGCCCGATGGCGGATTTCCCCCCTGTATCGGTCCCGGAGCGAACTCTGCGGCTTGCCGTATGCCCTCCCATTTGGCTGCCGGTTGAGGCGGGCGCCAACGCAATTCGCCCACCGGAGGAGCGGCAAACGGGATACCTCGATAAACGGTCAATCCATTTTCGGAGATTCCCTGCAGCCGTCCGCCTTCGACGCTGACCGGTTCGGGCTGCTGAGCGAGGGCGCAGCCAATTGTCAGAAGTACAAACATCGCAACTAAAAAATTTCCTTTGCACATACAGGGGTTCCTTTCACGGTGTGCTGATTCTTGTATCGTACACAGCGTTAAAAGCTAAAAACTCATAGGTATTCCTTTTACATCCCGGGCTTGACGGACAGTCTTTTATACAGAGCGGGGTCATATTCCTCCATGCCTGTTATGCCGTAGAGGTGGTTGGCGGAAATCCACGGCAGCCAAAAGCGATGCCCGCCGACGCCGCGTCCGGATCCTCCCGGCCCCATACGCCATCCTTCCTGCTGAAACCCGATTCCTTTCAGATCGAACTGGCGTCCCGGCAGAGCAACCATCGATTTGGTGTTATGCAGCAGCACCCGTGCCACATTCAGGTAATGCTCATCGTTGGTCAGTTTATACAGTTTTGCGTAGGTGGGCACAGACCAATCCAGGTACTGATCCACACTGCCGGCGTGGGCTGTGGCGATGCCTTGGAATCCCAGCGCCGGCACGCCCTTTTTCCAGTGCAGTTCGGAATCCTCTGCGTCCAGCGGCATCGGCACGTCCCATATCCAGATCCAGCTTTCAGTGAAGTCCGCCGCGACCTGGGCACGCTGGAGCCATTTGGGTTCCTTCGTTGATTCGTAGAGACTCAAAAACGCTTCCAAACTGAGCATCCCGGCTTCTTTATCAGTGATGTTCGGATTGTCGATAGTCCCGCCGATAAAGAGCCCCTTGTATCCCCAGTTGGTCCATACGTATTCCGCCGCACGGATGGCCGCTTCTTTATACTTCGGATCGCCCGTCTCTTCGCTCATGATGACCAGCAGCGGCACGGGGCAGTAGCTCGACGTTCCCGATGACTCCTCGACCTCGCTGCTTCCCGGTTTCCACCGGCGCGGGAACGACCCGTCCGGTCTCTGCTGCTGGATCAGCCAATCCGCGTAGGACTTGACCCAGTTAAACCACTCCGGATGTTCACGGCCGAGCGATCGCTCTCGACGGTATGCGTGCATCAATACCCGCATCCCTTCGGTCGCATTCCGCAGCCAGGGGGCCACCCATTCCTGGTGATCCCCCGTCCAAGGCCCTCCGGTGGCAAGGTCATAGCCGGTCCCAATGAGCGGCACCTTCTCAAGTGCCTTGATCAGGGACGCGATAATCGCCAGACCTGTCTGCCGCATCATCTGTCCACGTTCGGTGCTATCGCGATCTCCTTCACGCAGCAACTGGTCTGCGCACTCGATGTTCTTGCCCACAAATCCTATCGCCACCATGGTATAGTTCCATTGCCGCTCATCCGTGATCGTGTTCAGCACAAACGGGATGGCGGTTCGGCCGTCTATAGTTGCTGCATGGGCGGCCAAGTGGTCTAATAAAACCGTGCGCATCTGCTCGATATCAGTATATATAACAGGCGGATTCAGCGTGTTCCATGCCCACCGCCATGCATTCCGAGTCACTTCCGGGAATGATTCATTCTGACCAAAGCGAAAACTTACCTGGAATTTGTGGTCTGTCTCTGGGGCAATCGGGTGATACCGCCGCGTCCATCTCTGTCCTGCCGGGGCGCCGCGCATGCCTGCCGAACTGCTCACCGTGCCGGGAAACCGGAAACCAAACTCGACCGGATTGTCGTCCGTCTGCCAGGCCCCGAGAGCACCGAACTGAAACCGTGCATCGGTCATCACCGGTTGAGAAAGTCGGGTCTCGGCTGTCGTTGTATCACCGCGCGGGGCTGGATTGAGCACGGCAATGGAAGAACCGTTCTTAAATGAGAGCGCAAACAGCGGGGCTGAGAGGACATCCTCCCGCATTTGGAAATTCCGGGCTTCATGGTTACGCACCCCTCCAACCGCACGCTCGCCATTATACGTGGGATCCCCGTAAATCGTACCCGGCGCCATGAAGTCAATGTCCGACCACATAACGGAAGGATCGATAGTCAGGCTGACGGAAGAATAAAATCCGCCGGACGCCTTCCCTGTGATGTCCACCTTTCGGCTGACGGAAATGGCAGCTCCGTCAGCACTCCAGCGGTCATGGACGTGAAAGACGACCCCTTCAGCATAAGGAATTTCAGCCTGAGCCGTGACGCCTACTGCTGTTTTCTCGATGGTCTTGTATCCGGCGGCAAGGTGACGGATATTCTCTTCATCGGTGAAGACCTCAATCTGCGCGGGCTGTCGCTGCATCAGGCCAGGGGCGGCGCCCCCGGAGATTCCGATGCCCCATTCGCCATCCGCGGTTCTGACAAATGAAACGCTTGATCCGGTCGATAAGCGTCCGAGGTCCACGCGATTGCTTTGTTGCGCCAATGCCGCCGATGCTGTCAGACATAAACCCATTATAATGCATTTACAAAACATCATTATATCTCCCAAAAAGTCTTCATTCCGGTTCTGATAAGATACAATCACGGTTTCTCCCAACCCGCATAAGACCAGGATGCTTTGCCAACGCGAACAAATCCACAATAGACATTAAATTGCTGATCCTACCTTTCAAGGGAAAAGAACGCAATGAAATATTTCAGCAAGCGCCTTCTATTACACACTCGGAAATCGCCGGTCAACTCTTCAAAATAGCTTTCAGTGCCTCGCATAATCCCGTTATTTGCGCCTGCGCATGGTCGGCTTGGACGGAAATGCGCAGCCGTGCGGTCCGGGGCGGTACGGTTGGCGGGCGGATGGCGACCACATAATAACCGGCCTCGTAAAGCGACTTTGACACGGCCATCGCTTTTTCAGCCTCTCCGAGCACAACCGGCACAATATGCGTCGTACTCTGTCCAATATCCAGTCCAATCGCCGTCAGCCGCGCCCGCAACAGGGCCGCCGCGTCGTTAAGTCGCCGGCGCCGCTCCGGCTCAGCCTCAATTATAGAGATGGCCTTGGCCGCCCCGGCTGCAATCGCCGGCGGACAGGCAGTCGTATAGATAAAGGGACGTGCCCTGTTGACCAGATAGTCGATGACCACACGCGGCCCGGCAATGATCCCGCCCGTGGCCGCCACGGCCTTGCCCAGCGGAGCGACAATAATGTCCACTTCGTCCAAAACCCCCATCTCCTCGCACAGACCGGCCCCTCTCGGCCCTATACAACCTAACGCATGCGCCTCATCGACGATTAAGATCGCGCCGTATCGCCGCTTGAGCGCAACCAGTGTCTTGATGTCGGCCGTGTCGCCGTCCATCGAAAACACGCTTTCGGTGACGATGAACGCGTGTTTGTAGCCCCCCTCGGCCAGCATCCGCTCCAGGCGTTCGGGCCGGTCGCGCCGATACGTGCGAAACTCGGCCTGTCCGGCGCGCACGGCGTCAATAATCGACGCATGGTCAAAACGGTCGATCAGTACAAGGTCGCCCTTTTGCGGCAGCGCAGTCAGCAGCGCCTGATTGGCCGTCCAGCCGCTGGGCAGATAGAGGGCCGCTTCTTTCCGCAAAAAACGGGCCATTTTCTCTTCCAGTTCGATATGCGGCCGCATCGTCCCGCTGACCAGCCGGGCCGCGGCCGCACCGAATCCATACGCCCGCATCGCCTCGACAGCCGCCTCAATGACCCGGTTGTCCCCGGCCAGATTCAAATAATTGTTGCTGCAAAACAGCACCTTTTCCGTACAGTCGGCCAGACGCACCCGCGGCCCCTGCGCCGATTCAACGCAGTCGCACCGCCGAATCAGGTGCTCTGTTTTAAGTCGATCAAGCTCATCGGAAATGGACTCGAAATTGGATATATTAATAGGCGACGACATTGCTCTTTTTTGCTTTCGCTTTCTGAAATTAAATATCTTTAAAATTCTGTTTTGTGTTATCTGTGCTTCAAAGGGTCGCAACGGCCTTACATATAGTATATATTTCACGATGAAACAAAAAAATTTGGAAAAATACTTAAGAAATCAGAAAAACCCACGAAAATAGTATTGAAAATGCAATAATAACCTGAAAAATTGGCTTAAAAATGCAGATAAATGCTTATAACAATTTGATTTCGCCGCTGGTCGCCGAGTTTAAAGGCTCGGCCCAAACAGAAAGACAACACGCCACAAAGGCTGCTGATCCTGGCATTGAACTGGGCAAAGGCCTTGAGAAGCTACTGGAAAAGGCACTTGTCGAGCCTGACGGCCGGGATGCTGTCGCCCAGGCACGACAGGCGTTGGCCGACGGCACACTGTTCAATCAACGCGCGCTGGAAGCGGCAGCTGAAAAACTGCTCAGCGAAGGGATATAAAGCCACGGATGGCGGATAGACCCTAACGGAGTATCTTCAGCGAAAAAGGGGCTGGATGGCACACATGCGATCCAGTCCTTTTGTATGCGCAAGTGCTGGACGGTGTCGGCGGCCTGCACGAAAACGACTTAATTCTGGCCGCCAAAGTTGACCGTATTTCCAGCAGTGTATAATGACAGGGTGGCTTTACCTGTTCCGTATCTGCACGTGGTAATCAATAACCGTCCCTAAACTCGAGATAGAAGATATGTTTTTGTCTTGAAAATTCCTATTGCAAAAGTTTTGAAGTTGTATATAATGCCTCGTTTAAATTGATGTAGAAGTACCTCAAAATTCCTCTAAACGGCTTGGATACGAACCGTAACGGCGGGATTTTCGGGAAACTAAATTAACGAGAAATCAGAAATTTCGGAGTCCAAAAAAGATGGCAGCATTATCATTGGCCGAGGCACCTGTTAAACTGTTCGAAGGAACATTGCCCAGCTTTGAAGATATTAAAAAGCTCGGCCGCATTGTCAACGCCAGCGAACGCAACCGTATCGCGTTTCGTGCTCAAATTGACAAACAGAAGGACGCCCTGACCGTCGGGCTGGGGCTGTTCTTATGCGGAGATTATAAAGCGGCGGCGGAACAACTGGAAAAAGGAAAGGACTGTGCCCAGAAATTTTTGGCGATGGGGACGATCAGCCGCCGGCTCAAGGCATTTGACGCGGCGATTGAGCAGTTTGGTAAGGCGGGCAAGGCTGGCGCCGATGCCCTGACCGTCTCGCTGGAAAAGGCCGAGACTTGGCGCTGCGCTCAGACTGCGGACAAGGCGGAAAAGGAGATGAAGGCGTGCGCAAATTTCGAGAATGTCAGCGCCGCCTATCATTATCAGCGGGGGCGACTTTTTGACGCGGCCGGGGAGTATGGAAAGGCGGTCGGACAGTATGAAAAAGCGGTGGGACTGGACGCGAACCACGACGAGGCGATCTTCCAACTGGCTTACGCCTGTGATCTTCGCGGGGACGAAAACGAGGCGATGATGTACTATAAGCGGCTGGCAAGCCGGGTGCCGCCGATGGTTAATGCCCTGCTGAATCTGGCGGTGATGCACGAGGACCGCGCGGAATATGATCAGGCCGAGGCGTGCGTGCGAATGGTTCTGGCGTCGCACCCGAACCATCAGAAGGCGGCAATGTACCTGGGGGATATACAAAGCTCTCGTGTGATGATTTATGACGAGGAACGGGAAAAACGCCGGGATCGGCATAAAAAGATTCTCGAAATTCCGATAACCGATTTTGAACTGTCGGTACGGAGCCGAAATTGTCTCAAGAAAATGAATATTTGCACGCTGGGCGATCTGCTGCGGACGTCGGAGACCGAACTGCTGGCGTATAAGAATTTCGGCGAAACGAGCCTGGTCGAGATCAAAAAGATTCTGGATAGCAAAAACCTGCGGCTGGGCATGGCGCTGGAAGAAAAAAATGAGGACACACCGGATGACGAGGTCGAACAGGAAGCCAATGCGGAATTGATGCAAAAAGGGATTGAGGATCTAGAATTGACCGTCCGGGCGCGGCGGGCGATGTCGCGGCTGGGGATTAACACGTTTTACGATCTGGTCAGCAAAACCGAATCGGAACTGCTGGGGTGCAAAAACTTCGGCGTGACCAGCCTCAACGAAATCAAAGATAAACTGGCGAAGTTTGGATTGACCCTGCGAAAGATCGACTAAACCGGCGCTGCGCCCACTGTCCGGCGCGGCGGGAATGAATGTTGTGACTGAAATAAAAGCGTTGAAGATGAGCCGCAGCCGGCGCAGGGTGCCGCGTTGGGCGGGATTGTGGGTTTGTATCGCAGCGGCCGTCTTGATAACGGGATGTAAAAAACGCGACGCCGTGACCCCGACGGTCGGAATCGACAGTCCGGAGCGGACATGGGTTCGCGTTTTGCTCTTT
Organism: Phycisphaerae bacterium; assembly: GCA_012729675.1. Lineage (GTDB taxonomy): Bacteria > Planctomycetota > Phycisphaerae > Sedimentisphaerales > Anaerohalosphaeraceae > T3Sed10-213. The sequence goes on along the minus strand of JAAYCR010000060.1, from coordinate 26,386 downwards.
GGCAATCTAAGAGAATGGACGCTGGAAACGCCGGCCGGATTCACGGCCGAAGGAATCGGCAACGGCGAGGTGGTTGATTTTTCGGACAGCACAGCACTGCACATGGAGCTGACGGACGGACGTATCCGCGTCGGCGAACATCTGCTTAGCAGCCAGGTGCTGCTGGTCCCCAACGACCCGTATTATTTTGTCCTCAACGGCGAAGGGTTCCGCGGGAATCTGAAATTGCTGATGAATGACGACGGCGAAAGCGTAATGGCTGTCAACTATGTCCCGCTGGAGTCTTATCTGCTGGGTGTCATCGGCGCCGAGATGCACAGTTATTGGGAGCCGGAAGCGCTCAAGGCCCAAGCGGTTGCCGCCCGGACATATTGCCTTTCGATTCAGCATCGATTCGGGGCGGGGCGTGACTGGGACATTGCGCGAACGCAGGCCAATCAGATGTATAGCGGGCTATCGGCGGAAAATTCGCGGGTGCGACAGGCCGTGCTTGACACGACCGGCCAGATCCTGATCGGGCCGGACGCAAACGGCAACGAGTGGGTGTTCCCGGCCTATTACAGTTCGTCCTGCGGCGGACACACCGAAGAGAGCCGATATGTGTTCGGTGACGATCTTGTGCCGCTGCCGGGCGTGGCCTGTCCGTGGTGCGAATCGGTGGCCCGACACAGAGATTTTTTCTGGGAACCGGTGTTTTACTCGATGGACCAGGTCTCGGAGCGATTGATGATGCGGTATGCCTCGCTGCAGCGGCTGGAGCGGATCACGGATGTAGATGTGATTCGGGAAGGTGCGGCAGGACGCATTACCCAAGTGCGGCTGACCGGCGCCAACGGACGAACAAGTACGCTGCGCGGCGAAGATTTTCGCTTGTCGCTGGACCCGACGGGTCGCCGACTCAAAAGCATCTTGGCCACAATGACCAAGAGCCAAGACGGATTGTTGTTTGAAAATGGTCGGGGTTTCGGCCACGGCGTGGGGCTTTGTCAGTGCGGTGCACAGGGACAAGCCCGACAAGGACGCAGCTATCGCGAGATTTTGTCTTTTTATTATCCAGCGTCACGGTTGGTAACGATTGAAACCAGTGCAGCGCCATGAAACGATTTGAACTGCTCAAACAGGACCGAACCATCGCCGCCCGTCGCGGACGCCTGACCACCCCGCATGGCGCGGTGGAGACGCCGGCGTTTATGCCGGTCGGGACGCGCGGCTCGGTTAAGGGACTGACGCCGCAGCAGATTCACGATACCGGCTCGCAGATTATTTTGGCCAACACGTATCACCTGCTGATGCGTCCGGGCGTCGAGACGGTCGAAGCGCTGGGCGACCTGCACGGGCTGATGGGGTGGGACGGTCCGATTTTGACCGACAGCGGCGGCTATCAGGTATTTTCGCTCAGTACACTGAACCGTATCGGCGATGACGGCGTCGAATTTGCCAGTCATATAGACGGGGCTAAGATTTTCCTGAACGCCGAAATCGCCACGCATACGCAAAATCGACTGGGCGCAGACATTATTATGTGTTTTGATGAGTGTACGCCGTGGCCGTGTCCGCAGGAGCGGCTTGAAAAAGCGGTTGCCCGGACGATCCGGTGGGCGCAGCAGTGCAAAGACGCCCACGCCAACGAGCGGCAGATGCTGTTCGGGATTGTTCAGGGCGGCGTGGATTTGACGTTGCGAAGCCGGTGCAGTGAGGCCCTGATTCCGATGGACTTTGACGGGTATGCCATCGGCGGCTTGAGCGTCGGCGAGGGGCACGACGCGATGGTTGCCACGGTGCGGCATACGGCCCCGCTGCTGCCGGCGAATAAACCCCGCTACCTGATGGGCGTGGGGATGCCGGTCGATCTTGTCGAGGCGGTGCGGGCGGGCGTGGATATGTTCGACTGCGTGCTGCCGACGCGAAACGGACGCAACGCCTTTGCGTTTACGGACGACGGGCCGATGCGGCTGCGAAACAGCGTCTATGCCCGCGACACCGGACCGATTGAGGCCGGGTGTCCGTGTCCGGCCTGCCGGATGTTTGGCCGCGGCGCGATCCGGCATTTTTTCAATGTCGGCGAGATGCTCGGACCGATTTTGGCGTCGCTGCACAATATTAGTTATTATCAGCGTCTGATGCAGACGATACGAACAGAGATTGAACAGGAAACGTTCGACACTTGGGCTTCGGCCTTTGTCGAAAAACATAAAAATGAAGTTGAACTGACGACCGAAGGGATGACCCAATGAACGAAGACACTATTATTACAATGGAAGACGCTCCGGCGCCAACCACAACGACAACGCAGGAAAATGGTGCGCCAGTGAAGCCGGAAGAGCCCGGGCCGCCGCCGCAAAACCCTTTGATGCTCGTCATGTTCATCGTGCTGGGTGTCTATATTTTCCTGATTATGTTCCGCGGCCCGAAAAAGAAACAGCAGCAGCATAAACAGATGGTCGCGGCTCTGAAAAAGAACGACCGGGTGCGGACTATCGGCGGGATTCTGGGCACCGTACTGGACGTGCGGGATGACGAGATCGTCCTGAAGATCGACGAAGCCACGAATACCAAGATGCGCATTGTGCCCTCGGCGGTCGCGACGGTGCTGGGCGAAGGTAAAACCGAATAAACAAATCGAACCACTTGCAAGCTTAATTTTTTACGGAAACGAAATTATGCCTAAAGACCTCATCTGGAAGATCGTTTTAATTCTTATCGTGATCGTTGTCTCGGCGATATATGTGTATCCGCCGCACGAGAAACTCAAGCTGGGTCTGGATTTGGCCGGCGGTACCAGTCTGGTCTATGAGATCGACGTGACGGGACTGGAGCGGCAGGAGCGCAGGGGGCTGGCCCAAAACATGATCCCGATTTTGCTGCGGCGCGTGGATCCGACCAGCGTGGCCAATATTGAGATGCGTCCGCAGGGCGATACACGGATTGAGATCCGTCTGCCGCTGGCCAGCGCCGACACCCAGCGGCGTCGCGAGGCGTATGAAACGGCGCTGATGACGCTGGAAGAGGAAAACATCAACCTGATGCGCGTCCGGCAGACGCTGAATCTTGAACCGGCGGCTCGACAACAGCAGTTTGAGGCCTTCGCCCGCGGCAATCCGGAACGTCTGGAAACGGTGCAATCGATGGCCGAAATTTTCGATCTTCGCAAGCAGCATCAGGAGATGCGTGATACGTTGTCCGCCGAAATGGAGACGCTGCGGGAACAGTTTGAGACGGTTGGACTGGACTACGAGGCGATGCAATCCAACATCCTCCAGTGGGCCAGACTGGAAGGGGAAAAGCAGCGTGAAGAAATTGAAGCCTACATCACCAAAGTTGTCCTCGATACTGATATTGTCATAGAGGGCGCTCTTAGCCCCCGACAAATCGAGGCGAGAGACCTGATCGACGACTACATCTCGCTGTATCAGCGCTGGTCGCCGATTGTCGATGAACTGGCCCGCCCGCAGGACGGCCTGAACGCACGCTGGAACAACGCGGTGCGGAACCTGCAAACGCTGAACCTGAACATCGACCAGATGCGCGACGTTCTGGATATGCCATCAGGCTCGGCCAGTCGCCGGGCCATGTTCGACGAGTTGAAGGCCCAATTCCCCGGCCGGGCGGATAAAATCGAGGCGGTGGTCGCTGCGTATGACGCTTACAACGTCGTCGGCGGACGGCTGGACGACCCGGAAGACCTCAAGCGAATGCTCAAAGGCGCCGGCGTTCTGGAATTTCGCATCCTGCCGACGGGGGAAGAAGGGAATCGCGAAGAACTCCTGGCCTATCGCGAAGCACTGGGGACCAAAGGCCCCAAGCAGGCCTCCGACAGCCGCTATGTGTGGGTTGAGATTGAAAACCCCCAGGCCTGGCACGAAGGGTTGGGCATCGTCGGTATATTCGGTGACAAATCCTATGTCCTGGCCTCCAATCAGCCCAATGAATCGATGCTGCAACGGGGTGAGCGGCAGTGGAAACTCCGCCGTGCCTATCCGACCATCAATGAGCAGGGACGCCGCGTCATCGTCTTTACCTTTGACGAAACAGCCGCCGGCCTGTTTCACCGGTTGACCAGCACCAACATCGGGCGGCCGCTGTGCATCCTGCTGGACGACCGTGCCATTTCGGCGCCGAATATCGAAAGCGCCATCCGTTCGCAAGGCGTCATTACCGGTCGGTTCACTCAGACCGAAGTCGATGATATGGTCAACAAGCTCAACGCCGGTTCGTTCCCGGCGCGGCTGAGCGAAGTGCCGATCTCGGAACGCACTATCGGGGCGACCCTCGGCGCCGACAACCTGCGTCAGGGAATTCGCGCCGGGCTGATCGGTCTGGCGGCGGTGGCGGCCATTATGCTGGTCTATTATATGCTGGCCGGGGCGATTGCCGATATGGCGCTGATGCTGAACATTCTGTTCGTACTCGGCGTGATGGCGATGCGGCAATCGACGTTCACCTTGCCGGGCATCGCGGGGTTGATTCTGACGATTGGTATGAGCGTGGACGCCAACGTGCTGATTTACGAGCGCATCCGCGAAGAGCAGAAACGCGGCTCGACGATTCGCTCGGCGATCTCCAACGGCTACGCGCGGGCGTTCAGTACGATTTTTGACTCCAACGTAACGACCTTCGGCGTGGCGGCCATTTTGTATCTGGCCGCGTCGGAAGAGATCAAAGGCTTTGCCATTGTGCTGATGCTCGGTATTCTGGCCAGTATGTTTACGGCGCTGTTTGTGACGCGCGTCGTCTTTGACTTTTTGACCGGAACGCGCCTGCTGACAGGGCCGCTGCCGATGTTCGGGATGTTCCAAAATGTCTCGATCAACTGGATGGCACTGCGGCCGATATTTATGGGCATTTCGGCGGTACTGGTCATCGGCGGTCTGGGCGTGTTCTTCCTGCGGGATGAGGCGACCAACAGCAAATACGACATCGAATTTACCGGCGGCACGAGCGTGCAGATCGACCTGAAAGAAGGGTCGCCGTACAATGATCGCGCTTCGGTACAGCGAGGCTTCAGCGAGTATGCAAGCTCGATCGGGAATATGGCGCTGGCCGCGGCGCGGGTCAATGAAGTGGGAACCTCGGGGCGACAGTTTGAAATCTTTACGACCGAGACCAATATCACCACTGCGCTGGTGACGTTTGATCCCGAGGCGGCGCCGGTGGTTGACAGTGTGCTGGCTCGGATACGTCAGGCCAGCGAGAAAACCGGCCAGCGGCTGGACGGCCTGACAGTGACGGCCAAAGGCGACGGGGTCTTTGAAGTGTCCACCACTCGGTTTAACGTGGCCGCGGTGCGGGAGGTTCTTGAAGAGGCCTTCAGCGAGGATGCAGTTGTCGGCGAACCGGTCGTGCATGAAATCGTCAGTGAGGCGGTACGCGAGGCGTTCAAGGATTATCTGTTTGTGCGGGAAAATCTCGGCATTGAGATCGTCGCCGAAGAACGCATCCTGCCCGACTCCGACGAAGCGGCCTTGCTGGCCGACTACCTGGGAGGGGTCAAATTCATCTGCACGCTGAGCAACCCTGTCGAGGCGCGCGAACTAGATGCCCGCATCCGCGATATTCGGTTCAAGCCTGACATGCAGGATCTGGCGTGGTACCGCTATGATATTTTGGACGAAACGCTGCTCGAACCGGCGCCCACCGAACGCCTGACACAATTTGTCTTTGTCAGCGTACACCCGGAAGCGGGGTATCGCGAACTGGACGACAATGAATGGGAGCGGTTCGTCAGCAACGAACGCACCAAACTGGTCAACGCCGCGACGCTGGAAACATCGCTGTCGCGCGTCACGCAGATCGACCCGTCCATCGGCACCAAGGCCAAACAGCAGGCGCGGAAGGCGATTATTCTGTCGCTGATCGGTATCGTCGGCTACATCTGGGTGCGGTTCGGCTCGGTGCGGTTCGGCATCACGGCCATCGTGGCCCTGGTGCACGACGTCTGCATCACGCTGGGCATCATCACGGCCTGTACCTATATTGCAAACAGGCCGCTGGGCAATGCCCTGTTGATCGGCGATTTCAAGATCAATCTTGAAATGATCGCGGCGTTTTTGACGATCATCGGTTACTCGCTCAACGACACCATCGTCGTGTTTGACCGCATCCGCGAAAATCGCGGCAAGTCGGCGACGCTGACGCCGACGCTAATAACCGACAGCATCAACCAGACGCTTAGCCGGACGCTGCTGACCTCGCTGACGACCTTTATCGTCGTATTGGTTATGTACATCTGGGGCGGCGAAGGCCTTCGCGGGTTTACGTTTGCGATGCTGGTCGGGATCGCGGTCGGTACGTATTCGTCGATTGCGATTGCCTCGCCGATTCTGCTGATCGGCGCGCCGAAAAACGACCATAAATAACGATTACGATGTACGGTAAAAATAAGGCCGGGCGGAATTTTTTTTCGACCGGCCTTTTCTTTGCCGCAAAAAGAGATTAGACTGCTGCTTATGAGCATCGTTGCCGTCCATGCGAATTGGGATAATTGGGTTTATCTGCACCCGTACAGCGCCGGGCAGTGCTGGGGCGTCGATCCTTCGGAGGCCGCCTGCGTGACGGCGGCACTGGCGAAAAAAAAGCTCGAACTGACGCATATTCTGGTGACGCATCATCACGCCGACCATATCGGCGGCGTGGCGGCGTTGCAAAAGAGATGGGACTGTAAGGTCTATAGCCCCGATTCGAAACGCATCGACGGCACGGATACTGTTGTTGAGGATGGAGATTCGCTTGTATTGGCCGACTGGACGATTACCGTCATGGCCGCCCCCGGCCACACGACCACCGGCGTCTGTTATTACTGCATGTGTCCTGCCGAATCGCCCGTGTTGTATGCCGGCGATACGTTGTTTGCCTGCGGCTGCGGGCGGCTGTTTGAAGGCTCGGCCGAGACGATGTACCGCTCGCTGCAGCGGCTGGCCGCTCTGCCGGACCAGACGCGGCTCTGTCCCGGCCACAATTACACCGAGGAAAATGTGCGATTTGCCCTGACCCTTGAGCCGGACAACGCTGCCCTCAAACAAATGCTCCGGTTTGTGCGTACACAAAAGGAGTTTGTGCCGACAACGCTGGGGCAGGAAAAACAGTGCAATCCTTTTTTACGGGTTGACCAGCCGTCCATCCGAAAGGCTATCGGTCTGGACGACCCGGTGGCGGTTTTTGCGGAACTGCGTCGGCGAAAAGATTGTTTTTAACATTTTTAACCTGCAATCGAAAGAGAACAAATGAAACACAGACTGTTGCTTTGGTTGGCCGTGTCGCTGAGCCTGGTTATGGCTCTTGGCGGCTGCATTGACCGTCCCCGTTCTGAAACCACCGGCCCTGTGTCCGCTCCGGCGTTTGATTATCGCCAGATCACGCTTGACAACGGAATGCGCGTGATCACCCTGGAAGATTTCTCGTCGCCGATTGCGGCGGTGCAGGTCTGGTACGAAGTCGGCTCCAAAGACGAACAGCCGGATCGGCAAGGCTACGCCCACATGTTCGAGCACATGATGTTTTTCGGCACCGATCGCGTCGGGCCGGAAGAGCACTTTGACCTGATACAAAAAGTCGGCGGCACGACCAATGCCTACACCAGCTTTGACCAGACCGTCTATATCCAAACACTGCCGGCCGCCGAGTTGGAGCTGGCGTTGTGGCTGGAAGCCGAACGTATGGCGTTTTTAAAGATCAATCAGGAGAATGTCGATACCGAGCGCAGGGTCGTCGAAGAGGAATTGCGGATGGGCGAAAACCAGCCCTACGGCACGGTGTTTAAGAGAGTGTTTGCCGAATTGTTCACCGAACATCCCTACCGCTGGATGCCTATCGGTAATATCGCCCATCTGAGAGCCACCAGCGTTGCCGACCTGCGGGCGTTCTGGAATCGGCATTATCTGCCGAACAACGCGACGCTGATTATCGTCGGCGCGGTGGAACACGAACACGCACAGCAACTGGCCGAGCAGTATTTCGGCTGGATTCCCGCCGGCCCCGAACCGCCGCGCATCGCGATAGAAGAGCCAAAGCCCAGCGCCGCCCGCACGATTGTCATCGACGATGCGAACGCCCCGGCCGGGCGTGTGATGCGGGTCTGGCGGACTGTTCCCGCCGGTCATCCGGATGAGATGGTGCTGGACTTTCTCAGCGAGATTCTCGGCGGCGGCAACAGCAGCCGTGTGTATCGCCGGCTGGTTGCCGAGACGCAAAAGGCGGTGGACGCCGGAAGCTGGACATACAATCTCCAGCAGGCCGGGCTGTTTTCCATCAGCGCCACGCTGCCGCCGACCTCTGACAACTACGAGGCCACGCTGGCGGCGCTGGCCGAAGAGCTTGAAGCGATCCAAACGCAGGGCGTTCGAGCGGACGAGATGGAAAAGGCTCGCAATCAACTGCTTAAACGTGTCGTCACCGATACCCTGACGGTGGAGAACAAGGCGCAGCTTGTGGGAAACGCCGCGGTGACAGTCGGCGACGTGTCGCGCATCAATCGCGTGCAGGACGAGATTCGAGCGGTTACTCCCGAAGATGTCCAGCGCGTCGCCCAAACATGGCTCAAGGAAGACTACGTGTTCCGATTTATCATCAAGAGAAACGAAGACGGTATGCGCAGCGCGCGGCTCGATGACGACGCGGCGCCGATCACCGCCGAGCCGGAAGTGGTGTCGCCGCCGCCGGGACGCAAGGGTGTGGTGCGGCCGCCGTCCTTTCCCGACACGGCTCCGTTTGCGGATTCCGGCAGTTCGGTCTTTGACCTGCCGTTTGAGGAAGCCGAACTGCCCAACGGCCTGACGGTGCTGGTAGTCTCCAATCACGAGACGCCGTTTGTCTCGGCAATGCTGGGGTTTCGCAGCGGCGCGTGGACGGAGCGGCTTCCCGGCACCGCGGCGATGACGCTGGCGATGCTCACACGCGGCACAACCACGCACAGCGAGGCCGAATTGGCCCGATTGCTTGAACATTACGCCATCGGCCTGACCGGCCAGGCTGACCACGACACCGCGATCATCGCGATGGACTGTCTGACCGAGCAGGTTGACCGGGGGATGCAGTTGATGGCCGAGGTGGTGCTTGAGCCGGCGTTTGATGCCGAGGAATTCGCCAAGCTGCTCAATCAGGAGATCACCTCGCTGCAAATCCGCCGTCAAGACCCGTCGTATCTGGCGGACAATGGGTTTAACAGAGCTGTTTTCGGCGATCATCCGTACAGCCGTCCGGTCAATGGCACGCCGGAAACGCTTGGGCAGCTTCGGCCGAACGAATTGAAGCTGTGGTGGAGCAAGTTTGCGCGGCCGGACCAGGCGACGCTGATTTTTGCGGGGGATATCACTCTGCCGCAGGCGGTTGAACTGGCGCAAACGTATCTGGGTCAGTGGCGAACCGATTTGGTTGAAGTCGGCCTGATGCTTCCCGATATCCCCGATCCGCAGTCGGCGCAGATCACGCTGATCGACCGTCCCGGCAGCGTCCAGGCGCAGCTTCGCCTGGGGCATCTGGGCATTACCCGCCGCCAGCAGCCGGATTATTTTTACAGCCTGATCGCGGGCAATTATTTCGGCGGCTCATTCAACAGCCGACTCAACGATGCGGTTCGCGTCAAACGCGGCCTGACTTATGCCGCGCACGGCGGGTTCAGGCCGCTGGCGATGGCCGGCACATTCGAGATCATCACCTTTACCCGCAATGAAACCGTCGCTGAAACGATTGAGGTCATCGGCGATCTTGTGCGCGACCTTCGAACTGTCCCGCCGAGCGAGAGCGAATTTGACCAGACGCGCAGCTTTTTGCTGGGCAGCTTTGCCCGAAACCGCGAAACGCCGCAGCAGATTGCCCGCGACCTGTGGATGATCGAATCGCAGCGCCTCAGCCGCGACTACCTTGCAAGGCTCTTTGAGGCCATTGAGACGGCCACGGCGGATGACTGCATTCGCATCATGCAGAAGATCGTCCACCCTGACAACCTGGCGATTGTGGTCGTCGGCGACGCGGCCGCCCTCAAGGAGCCGCTCGAGGCCATCGCCCCGGTAACGATTCTGCCGATTCAGTAGTATTTCGATCGTTTTTTGTTTAACGATTTAATTCAGTTTTTTTTGTCTGAACCTATTGACAAATATGTGAGTATGTGATTAGATAGACACATAGATTGATCTTTCATAGACGGGATTATGGATGAAACAGATACTATATGAACAGCAGGCGATGGTGGCCAAGGCGATTGGGCACCCCATTCGGATGGCAATTCTCGACTTTTTACGCAGCGGGCCGCAGTGCGTCTGTGATATTGCCGATGCCGCGGGGTCGGAAAGGTCGAATGTCTCGCGGCACTTGAGCGTGATGGTTTCGGCCGGGGTGCTGGCCTCGGAAAAACAGGGCCTCAAAGTCATTTACAGCATCCGGACGCCGTGCGTGTTGGGGTTTGTCGATGCACTCGGGGCGTGCCTTAAAGAAAAGGCAATTCAGGGTCAAGCGATTTTGTCACTTCTTTCGTAGAGAACGGCTTGATGGATAATAAATCCGAATGGAAAAAACTGGCCGTCATTGTCGCGGTGTTTTTGGGGTGCTTCTTTTTGCCGGTTGGCCGTGAGCGGTTTGACGGCGCGATTATGGAGTCGTTGCATCTGGTCAAGTGGTACGCACAAGAGCACGTCTTGTTGTGCCTGATTCCTGCCTTTTTTATTGCCGGGGCGATTGGCGTCTTTGTCAGTCAGGCGGCGGTGATGAAATATCTGGGGGCAAAAGCCAACAAAGTGCTGGCCTACGGCGTAGCGAGTGTATCGGGAACTATTCTGGCGGTCTGTTCGTGTACGATTCTGCCGTTGTTTGCGGGGATTTACAAGATGGGTGCAGGTCTTGGCCCCGCCTCGGCGTTTTTGTATTCCGGCCCGGCTATTAATGTGCTGGCAATTATCCTGACGGCCCGAATCCTCGGCAAGGAGTTGGGCATCGCCCGTGCGGTCGGGGCAATTGTGTTCAGCATTGTCATCGGGCTGGCGATGCACTTTATCTATCGCAAAGAGGAACTGGAAAAGGCCAACGGCCAGATGGGGATGCCGGAACCGGAAGTAACACGTCCATTGTGGCAGAACGCAGTGTTTTTTGCCGTGATGGTCGGCGTGCTGGTGTTTGCCAACTGGGGCGCTTCGCAACAGGAATCGGGCTTGTGGCACAGTATCCATTCGGCCAAGTGGGTCGTGACGGGTGTGTTGTCGGCGGCGCTGGCGGTGATATTGGCATTGTGGTTTGCGATCCCGTGGTGGAAGATCGGCGTTGCGGTGGTTCCGGTGGTGGTTCTGTCGCTGTTGCTGCCGATTGACGGGATGTGGGTGATGATTCCGTTTACGGCCGGGGTCATGGGCTTGTCGTGGATGACGGCCACCCAAAAGGGCGAGCCGCAGGAGTGGTTTTCCGCGACGTGGACGTTTGCCAAGCAGATACTTCCGCTGCTGTTTTTCGGCGTGCTGGTGGCCGGGGCGCTGCTGGGACGGCCTGGCCACGAGGGATTGATTCCGTCGCAATGGGTAGAGCGGGCCGTCGGCGGTAACAGCCTGTGGGCGAATTTGTTCGCGGCGTTTGCCGGGGCGTTTATGTATTTTGCGACGCTGACCGAGGTGCCGATCTTGCAGGGACTGATCGGGGCGGGCATGGGCAAAGGCCCGGCATTGGCGATGCTCTTGGCCGGGCCGGCGTTGAGCCTGCCGAATATGCTGGTCATCCGCTCGGTGATGGGCACGCAAAAGACGATTGTATTTGTGACGCTGGTGGTCGTGATGGCGACGCTTAGCGGGTTGATTTATGGCGCGGCGTTTTAATGTTAAATGTCAAAAGTTAAATGCCAAATGTGAAATGTATCCAGGAACTTGAATGATGAAAAAGATACAGATATTAGGGACCGGATGTCCCAAGTGTAAAAAACTGGCCGAGAATGCTGAGGCGGCAGCAAAGGAATTGGGCGTTGAATGCCAGATTGAAAAAGTGACACAAATCAATGACATTATGGCGATGGGCGTGATGATGACCCCGGCGCTGGCGATTGACGGCCAAGTCAAAATTGTCGGCAAGGTCGCTTCGCCCGATGAAATCAAGAAACTGCTGTGAGGCAGTTATCAGTGAACAGTTAACAGTTGAGGTTAGCGATGAATGTGAAGATAGTCATTATGGCGGCGGTGATGATGGGCGTGGGGACGTTAGTGGTGCTCAATCGGGGTGGGGCGTCGTCCTGCTGTCCGCCGACCTCGCATCTGCACGCGCCGATTGCGGCGAATGAACGGATGTACGACAATCCTTCCGGTCTGCCGCGGCTGGTGGAGCTGGGTTCGACGATGTGCATTCCCTGCCAGATAATGAAGCCGATTATCGAGGAACTCACGGCCGACTATGCCGGTTCGCTGGATGTGATATTTGTCGATGTCGTCACCCATGAGAACGAGGCGAAAAAGTACACTATCGAAGGCATTCCGACACAGGTGTTTGTATCGCCGTCCGGCAAAGAACTGTTTCGCCATGAGGGGATATTGTCCAAAGCCGATATTTTGGCCAAGTGGACGGAGTTGGGCTTTAGTTTCTCAGACACGGATTAACACAGATATTAATGAATAAATTGAGTTGAAACTAACAATCAAAAGTGGAGATGTTATGGACGCATTTCAAGGTTATCGGGTAGCGGCGGCGGTGTTGGTATTATCGGCAATGGGAGTTGCACAGGCCGAGCAAGCCGAAAAGAAGACGGTCGAGGCGCTGTATCCGAATCTGGCGTCGGGATCCCTGACCTATGCGCAGCCGAAAGCCCTTCCGGACGGCGTACTGCTCAAGGCCGAGGGTGTGGAAATCAAACTGGCGGAGATCGACAATGCGATCACCCAGCAGTCGCCGCAGGTACAGGCGATGATCGAAAAGGAGAAGTTTTATGTGCTGGAACAGGAAGCGGCGGGCTAACTGCTGACGATTGCCGCACGCAAAACTCTGAACGGCCAAACGCAAAACCTTGAACAGATGAGCGAAGCACAGTTGATTAACACCTTGTTCGACCAACTGACGAAGGATGTTACCGCCGACCTGGACGAGCAAAAGGTATTTTATGATGAGAACCCGCACCTTTTCCAAGGCGCGCCGTTTGACGGCATTCAGCCGCAGATAGCCCACTATCTGACGCAGCAGAAAAAGCAGGAATTTGTGAATGATTACATTAAAAAACTCGGCCAACAAATGACCATCGAAGTTGCCGATACGTGGACAAAGGAGCAGTCTGTCGCCGCCAAAGACAATCCGTTGGACAAGGCGCGACAAAACAGCAAGCCGACGCTGGTGATGTTCTATGCCGAAAGCCCCTGCTGTCCGGATGCGACCGGGCCTATTCTCGCCGAGGTCGCCAAGCAGTTCGACGACAAGCTGAACGTCGTTACGCTCAATCCCAATACCGCCCCGATTCTGGCAGCACGCTATAACGTGTGCGGCAACCCGACGCTGCTCTTTTATGACGCCCAAGGCAAGGAAGCGTCTCGAGAGCAAGGGGCAATGAGCCGCGAACAGATCACGGCCAAACTTGCCGAGATGGGCGTCAAATAGTCTTTCATTTGTAACCCAATAGGGAGTTTTATCGATGAATGCCAAAGCAATAATCAGCTAAGTGCTGACAGCGTTTGTGCTGCTCAGCGGCATGGTCTATGCAGTCGGGCGAACCGTCGCCTATGTGGGTCTAAGCGTATTGATTTTGTGGATTCTGAAAGACCGGATACCCGCTGGCAGCACGTTGTCCAATGTGCTTCAAAAGTACGGCCTGATGGCCATCGGGCCGATCTTGATCGTGCTGGGAATGATCTTACGCGATATGCTCAATCTGCCCGGTTCGCTGTCGCTGGCCGGGGTGGGGTTGCAGGAGCGGGCGGCCAAGGGCGGCTTGTGGTGGTCGGGGGCGCTGGGGTTTATTTTTGCGATGTCGTTTTGTCCGGCCTCGGCGGCGCTGTTCTTTTTGCTGTTGATTCCGCTGGCCGCGGCACAGGGGTCGATGCTGGCCTTGCCGACCCTGTACGGCGTCGGCACCGCGCTGCCGGTGATCGTGTTTGCGATATTGATGGTCTTTACCAACCAGTATGTCGCCAGGACGTTTGACAAATTGTCCGTGGTCGAGCGGTGGGTACGCGTCGGTGCCGGTATGATCTTCATCGCCGCGGGAATCTTCTATTGCCTAACGATGATCTATGGCGTCAAACTACTGTAAAATTAAGAATGAATGCTACTTTTACAAGGAAAATAAAATGACAAGCAGATCAACAGACGAGCATTCATCAATACGGCGGGGATTGCAGCGGCGGGCATGGTTGCGAAATCGGCAATAGTCGCCGAGACGGTCAGGCTGGAGGATAAGATTCTCATCATCGGCGTCGGTTCATTCCGAAATGGCGGGCAGGAACTGGTCATCGAAAAGATTCTGACCGCGATGCAGAGCTTTGAGGTGATGGCCGTCGGAGGCAAACCCAGCGCCCATCAGGGAGCGACGCTGTGGAACAACTGGAACGACGACATTACTTAGGATACCTTCGGGATTGACACGGCCAAAAAGCTTGGCATTCGTGTCGCTGAGGCGGCACTAAAGAGTTGGCTTAGTTTGAGAACAGAATGTGCCCAATTTGATTCTTTAAGTATTTTTACTTGACCAAAAAGGACGATAGTGTATGATGAGGGTGGCTCTTTGGAAAACGAGCCGTCTGTAATAGTGGAAAGTCGATGTCGGCATTGATGAACAATGCCGGTCGAGAAAACAATTTGCTGAATGCAGGTTGTACGCAGAGCTTTGAGAACATCGATTGTCGGTCGGTGGGGCGAAAGGCGGATAGGGCAAAACAATGTCCGCCAAGTCCAGAATCCGAACGAGTCGATGAACATGGTCAAGTAAATGATGGGATAAGAAAGTGTGACAGTGACCCGCCGGCAAGGAAAGTCAGGAACGGGTCGATAACTGGAAGAACACATGGCACGATGCCGCAAACAGCCTAGTTTAAAAGAGTTATGGCTCGGATGGATGAATAATCTACCGGGACGAGCGGCGGTTTTGCGCATTTTTTATCTCTAAAGCCCATTTTTGTCCATTTCTTTTTGTTCTGCTGGCACTTCCTGCACGAATTCGGCAAACAATCAATTACGCATAAAGTTTGCCAAGAAGGGATGACAAAAAATGGACATTATTGCTCAAGGTGGCGGCCCATTGGTCGTATTGTGGATCATTGTGGGGTTAGTTTTCGGCGGTTTGCTGGTTGTTGTCATTCAGCAGATCGTCATCAAAGCACGTGCGAAAGCATTTGAACAGGAACTGAACGCTCGCGTCGAGACGGCCAAGAAACAGGCCGAGACCATCATCAAAGAAGCCAAACTCGATGCGGCTTCAGAAATGATCAAAAAACGCGAGCAGTTTTCCGCCGAGACCTCTTCCAAAGAAAAAGAGCTTCGCACTCAGGAATTACAGCTTTCCAAACGCGAGGATGTAGTCGAACGACGAAGCGAACAACTTTCGCAACGCGAACGCAAGGTTAATGAAATCGAAAAAGAGGCCTCGCATCAACTTCAGGTGAATCAAGAGAAAAGTAGAGAGTTGTCCTCTTTAATTACTCAGCAGAAGAATCAACTCCTGAAAATCACCTCGCTCAATGTCGAACAGGCCCGCGAACTGCTTCTCCAGCGTTTGGAGGAAGAGTGCGACCGCGAAATGGGTCAGTTGATTCAGCGTAAGGTTGCCCAGACCGAGGAGCAGGCCGAGGAAAAAGCCAAAGAAATCATCAATCTGGCGATTCAGCGATACGCCGCCGAGCAGACCTGTGAAGTCAGTGTTTCGATGGTGGATATCCCCAGTGACGATATGAAGGGTCGGATCATCGGCCGCGAGGGACGGAACATTCGGGCGTTTGAAAAGGCGACCGGTGTTGACGTGATTGTCGATGACACCCCCGGCATCATTGTCGTCAGCGGTTTTAACCCCATCCGCCGCGAGGTCGCTCGTCTGAGTATGGAGCGTCTGATTCAGGATGGGCGTATTCACCCGACCCGCATTGAAGAGGTCGCTAACCAGACCAAAAAAGACGTACACAGCCGGGTCATCCAGATCGGCAAAGAAGCCGCCGAAGAAGTCGATGTCCGCGGCCTGAACAACAAGATCATCGGGATGCTCGGTGCACTGCACTACCGCACCAGCTACGGGCAGAACGTCCTGCGGCACAGCGTCGAAGTGGCGTTTTTGGCCCAGGTCATGGCCGACGAACTGGGGTTGGACGGCTCCATCGCCAAACGCGCCGGCCTGCTGCACGACATCGGCAAAGCGATGGACCGTGAAATCGAAGGCGGCCACCCGGATATCGGGGCCAACTTCCTGCGTCGGTTTAAGGAGTCGCCGATCATTCTCAATGCGGTCGAGGCCCACCACGGCGATATTCCGGCGGATAATCCTTATACGCCGCTGATCGCCGCCGCCGACGCCATCAGCGCCTCCCGCCCCGGCGCCCGGCGTGAGACGCTGGAACGCTACATCAAACGGCTTGAAAAGCTTGAGGAAATTGCCAATGCTTTCGAAGGCGTCGAAGGCAGCTTTGCCATTCAGGCGGGACGTGAAATTCGCGTGATCGTTGACGCCCAGAAGATCAACGACGATTCGGCGGTCAAGACCGCTCGCGATATCGCCAAGAAGATCGAAGATGAAATGACCTATCCGGGCGAAATCAAAGTGACTCTGCTGCGCGAAGTGCGCTGCATTGAATACGCCAGGTAATTGACGATTGACTATGTGAACCAATAAACAATCGTCAATTGGAAAGGAGCTCGTATGAAAGTGAATGTAATGTGTATCGGGGATGTGGTCGGTCGTCCCGGCCGGCGCATTCTCTCGTACAAATTGCCGCGTCTGGTTGAGGAACTGGAGGTGGACTGCGTCATCGCGAATGCCGAAAACGCCGCGGGCGGATCGGGTCTGACGCCGCAGATTTACGACAAGCTGTGCAAATACGGTGTGCATCTGGTCACGCTGGGCGACCACTGTTATCGCAAACGAGACATCATCCCGACGCTGGAGACCCAAAAGAACATCATCCGCCCGGCCAACTTGTCGGCGTACTCGGCAGGCAAGGACGCCGCGATCTATCAGACATCCAGAGGTGCAACGGTCGGCGTCGTAACGCTGATCGGACGCATCTATATGAAGCCGGCGGATTGCCCCTACGCCAAGATTGACGCGCTGCTGCCGCGGCTGCGGAATGAGGCGGATATTCTGTTTGTCGAGGTACACGCCGAGGCGACCAGCGAAAAAGTGGCGATGGGCTATTACCTGGACGGCAAGGTAAGCTGCGTGTTCGGCACACACACCCATGTCATGACCGCTGACGAACGGATCACCGCCAAAGGGACGGCCTGCATTACGGATATCGGGATGACGGGGGCACACGATTCGGTGCTGGGACGCAACGCCGAAAGTGTGGTCAAGGCGTTTCGCACGCAGATGCCGTTTCCGTTTGATATCGCCGCCAATGACGTGCGGATCAACGCGATTCTGGTCACGGTGGACTCGCACACCAAAAAGGCCGAACATATCCGCCGCCTGGTCATCTGCGAGGAAAGCGACGGCGATACGCTTGTCTATGACAGCGACGACGGCCGGCCGGACATTTGTAACGGATTTTGAAATATCCGACTGTTGACTCCAACCCTTTGACATTGAGACACACAATAACACGGAACGATATGCTGCCGATATTGTTTGAAGATACGAATATACTGATTCTCAATAAGCCGACGGGGGTGTCGGTGACGGCGGATCGGACAGGCGAGGCGGATGTGCTGCAATTGCTCAATGCGCAGCTTGGCCCGGCCGAGCCGTTTCGGTTGGTGCATCGGCTGGACAAGGAAACGTCGGGCGTCTTGCTGATCGCCAAACATCGGGATGCGCAGAGCCGGTATTCGCGGCTATTCGCCAAACGGCTGGTCAATAAGCTCTATTTGGCCATTGTCAAAGGCCCGGTTATTAAGGCGTGCGGTTCGATCAAGGATCCGATCGCGCGGAGTCAGCGAAATCCGCGAGCGATGCATGTTCATCCGCGGCTGGGTAAACCGGCGCATACGCTGTGGCGGCGGCTGGCGGATTTTGGCGGCCCGGCGCTGGTGGCGGCTCAGCCGATCACGGGCCGGACGCATCAAATCCGTGTTCATTTTTCCCATCGCGGGATGCCGCTGGCAATCGATCCGATATACGGCCACCAGACAACGCCGCTGATGCTCTCGGCGTTCAAGAAGGACTATCGCCCCAAATCAGGCCGGGAGGAACCCCCGCTGATCGAACGGCTGACGCTGCATGCGTATCAACTGGCGATCCCTATCGGCGCAGACGAACACGCCGGCTATCAGACCTTTGTGGCACGGCCGGACAAGAATTTTCTGTCGGCCATCAAGCTGTTGGCCAAGCACACCGGCCCGTCGATCCATATCAGTGCGTTCGAAGAACCTGAGGATCTGGAACGCATTATGAACGGCGAGCCGCTGGCGTTTATCGAGACGTGAACCACACGGCGCCGTTTTATCCGAAGCGGAGTTTTTCCTGTTCGTGAAGTCGTTTCCAGGCGCCGCGCGCGAAGAAAATCCCCAGCCCTACCGAGCGCACCGCCCAGTCCACCGCGGTCGCGATCCAGACGCCGGGCAGTCCGAGGTCAAAGACGTAGGCCAGCAGCAGGGTACCGCCGAGGCGAAAAATCAGGGTACTGGCCAAGCCGACGATCAGTGGAGAGACTGTGTCGCCGGCGCCGCGAAGGGCGCCCATAATAGTAAATGTCCAGGCCATAAAGAGGAGTTCGGCAGCGGAGATGCGGATGGCGACGGCGGTCTGCGCGATTACGTCGTCCGTTGCGCCAAAGAGGTGAACGATATTGGGGCCGAAGACCACAAACAGCAGCGCAAGCGAAAGCATCACGATTGTCGCAAGCATCATCATCCTTCTGACGGCGGCCTCGGCGATATGCTCCAGCCTTGCACCGATGGCCTGTCCGGTGATGGTGGTTGCAGCGATGCCCAACGCCCATGCGGGCATAAACGCCAGAGACTCGACCTGCAGGGTAATCTGGTGGGCGGCAAGGATGGTCGTCCCCAACCCGGCAACCAGCCGCATAAAAATCAGATGAACGAACGAGCTGCCCATTCGCTCGGTCAGCAGCGGCCACGCCAAACGCCATAGACGGGCCATCAATTTGCGTTCGAGGGTGATCAAATAAGCCGTCGCAACGCCGATGCCGCGGCTGTGAAACAAATACCCGCCCGAACAGGCGAAGCCGACGCTGCGTGCGATGACTGTCCCCCAGGCCACGCCATAGACGCCCATTTCGGGGAATCCCAGCCAGCCAAACGCCAGAATGGTGCTGGTCAAAACATTGGCGCCGTTCATCAGGCCGGCGATAAGCATCGGCGTGCGGGTGTTGCCGGTGCCTCGAATCACGGCGTTGGAGATCATCATCGGGTAGCCGCAAAAACCACTGAGCAGCAATATCCGCAGATAGCGGCCGCCGATGGGCGCAACCTGATCGTCGGCGCCGAGGAGGCGGACGACGGTATCGGCAAACGGCCAGGCGACAATAGAGAGGACGGCCGCCAGTGCAATGCTCAGACCGACGGTAATCCCGGCGCACCGACGTGCGGCATTGAAATCCAATTCGCCCCACGAGCGTGAGACAATCGAATTTGCGGCCGCGCCAAACGCAATAAAGGGGGCATTCATTAAAAATGTCAAAAGCCCCGCCAACGCCGTCGCCGCCAGCATTCGCTCGTCCCGAAGCCAGCCGGTAATCAGCGTGTCGGCGATATGCACCATCGTAAAGAGCATATTTTCAACGATGACCGGCCACGTCAGCCGCCAGAGCGTACCGTTGAGGGTACGCAGACGGAGGTCGAGGCCGCGGTCACGAACGACCGGGACACCGCCGTCAGAGATATCAGGTTTATATTCGGGTTTATCCATATTTGTTGGTTAATTTAGCCGGTAAAAGCGGCCAGTCTATCCGTCACAGGCTAAAATGACAAAGAAATATTGAGTTGTCATCTGCTCTGTCTGTGAGAATATTTTTCGGGGCAACAATTTGGGTTCGTTTATTTACAGTTAACAGTTGTCGGTTATCAGTAAACACTTTTAGAATAAGACTTTATGGTTTTTGCATATGAGAAATTTGGGGTCGTTTGTTCATTTTCAGCTTCCCGCTTCCCGCTTCCTGCTTCCAGCCGCCAGAACACAGAACTCAGGATGTCGGAATGTTTTTTCATTTTTCCTCCAGTTCTTACAGGATGCCCATGCTACGAGCCACGGCCAAGATGTCCGTGCTGCGGGGGGGGTATTAAGGTGGTAAGTTTTGTGTTTGTCAAACAGAATCGTGCTTTATTTTGAGTTTTATGATGGAGTGCTTAGAAACCACAGGGGCGAACCTGCGCGTTCGACCATTAATACAGGGCATTCCGCAACCGAAAACTATCCCCTGTCTTTAGCGTTTGACAGCGTTTGCTCGGCCCGCCGTACTTGGCTTGTTCCTGATTGCATCGGCGACGTTGGTAATGAATGAATAACCATTAATCCGTTATCCTTTCATCGGCAGTTTTTTTTCTGGGGAGCTTGCCTTCAGTAAACGTAACATCCACTCGCGTCTTTAGGTGTTTATCCCAATACTTTTATTGTCGATTCATCTCCTCACGTATTCCCATCCCATATGCGATTTTCGGGTCAGATTTCCCAGTCGCGTTCGTGCTTGATGAAGCTATTTTGCATGATCATCCCGATAATCGTCGGCAGAATAACGACCACCGGCAAAAACCATTGATTGTAATATACGGAATTGTAAATATGCTGCGTCGGTGGGTTCAGCACCTGCGTTTCGTATTGATACACCAGCGCCAAGACCCCCACCATCATAATGATACTGCCGCCCAGGCCGGTAAACAGCATGACCGATGTTTTGAGCAGAATAAACGACATCAGCCCGCCGGCCACGACGCCGATGATCACGCCGGCCCAGATGTAATCCAGCGGCAGCTCGCAGGCATACCACACCGCCCCGGTCAGCGCGCCGCCGGCCACCGCGCCCAAGGCCGCAACGCACCATTTCATCAGCGGTACGGAAACAACCGCCAGCAGCACCAAACCCGTTAGGCCGCCCCAGATCGATGAACCGAAATGCCCCCCGGCAAAAATCCCCAAGAACATCCCGGCCAAACCGAAACATATCACCACCAGCACGCGGAATATCCGCCATCCGTACAGCATATATACGATTCCGACAGAAATCGCGACCACCGCGTGCAGCCAGCTTAGATCGGTAATCTGCTGCCAGATGAAATTCAGCGCCTCGCCGTGAAAGTCACGGCTGTTCTGTGACGCTTCTATTTGTGCCAAAAGTATCGGATTCATCATTTCTGATCTCCCTTTTCGTGAGAGTCCCTGGATTTTTTCGTGTTTACTTTCACCGGGCACAGCAGCCGATTAAAGATAGCTCCGGCCGCGATCATCCCCGCCATTGTTACCCAGACATACTGCTGTTTGTCCGCCAGGTAGGGGATCGTCTGCGTCCCCTTCGACAGCACCACCGCCGTCAGTCCGAGCATAATCATCACCGTGCCGAGCGTCGCACATGTAAGTGCGCAGACCCACCGCCAGGCCGCGATCCCCGCCACGGCGACCCCAACCGCCGCGGCCAGCGCCGCAATTTTCCAGCCGTCAGCCAATTCGGCCCAATATCCTTTGCCCCATGCGACTGCCCAGTGCCGGACTGTTTCCAGATATGTCTCGGCCTCAAATAGCACATTATCCTCGGCGGTCGGCACAGGCCCTACTTGGTCATATACGGCCTGTCGCAAGCCGACATCCGAAAACAGCGGATACGCCAGCACCGCCCCGGCCGCCAGCACTGCGGCCAGCAGTACCACGACGGGTTTATCCACAATTAATGCAATCGCCGCCGGGATCACGGTCAGGCTCACCAAAGGCAGCATGTCCCGGCTCGTAAACGCCCAGGCACACGCAAACCCCGACACGGCTGCGACAAACGCCGCCAACGGCCGCAGAACCCGCAGCCCGCCAAGCCATAAAAAAAGCCCCGTCACCCCCATGATCACCCCTGGTACGGCCAACAGCATGGGAGTGATCCGCCGCAGCGTCTCTTCAAATGAGGCGAAAACGTCCAATTTCCACAATCCCGAATAAACTATACTTTTTCTCAATTTATCGGCATTCCGCCCTGTTTTTCGTTAGTCCGCCTTCCGCCGCTTGTCCAATTGGGTTGAGAATTCTTTTGGCCGATTGGCTATTTTTATCAGAATCCTCCGTATCGGAGTGCTTGATAGCTCATTATTCATAAGCGAGAAATTGAGGGGGCGATTGAACGGAGTCTAAAAGAAGACTTGGCGGAACTGTTTTATTTTAAGCGTGGACTTTATTTCGTCGAAAATACAGACTAAATGGTTGAATCTCAAAAATAACATGCTATAATGATGATGTTGCGATGTTGATTGTTCATTTTTTATGGGGTGTGCCAAGACTGATTAACATTTGACTCTGTTATAGAAAGTTATGGAGGCGATGCAAAATTTCAGGTTAGTCAGGAAAACACATCGAAGAAAATCAGTAAATCTGCATGGATTTACACCATAAACATAAGTAAACTCTTGGGGAAAAGTATCATGGCTAAACAGACATTGCTTGTCAGTCGTTGTATGCTTTTGATATTATGCGGGTGTCTTGTGACAATGGCCAACACTGCCCAAGGGCGGCCTGCAGATTTGAGTCACTGGGGATTGTGGTATAACACCGCGGCCGGCAACGAATGGACAGCGGCATTGCCGATTGGAAACGGCCGACTGGGGGGCATGGTTTTCGGCAATGTTGTCACGGATCGCATTCAGTTAAATGAAGATACATTATGGACCGGACGGCCCAATGACCCCTCCCGTACGACGGCGAAGAATTATCTCGACCAGGTACGTCAGGAAATATTTTATGGCAGCCGAACCACAGCTCAAAATATTTATAATAATAACATGATGGGCACCCATCATGGTCAGGCATACCAGACCGTCGGCAATATAACTCTGAATTTTGCCGGTCACAGTTCCTTTGCCGATTATACCCGCCAATTGGATCTGGATACGGCGGTTGCTCGGACACGGTACACCTCCGGCGGTGTGACGTACACGCGAGAGTATTTCGCCAGCCCGGTGGATCAGTTGATCGTCGTCCGCATCACGGCGGATCAATCCGGCAGTATTTCTTTTACCGCCGCTATGAACACGCCGATGAGCGCTTCGGTGACAGCATTGGCGCCGAATGTGTTGCGTATGACGGGAACAAACCGTTCTCACGAAGGGGTTCCCGCCGGAATGAATTATGAATGCCGCGTGAAAATTCTTAATGAAGGCGGCACATTGGATGTGAGCAGCAGTACGATTTCGGTCGCTGCGGCAAACGCCGTAACCATTCAAATTGCCATCGCCACCAATTTTGTCAGCTATAATGATGTCACCGGCAATCCTTCGGCGCGAAACGACGCGACTTTTGCTGCCGCTGCAAGCCGTACGTATGCACAGATGCGGGAAGACCATATCGCGGCCCATCAGGAATTGTTCAGGCGCGTATCCATCGACCTTGGGCACACGGCGAATGAAACCCAAACCACGGATCTTCGTCGGAATGCATTTGCCGCGGGCAATGACCCCGATTTCGCAGCGCTGTACTTTCAGTTCGGACGTTATTTGCTGATTGCCAGTTCCCGTCCGGGTACCCAGCCGGCCAACCTTCAGGGTATCTGGAATGACAGCCTTAATCCGTCATGGGACAGTAAATATACCACCAATATCAATTTTGAAATGAATTATTGGCCGGCGGAGGTGGCGAATTTGTCCGAACTGGCCGAACCGATGATTAGACTGACCAAGGAGGTTGCGGTGACCGGGGCCGTTACGGCCCGAAATCATTATGATTGCGACGGCTGGGTGCTGCACCACAATACGGATATCTGGCGATTGACCACGCCGGTTGACGGCGCCCAGTATGGAGGGTGGCCTACGGGCGGCGGCTGGCTGGTACTGCATTTATGGGAACGTTATCTCTTTACACAAGATGAGGCCTTTTTGGCGGACGTCTATCCTGTTATGAAAAGCTCGGCACAGTTTTTTTTGGATTACAGTGTCGAGCATCCGGAATTCGGCTGGCTGGTGACGGCGCCGACCGTGTCACCCGAGCATGGTTACACGTATGCGGGCGATTCCGCCTGGATGACTGACGGGACAACGATGGACAGCCAGATTTTGTATGATGTATGGGAAAACACTCGCCGTGCGGCAGAGATTCTCGGCGTCGATGCGGCTTTTCAGACGCAGCTCAGCGACGCTTCGGCGCAGTTGCCCCCGATGCAGATCGGCCGTCGCGGTCAGCTTCAGGAGTGGCTCAGGGATGTGGATGTCATTACCGATCACCGTCATGTTTCGCATCTCTACGGGCTGTACCCAAGCAACCAAATAACCGTTGAACAAACTCCGGTCCTGGCCGAAGCGGCCAAAACGGTTCTGATCGAACGCGGTGATTTGTCAACGGGCTGGAGCCTGGGTTGGAAGATTAATCTCTGGGCACGGCTTAAGGACGGCGATCATGTTTATGATCTGCTCAGGATGCTGCTGCATTCGCAGCGCACATACATCAATATGTTCGATGCGCATCCGCCGTTCCAGATCGACGGCAACTTCGGCGGGACTTCGGGGATCGCCGAGATGCTGCTGCAATCGCATCTGGATTATATTGAACTGCTCCCGGCCTTGCCGACGGTGGCCTTTCAGACAGGCTCAGTGAGCGGATTAAGGGCACGCGGCGGCTTTGAGGTGGATCTGGCATGGGAAGACGGCAACTTTATCGAAGGGACGATCACGTCGCTTGTCGGCCGGCCCTGCAGCGTGAAGGGCATCTTTATTGTGACGCGGCTTGATGATACGCCCGTATCGGCCATACTGGAGAATGGTTTTACCTCCTTTGATACACAGGCGGGTATGTCGTACAGGATCACTCCGATTTTGCCCGATCCTCCGGCTGATCTGGCGGCGGAAGCGATCAGTTATAACCGAATCGATCTGACATGGACTGCCGTTGCGGAGGCCGTGTATTACAGGATTAAACGCGGGACGGTAAGCGGCGGACCTTATACAACACTTGCATCGGACATTTCCACCATCCATTACAGCGATACGGCTCTGGCAAGCGATACGACTTATTATTATGTCATTTCGGCAGGCAATGATTCGGGATACAGTGAAGACAGTGCGGAAGTCTCTGCGACCACCCTGGATGGGCCGCCGCCGGTACCGGTCGATGTTACGGCCACGCCGGACAATGCGAGGGTGTGGGTGAACTGGTCGGCGTCCGCGGGGGCAACGAGTTACCATCTGAAACGTTCGACCACGGCTACCGGTCCGTACACGCTCATTGCGACGCTGACTGATCCGGGTTTTACGGATACGGAGGTGTCTAACGGAACGAGTTATTATTATCGCGTCTCATCCGTTAAGCCCTCTTATGAAAGCGCCTATTCCAAGACGGTAGTCGCCGTACCGAGTACGACGTTTCAGAATCGTGCCACAGGCGGTACGGCTTTCGCCAGTTCTGAGCATCTCACTGCAAACGAGGGCGCCGACAAAGCTTTCGACGGTACGACCGCTACGAAATGGTTTACGGGGGCCTCGCTGGGATCGACCGGGTGGCTGCAATATGATTTCGGACCGGGCAACAAATGGGTGGTTACACGCTATGATTTGTCCAGCGCCAATGACGAGCCGGGACGCGACCCGCGCGATTGGCAGCTTCAGGGTTCCAACGACGGAATCAACTGGGCGACACTGGATGCTCAAAGCGGGCAATCCTGGGAATCGCGTTTACTGACAAAGCAGTATTCCGTTTCAGCGCCGGGGGCTTACCGGTACTACCGATTGAATATCCTCGCCAACAACGGCGCCGGTGATATTCAATTGTCCGAGATGGCTTTGTATGCCTATGGAGATGTGCCGCCGCGTTCGGCCTATTTGCGGATCGAAGCGGAAGATTACGATACTCAGTCAAATACCCAGACCGAGTCCAGCAGCGAAGGCGGCCAAAATGTCGGATATATCGAGAACGGCTCTTATCTCGTTTTCAACAACATCGATTTCGGCGGCGCGATTACATTTCACGCGAGGGTGGCATCGAACGCCAGCGGCGGCAATATTGAGTTGTATCTGGACAGTTTGACCGGTCCGCAGATAGGAACCTGCGCGGTTTCAAACACCGGGGGCTGGCAGACATGGACCACTCGCTCCTGCCCGGTCAGCGGCGCGGCCGGGCCGCATGACCTGTATCTGAAATTTACCGGGGGCGGCGGCTACTTATTTAACGTCAACT
>JAAYCR010000059.1 GCA_012729675.1 Phycisphaerae bacterium | reverse complement strand
TTCCATTGTATTGCAACGTATCCCTTTTAAAAATCTGGCTTCGGTTGGGGGGTGTTTGAAAAGCATAAATCAGCATCGCCGAAGGCGATTCCCATTATTTTTACCCACAAATTATTCCGAAGAGCCTGAATTTCAATTTCTGTAAAATGTTCATTTTAACCTCTCAAAAAAAGTCCTGTTTGGGCATTATTTCATAAAAGGCAGCACTTGCGCCGGACGTCGGCTATCCTTCGCCTTGTTCACAGAACAGCGAGACAATCGGGCCAGCTTCCGCCGCCGTGCCGACGCCGAATGCGTTCACGTCGATGCGTTCGACGCCCAGGATCGCCGTCATGTACCGCCCGAACAGCACGTCCCGGCTTTGAGCAATCGTAAGGCTTTTACGCTGCCCCAGGTATGCCCCTGCCTGCAAATCGCCCAGGAAGCAGGGAACCTGCAAACCGCTTGTCGGCGTCAACTTCGGCATCACCGAAACGAATTCAACCGGATAGCCCAAAAACGACTTCGGGCTAAGCGTCGACAAAATCTCGGCGATCCCCGCCGTCCCGGCAGCCGCCGCCAGCTTGTACATCACGTTGTAATAAAACCGTTTCGAGCAGTACCACTTGGCCCCGTCGTCGTATTCTTCAGGCAGCAGCCCGGCAAGGTCGATGAAGTCCTGCAAGACAAGCCCCGCCCAGCCCGTCGTGCCCGTCCCCTTAAGCATCCCGGCAACGTTGCCGAAATTCGCCGAATCGCCGCTTGCCAGCTTCAGGAACGCGCCCAGGATTCCGGTATGCCCGAAATACTCCGCCGTCCCGTCGCCCAGAAAACCGACCTTGTCTTCCTGACGCGCCATGCTTCGCGCGATGGAATAGCCGACGATTTCGCCGATAGCAACGACAGAATCGTCGTCAAGCTCATTAGACACAGCGGCCAGCGCCGCCCAGGTCTTGGGAATCATCTTGACGCCGGTAAACTTCATATCGGACAGGGCAACATCGCTGCCCTCGCCCGGACAGTAGACCGTCAAGTCTTGCTCAATCTTTGGCACGGTTACTGAACCGCTGCCCAGCGGAAACGTCAGCGCGTTCTTGCGAAATTTTCCGAAGCGCCCCAGCAGGTCAATGAACCGTCGGGCCACTTCGTCGGGAACCATCACGCCGCCCAGGGAATCGACACGCTCTCCAAGGTCTTTGACGCTGACGTCGCCCCGTGCCACAGACATAACGGTCTTGCCGAATTCCAGGGCCATTTCTTCCGACCCCCAAAAGCCGCCGCCGGAAAACTCCGACCCGCCTTCACTGGCAACGCGCATTGCCTGCCGCAGTTTGCTGCCCAGTTCCTTGCTGAACAGCTTGAGTTCTTCAATTTCGGCCCTCAGGCCGTTCATTTTGTCCCCGGCAGCCCGGAAGCCGTCGGCAACTTTTTCGATGGTTGCATAATTTTCAGGAGGCATATTTAAATCCCTTTCAAACAAAGTTCAATCCGTTATTAATACCACACAAAAGCCAGCAGCCAGCAGCCAGAAAAAGCGGCGACAGCCTGGCTAAACCGCCGCCGCAAAAAAGAACCGGTACACCGCGTAAACAGTGTGATCGCAGCCAGGCCGCAGCCACGCGGCAGAACCGGCGACACAGCCGATTGACCACACCCTACCGGGAAAACGCTAAGCAAAAAAATGCTCATAGCCCTCGCTTGCTCCGCCGCTGGATTTCGCACCAGATTCGCCCAGGATCGCCGCAAAAGATTTTTCCGATCCGTCCTCCCCGTCGTCGTCAAAACCAGCACAACACGAATCTGCGTCGTCTGGGTCGAATCCCCAGCCCGGATCATTAAAGTCCTTCAAAATCTCAATCTCCGCCGCCGAAAACCCTTCAAGTCGCGAAAAATCCAACGTCACGCCGTCGGCCAGCAGCTTGCCCGCATACCGCGCCGCGTCAAACCGGTCAAACAGCCGACACAGCGCATCCACGTCGTCAAGAATACGCTGTTTTTCCCGCGCGGCCGCCTTGCGTTGTGCAAAGGTCATCTTGCCCTTGGACAGCGCCGCCGGATTAGCAGGCACGGCCACACAGGAAATTTCGAGTAGCTCGATATCCGTGAACACGCGCACCCGCTTGCCGTCGATATTTTCCTCACGGGTTTGCAGCCCCCGAAAGCCGATGGAAAACGCCCTCTGGTATTTATCGCGGTAGAGTTTCCAGTATTCCAGCCCCAAATCGGTATCGGCAAATTCAACCGTTATCAGCAGGTCTTTACCCTGGAAGCGGTAATCGACGACCTTGCCCACAACAGGACTGCGTCCATCGCCCAGCCGGTGCGAATGGCCACTCAGTATTACGGGGTTCTTCATGTACTCTTTGATCGCTGCCCGCATCGCCGACAGCGACACAATTTCTCCGTCCCTGTCGACCATCTCGCGCGATGCGACAGCCTCGATCCGCCGCTGTTCAACATTGATCGACTTGACCGAAAAAACAGAT
Organism: Phycisphaerae bacterium; assembly: GCA_012729675.1. Lineage (GTDB taxonomy): Bacteria > Planctomycetota > Phycisphaerae > Sedimentisphaerales > Anaerohalosphaeraceae > T3Sed10-213. The sequence continues at coordinate 10,499 of JAAYCR010000059.1, read as the reverse complement.
TTTTCCCGGCAACCGGCGGCATCCTTGCCGCCGCCGCCCGGCATCACATAATCCGAAAAATTTACATCATCCATGACACTTCCTTTTTATTTTTAAGCCGCCGCAACACCCTCGGCAGCATATTTGACGCCCAGTAAAAATTGATATTCCGCCGGAATCCTTGCCGGGTCAAAATCATCGATCGCCGCGCGGACGGCGTTTTGGTGTTCCTGTTTTTCGCCCGCGCGAAGATAGCTGTCAAACGCCGACAGCAACAACTTATCCCTGTCCGACAACTGCCGGAAAAACGCCAACATCACCTGCATTGGATTGTGCTGGAGAGCAATCGATCCCACCACGTCGCCGCCGTTACTCGGCAAACGAGACGCCGAAAACAACATTGCCAGTTCGTCCTCAAACCCAGAGGACACCGCATCTTCAACCGTCGCCGACGACGTGTAGCGTTCCAGCCACTTCCCCTCTAATCGCTCCAGTACCCGCTCGCGCGTCGTCTCGCTGCGCATCAGCAGCCCGACGATCACGCCGATAATCATCTCGTTATCATCGCAGTCATCCAGCCGGGTCAAAATGCCTTCAACCGCGTCCACCTTTTCGTTTTTCGCCGCTTCCATTTTTCGCTCTCCTATGTTTGAGTTCAAGATAGGGCGGACGACCACACGCCGCCCGCCGTTCGGGTCTCTCCAGGCCCGCCGACCGAGAGATTTTTCTTTTTTCATGCCATCGCCGCCTTCCTGAACGGCGCGGGCCTGTCCTGGCAAACCGTCGGCAGCCACTCGGCCACCGGCAGCCGCAATTGCACAATCGCCTGCCAAACCAAATCCCCTGTGATCGTGCCGGATTCCTGGACTTGCGTTGCGCTATGCAGCGCCCGGATCACGTCGCGGCACGTCCGCAGCTTGCCGCTGCGCGGCGTCCGGCAGATTCGCCCCAGCACATCGACCGCGTCGCCGGTCAGCCGGATTCCGCCGTATTCATACAACCGCCGAATATCGTCGGCGCTATACAGCGGCCCGTCATCGCCGCCGACGGCCAGTTCATCCAGATTCAAAATGCCCATTAAACGGCTGTTAAACTGGTCTAAACTGGCATATCCGGCCTTGTCGCTGTTGGCCTGGATAGACCGCAGCAGGTCGTTGTTCCCGGCCAGAATCAGCGGCGAACGGCACTTGACACATAAGACCGACCGCAGCCGATCCAGGTCTTTAGCCCGTAAACTGGACGCCTCATCGATCAAGACCAAATAGCGACGCAGCGACATCGCCTCGACAAGCCGGTGTGTAACGGTCGTCAATTCGCCGTCCGATCCCAGCCCAGTCACGGCCCGCGTGATGGCCGACAGCAGCCCCGACACGCGCGACGCCGAATCGTGTGAGACATAGATGCACGCCGCGTCGGCCTCGGCATACGCCCGCAGACACGCGCTTTTGCCGCAGCCCGCGTCGCCGATAATCACGCCGATCCGCGCCTCGGTATCGCTGAACGATTCGACCCGCGCAACCAGCGACCGAATCTTCTGCGCAACCGTAATTTCCACAAAATCCGGCCCGACCGCGCGCCGCAGCCGCCGAAACTCGGCGTTGACGTAACAGCCCACGCGCTCCACCAGCCCGGCCACGTCGCCGGTGTATTTATTGCCCAATAAATGGTTAATCGCCGTCGCGCTCGAACCGATCCGCCGGGCCAACTGCGACTGTGAAATCTGGTGTTCGGCCAAAAACCCCCGCACCGCAGTCGCAAACGCCGCCATCGCCTCGGCATCATTGACGTCCGGCAGATGCACCAGCACCCGCCGCGTGTCGCTTTCCAGGCTGTCGCGCAAATTAGTCATCGTCGCCCCAGGTTAAAGTCATCGCGGGCTTTCGCGGCTCTTCTTTGACTTCTAAGTCCCAGTGCAGCAAAACCGGCTTCCGCCCCTCGGCCCCGGCATCGTCGGGCTGCACATCGAGTCCGACGACCTTTTTGAACCCCCTCTTTCTCGCGACGCGCGAATGGTTTTCAACTTGATCGTCAATGACAGTCTTGACGATCTTGATTCTTGCACGCTTCCGCTCGGCGGGCGTCGGCGACGTTTCGTCCCGCAGCGCCTCCCGCGCCAACGCCGCCGGGGTCATCATCGCCGTCCGCTGTGCCGTGCGGGCCTGCTTGACCTGCTTCAAGGCGCGATTTTTCCGCCGCATGGCCTCGCGCAATTGTGCATCGGCAACGCCCGGCCCGTAGGGGATTATTTCGTTTGCCTCCGCCCGCGTGATGAGTTTCCAGGTGTCGGCCTCATAAACAAACACATCGGACACATCGTCTGGATCGCAACTCACGCGAACCTTCTTTCCGTTATAGCCCATTAGAACCGGATTGAATTGACCATAATAAAGCCCATTGTGCCGGATGCCATTCTTGCCAACGGTCAGTTCCTGCGACCAGTTCCGACACAGCAAGTCAAGCACGCCGTCCAGGACAACCCGTTTCGATTCGCGCTGCGAAAAAACCTGCATCGGCGATTGGCCGTCCAATGCGGAATGCGAGCTATTGTTGTATGTCGCGGCGTACTCATCGAACAACTTTGTAAAAGTGGCCAGCGTTTCCGCCCCCTGGATCGCCCCCGGCGTCGCCAGATAATCGTTCAACTCATCGGGTTTCTGCGCGGTGTTCTTGCCGCAGTACGTCGCAAAAAACTTGCAGAATTGACAATCAACCGTGTCAAAAAGCCGCTCGATCATTTTTGACTGGGGATGATACGGCTTTGAAAAAGAAACGTCGATGTTCAACAAATTGTAGAGACCGGCAACCACTTTTTCATCAAAGCGCCAGCCGTTGTTTGCTCTGCGTTTTTGTTTGGTTGTGCCGGTAAACGTCTGGCTATCATAATCTCTACCGTTATCGATTTTCACGGAATCCGGCAAGCCGTATCGTGTCGCCGCGTCTTTGAACGCTTGAAGAATTGTTGTGGAATTTGGTTGGATACAAATTGACCACCCGATCAGCGCCCGGCTGCGCATGTCTTCCCAGGCAGTAACCCAGGGCCGTACCCACTTGCCGCCGTGCCGAATCAGGACGTTGAATTGGTGATGATCCCCAACCCAAAACGCCCCCGGCTCAATGCCGGAAAGATCGGATTGAATGTAAGGCGCACACTTCGAATTGTAGGCCGCTTCCCCCTCGCGGTGCAAAACTTGAACCGGTAAGGGCAAGTGTCTGCCGATATAGCGGCACAATGTTGCATATCGCGGAATCGTCCAACCAAGCCCCTCTTTTTTATTCCGATACAATACGACCTTCAGACATTGCTTGACCGATGGCCGACGCGGATCGAGATACAAATCTTTGAAGAAATCCCAGGCATCCGGCGAAATCACCTCATGCCCGCGCTGCGCCCCGCCGCGCGCATCGACGAGGCCGAGCAAGCCCTGCTGACGATACCTGGATATCCAGCGTTTGAGTGTGGCCACGGGCGGTTCTTTTCGCAAGCAAAACAACTCCATCGCGTCCGAACGCAACCCACCACTGCGAACATGCTCGCCGCTGAATTTTTCAAAAGATGCAATGACCCCTGCCCGCCGCATCGCGGCATCGAGCTTAGGTTTCGGAATTTTAGCCAGGTCATCAGCGTCAACCCTCGCGTCGACGACCTTCCGATCTGCAAGCCGCGCGTCGGCGGTGTCCGGGATCGACCAGACGCCATCAGTCTTGACCGCACCAGGCAAATCGCCGGACACACAGCGCCGACGAACCGTCCGCTCTGTTGTCTTCAGCAGCCGTGCCACCTTCGGGATGTCAAGCCATTCAGCCATTTTCTAAATTAGGAATTGATTTTTCTCTGATTTCATCTTTAAATGACTGGCGTTGCGGAGTTGTGGCAGATTCAATAATGGTAGCAGCAGCGGCATTTGATAATCGGCGGTGTTCGACGTTGGCTCGTCTGTAAATAAGTTCTAGCGCCATCTGATCAGTTACCAAGACCGGTTTGTATTTTTTTTCTGCCATTTCGACCCTTGAAAGCTCAACAAAACAGTTTTTCTTATATTACAGGAATAATTTTATATTTTCAATATTAAAAATGGAAAATAATAAAAATTTTTCAAATTTCGAAAAAGACTTCGGGAAAAGGTTTCGATTTGCCCGTGAGCAAGCAAATATCAGCCAAACAGAACTGGCCGAAAAATTAGGATATAAAACACCCGGTTCTATTTCTAATATTGAAAGTGGAAAGTCGCTACCCGCAATCCAGATACTTGCTAAAATCGCCGCCATATTAAAAACTGATCTCCACTGGCTTATCACCGGTGGCGATCCAGCTACAAGGGCGGTACAAGTACTGGCAGAAATGGACATGCAGCAGATTTTCAAGGCCGTTGCTGATCAAATCGACCCGGCTATCGATACCCCCGCCTCGGTCGAGACAAAGCTGCAACTTGTAAAGGCAATCTACGATCTAAATATCGGGGCTAAAGGTGTCTTGGGGCACTTGATTAAATCCGATTCGCTTGCCGATTAAAGCGACATTAAAGCAATACAATTCTTATAGTTTTCTTAATAAAAAATAGTAACCATAGCGACAATTAACGGCCTGCCTTTTTGCCTCAAAATTCAGGTGTAAAAAATTTTATATTTTTTCAAAAAAAATTTGAAGATTTTCTCAAAACCTATTCAAGATAGATTTTTCTTGTTAATTTCAGCCCGAAAACAGCCCTCTATTTTACCCATCTTGACTTATTAAGATATTTGTGGATACAAAAAGTTGTCCGGCATCGTGTCCGCGCGGACACAAGGTCATCGCTTGTTTTATACCCCTACAATTTACTTCTTAAACGCCTTAAATGCTGTTTTAAACGAAAAAACACGGTTTTTAAATATTCACCCCCGTCGCCTCACATTAAGACCCTCACGGCCCAATATAAGCCCGTTTTGCCCCAAAAAGCTCATATAGCCGCACCCCGCCAGAGGCCCTCAAAATCCTTCAAATTTGCTTAATAATACCGATTAAACAGCCCGTCATCCCGCCTACGCCCCCGATATGTCGGCCAATCCCGGAAAAACGCCCAGGGATCATATAGGGTATGACGTTACAGCTGTAGAATGTCGCTCGAAATGATTTTTGCGCGCCTAAATGAGCCAAAGCCAAAGTTAAGATAAACATGGAATAATATGTTATAAGGCGATTATGCTGAAATGGATATTAAACAAGTTTAGAAGAAACAGAGTCTTTACAGCAAGTGGTCTTATGGAACCTCCCATTATGGGCTCCACTTATAACTGGTCTGGACCAGAGATACAACTGGAGAGCAAGTATAGCCCAATATCAATGCTCATTTGTGATTTGCTTTCTGAAGCAAAAAAGAAACAAGCGACTGAAGTCAAGCTCGAACTTATTGAAGGCGAGAATAACATTTCAGTTGAGTACATATCTGAACAAGCCTCTGAGAAAACGCCTTCCCCAGGTTATCTCTGGTCATACTTTGTGACATCTTTTCCAAAGTTCTCATCAATCGAATTATGTCGAGGCATAATCAGTGAACCTGAAACAAACGTAAAATGGCGTTTTGAGTACAGTAAAGAAAAAAGTCAAATCTTATTGTCAATGATTGAGGGGGATTAAAGGGGTACGTGAGATTTTTTATATCCCAGACCTGCTCTGTAGAAAAGCTCTTTAAAAAGTATAAAAGCTAAATTTTAGACTTTCGCCGTCTTTTATTTGTGTATATGCTGGATTATGGGCATAACATCCAAATCTCCAATCGAGTCCAGCCGGGCGTTGATATACATCCGATACCCTTTGCCGCCGTCCAGAACCATCACGACATGCGACCATTCGTTGGCGTTGATGCTGGGCTCATTTTTATCTCCCGTTTTCCCCTTCCGTCACGGCAACACTCGCGTAAAAAAACATCCTTTTATCCACAAAGGATCACTGCTCACTGATATCTGTTAACTGATAACTGATTAAGAACGACTCCCCCCCCCCCCGCCGCCATCCGATTCGGCCGACCGCAATTCGGATATTTTTGAGAATTTTCTTGCCTTTTGTAAAGACCTCGCTATAGTTGGATTATATGTATGCAGTATGCTCTATGAAGTGAGTCTTTCCAGTTCACCTTATTGACCATCCTTTGATATACCCAAATTACTTTATTTACAGGAAAATGTATGCCATTTACGACCATTGGTCTTAGTGACCGGCTGGTGCAGGGGATTCTTGCCACCGGCTACACTGCCCCGACGGAAATTCAGTCGCAGGCGATCCCGGCGGCTGCCGAAGGCCGCGATATCATCGGCTGCGCCCAGACGGGCACCGGCAAGACAGCGGCGTTTGTGCTGCCGATGCTGCACCGCCTGACCGAAGTCAACCCCGCGCCGAAGGGCAAGGCTGTCGTCCGTGCCCTGATTTTGACGCCGACGCGCGAGCTGGCCGTCCAGATCGAAAAATCCATCCAGAACTATGGCCGCTATCTGAAGATGCGCTCGCTGGCCGTCTATGGCGGCACCGGAATGCAGAGCCAGCTTAATATCCTGCGCCGCGGCGTCGAGATTGTCGTTGCCACGCCCGGCCGCCTGATGGACCACATGCAGCGCAACACCATTGATCTCGGACAGGTTGAGATTCTCGTCATCGACGAAGCTGACCGGATGTTCGATATGGGCTTTATCAACGACGTGCGCCGCATCATCCGCGCCATCCCCAAGGGACGGCAGACGATGCTCTTCAGCGCGACGATGTCGCCGGAGGTCAAGGCGCTGGTAGAGGATGTCCAGAAATCGCCGCTGATGATTCAGATCGGCCGCGTCAACAACCCGATTGAAACCATTACCCAATACGCCTACAAGGTCGAGCAGGACTTGAAACTGGACTTTTTGCTGCATCTGCTCAAGACGACCTCGATGTTCAGCGTGCTGGTCTTTTCGCGCACCAAACACGGCGCTGACCGCATCCGCCGCCGGCTCGACCGCGAAAACATTACCTCCGTCGCCCTGCACTCCGGCCGCACACAAGGCCAGCGGCAGCAGGCGCTGGACGGCTTCAAACGCGGCAAGTTCCAGGTGATGGTCGCTACCGACATCGCCGCCCGCGGCATCGACGTAACCGGCATCTCGCATGTGATCAACTTCGACGTGCCGGTGGTGGCCGAGGACTATGTCCACCGCATCGGCCGCACCGGACGGGCCGCCGCCACCGGCGACGCGATTACGTTCGTCAGCCGCGATGAGGAAAAATCGCTGACCCGCATCGAGCGGTTCATCAATCGCAAACTGAAACTGGAACGACACGACAGCTTTGCGTACAAGAAAACCCTGCCGCCTGAACACAAACATTCCGACCGGAAACAGTCGGAGCGCAAGCACTACATCGCAACTCCCGAAGATATTAACCCGCTGGAAGAGCCGGTGCAGCCGACTAAAAAGCCGTTCAAGTCCCAAAAACGCTTCGGCCCCAAACCCATCGTCAAATACGGCAAGCAAGGCGCTGTCGTCGTTTCGGCCACCGGCGAAAAAACACGCATTCATACCGGAGGCAAGAAACACGGCAAGACCGGTGCAAAACCCGGCCCCGGAAAAAAGTTCAAGCCCAAATTCGGCCGCTCATACAAACCCGTGCCGAAATCGTAAGTATTGGGGGAATTCCAAAACCCCCGTAAAGCAAAAAGGGAAAAGTAAAAGGTTAGGGAAAAAGTATAAATGGGTGTATGCCGCCATTTTCAGGGGTTGACCTATGGTCGCCGCAGACAAGCGTGACATACCCTTTTACCTTTTCCCTTGTACTTTTTCCTTTTGCCGTATCACAAACGCGAAATGCTTTGACCGGAAACGGCCATAACCAATGCGGAATCGCTCAAACCATCCCGGCGGCTTGGTCTATTCCACCGAACACGGTCGGATGTGCCCGGCCTGTGCAAAACCGGTCGAGGCCTGTGTCTGCTCGCAGATCGAGACGGCCCCGACCGGCGACGGGATTGTCCGCATCGCCTATGAAACCAAAGGCCGCAAGGGCAAAGGCGTCACGGTGGTTTCAGGCCTCTTGCTCACGCCGAGCGAGCTGAAAGCGTTGGCCCGCGAGCTGAAAGCCCGCTGCGGCTCCGGCGGAACCGTCAAAGGCAACACCATCGAAATCCAGGGCGACCACCGCGACCGCCTCACCGCCGACCTGCGGGCCAAAGGCCATCACATCAAAAGCCCCAAATAGATTATCCGTACCCTTTCATACATCGGCAGGTGTATTGACGAACCGAGAGAATAACCGGTTAGGAAATTTCCAAGGCAAACGCAAACCTTGACTAACCCTGCTGACCTCTTCAATCGAATAAAATGCCTTTGGATTATATGTTTGAATAATATGGATAACCTCATCGATCGACTGACGCGGAACAATCGTAAAAATCAGTTTTGTCGGTCCGAATGCCCCTCGGCCATCCACGCTTGTAACGCCATACTTTCCATTTTTGAGCGATTCGATAAGCGAGTCCGCATTCAGATGCGTCATTATGCGTATAAGAACCACGCCCAGCGCCATCTTTTCCACCAATGTAATGCCGACATAGTTGCCCAATGCATATCCGCCCGCAAATCCCACATAGCACATCGGATTATGCAGATTCTTCATGATCTGTCCAAACGCCAGCAGCCAAATCATAGCTTGCCAAAACCCTATCGATGCGGCCAGAACTTTATAGCCGCGAGAAACGAATATCACTCGGATTGTCGCCATGCTTACCTCAATCACCCGAGCAGTGAATATCAGGCCCGGCAATATCAGCCAGGCATAAACCTGTGGATGCGACTGTATCCATTCAAACATAGTGGACTCCTCTTACAATGCATTGACGACTCATTAAACACATCACATAATCGTTATAAATCGCGCGATAGACTCAGATTCTATTGCTTCAATAGGGTTTATACCTAATCGGCGGCCGACGACATCTATAAATGAAAATCATCCCTTGATTCGGGCTGGTACACGATGGCATCGACACGAAGTGATTCGCTGATGTATTCGCCGCTGCATCGACCAAGCAAGCTCATTCCCAAATGCGAAATAATCGAGATATTGCCTTTGGCCTTATCCGCGTCCTCGGGATAGACAAGGGTTAAGACAAATCGTTTTCCCGAACGATTGAACAGAAGAAACCGCGTATTCATTGTGATCATGTCGTCGGGAATCAGCCGCAATGGAAGATGATCGGCGCGGCTCAGAAGATATCGCAATCGTGCACACAGTTTGCGATGAACTCCTCCGCGAGCATGTTCCTGCCGGAGCACCTTGATCAGTCGATAGTAGTCGCTTTCCGCGATGGGCAGCCGTTTTCGCTGTCCCAGAACGCGACGAATGAACCGCTTGATGCGCGCCTTTCTTGCCTGACGATGACGCAACAGCAGCAGGACGCGTCGGAGACGATCAAGAATGGGCGATAGAATGAAATGGCCTTTTATGGGGCATGGGCGGTTTAAGATTTTCTCTGTCATGATCCAATTCTTTCTAAATGAGTTACTGGAAAAAACCCCCGACCGCTTCCGGTTGATGCAACATTTTGTCGATCTTGAGTCTCCGTGTGCCTCCCGGAACGTCCCACATAATGACATCTTCCACTCGGTAGCCCAATAAGGCCGTTCCGATAGGCGATAAAACGGATATCTTGCCGTCATCAAAATCCGCATCGGACGGATAGACAACTTGAAGTTCAAGCACGTTCCCTGTATCCAAATCTGTCAGTTGGACGCGGCTATTCATTCTCACAATTTCGTCCGGAATATCGGAAGATGGCAATATCTCCGCACGGTTGACTTCATTTTCAAGAGACATCGCATATGTTCTGTCCGCCAGATTTCGCTTGTCAAGTGTGCTGATTAACGTTCTTAATTGATCGGCATCATACTCCGACAGATAGATTCTTTGTGTGTTCTGCATTTTGTTCCTTTCGCAAGGGATACACATTCTATTCGTTCACTTCCGTTAAGGTGAACCTCGACGACCAAACCTGACATTGAATATCTCTTTGTTTTGTCTCGTTATACGCGCAATAAAAAAGGCCAGCTTGTTGCTGACCTTTGATATTGCAGAAATTGGGTTAGGTCAGCGCATCATGGATAAAACGCACAGATTTTTTTAATCTGAACGTACAAAGATAAGATTGTTGACCTGTTTTGCGACATACTTTCGACTCTTTCAATTATATTTGATGCTTATGTTTTCCATAATCATATCTTATAGGTAGAGCTGTGTCAAGCATAATTTTTATTGAGATGGGATGGGCAGGGAACATCGTATCCCCCTCAAGCGGATACGGTGTATGACTGTACAGCGGTATCAGGAGTTAAAGCAGGTGTGGGCTGGGGGCATGCCCCCAGCGGATTAAATGTATCCAGATAGGCCTTTAAGGAGAGATTGTAATTAAAAAGACCCTTGTATAAAGTGTGTTGCTCGCCAAAGAAACACGACTTTTACAAAGGGTCTCGTATGCACGTAAAACCGTTTGGCTACTATGATCAGATTGTACGCATGAAACGCAACGCTG
>JAAYCR010000058.1 GCA_012729675.1 Phycisphaerae bacterium | reverse complement strand
CACTATGACAGAACGACAATTCGCCATTAACGGCCCACGCCAACGCCAGGCGAACACAACCCAGTGCGCCGAAAAAAATCGCCACCGTAACCGGCAAAAGAACAAACGGAGTACGCTTGTTTAAGGGCTAATTGACTTAATACCCCTTCGGGGTTGTGGAATTATTCCTTTCTTAAATGGTGGGCACGGCCCACCCTACGGGATACGACCCGCGCGGGCACGGATCATCCTACGGATTATTCCATTTTTCGGATGCGAAGTTCAATATCTTTTTCGTCCTTGAGCAGGTCGGCCAATTGAGTTACATCGGTCTGGCCGTAATGGTAGGGATAGAGGATTTTGGGTCTGAAGGCTTTGGCGGCATCGGCGACCATTTCGGGGGTCATGGTGTAGGGCAGATTCATCGGTAGAAAGGCGATATCGATGTCTTTGAGAGCCTTCATTTCGGGCGTATTTTCGGTATCGCCGGCGATATAGACGCGGGTGCCGGCGAAGGTGAGGAGATAGCCGATGCCTGCGCCTTCGGGATGAAAGTGCTGGCCGTCGGGGCGTTTGTTCTGGATGTTGTAGGCGGGGATCGCTTCAATCTCAACGGCATCGCGTTTTGCCTTTCCGCCGGTATTGAGAATCACAGCCCCGGCGATTTTGTCCTGACAGGACGGGGAGGCGATGATCTGTGTGTGCGGCTGGCGTATCGCGTCGATGGCCTTGGGGTCGAGGTGGTCGCCATGGTCGTGGGTAATCAGGATGACGTCGGCTTTGGGGAGTGCGGCATAGTCGGCCAGGTTGGTCCAGGGATCGACGTGCCAGACCTTGCCGCCGAAGGTCAGCATGAGGGTGCCGTGGCCGATGAAGTTGATGGTCAGGGGGCCGGAGGCGGTTTTGAACGTGTCTTTCTGCATGGCAGAGGCTCCGGAATCGGGTTCGGCGGTTCCATTGGATTCGCGGCGGCAGGACATCATTGCCGGGATGAGGGCCAGGCCGGTCAGGACGAAAAGCGTTTTTCTTAATGTTTTCATTTGAATCTCCTATTATTGAATTCTTTCGCCTCTTCGGGGCTTAAAACAATATTTTTTTTCAGTCGCTGTCCGAGGATTCGGGCGGTGGCTCTTTTTTGCCTTTAAGCTTTTCGAAAATCACTACCGGTATGCCGACCAGAAGCAAGAACGGTATAAACAGCAGGAACAGTCCGATGTAAACGGCGCGGTCAAGAAAGGGAGTTTTCTTATCCCATGTTTTGCACCACAATTTACCGATCATGCCGATTCGAAAACGAAGGTCAACAAACGGCATATAGGATGCCAGCGGATTGAGTGGTTCATTGGAGCCGCAGTGCGGGCAGTAATAATCCAGCGGATTGCACGGCTCGAGACAATTGGGGCAGACGGGAACCGCGTTCTTTTCCAACGGCAGATTTATGCAGTTGTCCTCAGATTCAACGTCGTACTCATCCATTATTGAACCTTTCTATTTTTTATCGCGACATGCCGAGTCGGCGTAGTGTCGCGCGTGCCCACTTCACGGAGCGGGATTGTGCGCACAAGAGCAGCCACAGGACGATCAGCCACATGCCGGTAAACCGTAGATACAGCAGCGCCTTCCAGAAGGTCGAGGCGTCGGCTTTGGCCCAGCCGCCGCAGAGCAGTTCGCCGGGCAGGTACATTGCGCCCACGACGATGCCGGGCAGCAGCGTTTGCCACGGCGTCAGGAAGACCAGCAGAAACAGCGAGCAGAAGAAGGCTCGTGTGATATGGTTGATGCCGCCGAGTTTGCCGGTCAGGGAGATTTTGAGATTCATCAGCAATGTCAGACAGTACAAGACGGCCGTCATAAACATCACAAAATTGCAGACACGCATCAAAATATTGGCGCTGCGGCAGGACAGTCGCAGCCGCTCCCAATCGATGTCGCGCGAGGCTCTGTCGGCCTCGGCTTCGGCCGATTCGTCGGGCTGGGGCGCAGCGGTGATGAGCACATCGGGTTCAACCGACTCGTCGGGGTCGATCTCGGCCTGCCGATCAACGTTTTCAAGCACTATCTCGGCCTGTTCGAAGATATTTGTCTGGGCCGCCAGCGGCAGAGGGGCGGGTAGCCGCGAGACCTGGGCAGGGAGCGTGGAAACGGCGGACGGGCACGCAGGGCAGTCGGATTTGTCGATTAGCCCCGTGCGATCCATCCAGAAGATTGCCTGCGCGACAAGCAAGGCGATCAGCAGCAGCCAAAACAAAAAATTCTTCATCGCCTTCATCACGATCACGGCTTCGAAGCTGTCGGTCGAGTCGATCATTTGCTGACTTTCTTTTGGTTCCATAAAAAATCTCCCTTTCACATTATTGCGGCATGGGTATCCGGCATTGTTGTCACGGGCAAGATGCCCGTGCTACGATTTTCAAGGCATTATAGGCGGCGGCGACGGTTTTTTCAATATTCTCTTCGGTATGGGCCAGAGAGACGAACATCGCCTCATACGCACTGGGGGCCAGATAGACGCCCTGATCCAGCATTTGGGCGAAGAACCGCTTAAATCGGGCGATATTGGTGGTTTGCACGTCGTCGAAGTTGTTGACGGGTCGGTCGGTGAAAAAGCCGCAGAGGATTGAGCCGACGCGGTTGACGGTCAGGGGTGTGCCGGTTTTTTCGGCGGCGGTTTTGAGGCCGACTTCGAGGGCGTCACCTTTTTGGTCGAGGGCGGCATATACGCCCGGCCGGTCGAGCAGGTCGAGGGTTTTGTTGGCGGCGGCCACGGCCAGCGGGTTGCCGCTGAGCGTGCCGGCCTGATAGACCGGGCCAAGAGGGGAAAGCATGTCCATAATATCCCGCCGTCCACCGACGGCCGCGGCGGGAAGTCCGCCGCCGATGATCTTGCCCAGACAGGTCAGGTCGGCGTTGAGGCCGTATCGTTCCTGTGCTCCGCCGTAAGCGACGCGAAAGCCGGTGATGACCTCATCGAAGATCAGCACGGCTCCGAATGTGTCGCACAGTTGCCGCAACCCTTCCAAATAGCCCTCTTTCGGCGGGACAACGCCCATATTGGCGGCAATCGGCTCGACGATGACGGCGGCGATCTGGTCGGGAAACTTGGCAAAGGCCTGTCGGACGGCGTCAAGGTTATTATAGGGTAGGGCGATGGTCTGTTCGGCAGTGCCGGCAGCCACGCCTGCGCTGGAGGGGACGCCGTGCTCGGCCAGGCCTGATCCGGCGTTGACCAGCATCCCGTCGCTGTGGCCGTGATAGCAGCCGATCATCTTGACGACCGTATCGCGTTTGGTGTAAGCCCGCGCCAGCCGCAGGGCGGTCATCACGGCCTCAGTGCCGCTGCTGACCAGACGCACTTTGTCGATGCTTGTTACGGCGGCGACGAGTCGCTCGGCCAGTTCCGTCTCGCCCTCGGTCGGTGCGCCGTAGGAGGTGCCTTTGGCGGCGGCGGCTTGAACGGCCTCGACAACTTCCGGATGGGTGTGGCCCAGAATCATCGGCCCCCACGAGCCGACATAATCGATATAGCGGTTGCCGTCCACGTCAGTGAGGGTCGCTCCGGCGGCCGAGGCGATAAACAGCGGCCCTCTGTCCACGCCGCCGAATGCCCGCACAGGCGAATTGACCCCGCCCGGGATGACTGCCTTGGCCCTCTCAAAGGCGGTCAGTGACTTGTTTGAAGGGTTCATCTTTTATCGTCCTTTCGGTTGACTCTGCAATGCAAAAAGTATAAGGTTTAAAATCGATGTTGTCCAATTTAAAGGGGCGATTGTCGGTTTAATTATTTTTTCTTGCATTTCCTGTCACGGCGGCTATACTTCCTAATTCGTAAATTCTGAACTGAACGTGAATTCTGACTCAAAAACGGGTGTGCTATGCATTTTGCCAAGTGGATGCGTAAAAACAGTAAAAAGATAATGGTATTTGTCGTTATTTTTTCAATGTTATCGTTTGTCATTGGATATACTGGGTTGCAATTGTTCTTCAGTATTTTCAGCGGCGACCGGGAGGTCGTCGGGACATACGACGGCGGCAAGCTTCGGGTACGGGAGTATCGCAACGCCCAAGATGAGTTGCGTCTGCTTCAGATGCTGGGGGGGGATCGCGTTCTGCTGGCTCAGGGGCAGCAAGGGCTGGCCGGTCCGCTGATGGCCTATCTGTTGTTTCCCGATTCGTCGTTTGTCGGCGAGGTCGAGTTACCGACAGGGTTGAAGCAGGCCGCGCAGAGCGGGCAGATTCCCGTCAGTGTGGACTTGATTGAGGCTTTTTTTGCCGAGCGTTTGCAGCCCGAAGTGACGTGGCATTTGCTGAAGGCCGAGGCGGCCAATGCAGGCAGCCGTGTCTCCGATGCGATGGCTCGCGAATTGCTGGAGCAAATCCTGCCGCAACTATTCCAGGGTTTTGACGCCGGACAGGCGATCAATTCGATTGTTGCCCAGACCCATGTGACCGAAAGTCAGCTTGTTCGCACGTTTGCCGATCTTCTGGGTGTGTTGTTTTATGCGGGCAATGTGACCGACAGTCAGGCGGTTACGCTGCCCCAGATACAGGCGTCCATCGGACGCAATCAAGAACGCTTTGACGCCGAATTTGTCAGGATTCCCGCCGCGTGGTTTGTCGATCCGAATATCATTGTGGAGCCGGGACAACTGGAGATGCAATTCGAGGCGTTCAAGACGGTGTTGCCCGGCACGCCAACAGAGGACAATCCGTTCGGTTATGGCTACAAGCTTCCCAAACGGGTGCAGTTGGAATATATGGTTGTGCTGCTGGACGATGTTCGCAAGCAGATCGAGCGGCCCAGTGCCGAGGCGATGGAAGACTTTTACAGCCGCAACATTGAGGCGTTTCGTTATCAGGAGCCGGCAGATCCCAACGATCCGGAAGGCCAGCAGGTGACCAAGACCCGCACGTTTGCCGAGTCGCTGCCGGATATTCGAAGCTATCTTGAGCAGGAACGGGTTCAGCGACTGGCCAATCAGATATTTAACGAGGCGCGGACGTTGACCGAACGTGGATTTACGGCGATCAATGTTGAGACGGCCGATTTCGATCAGCTTCAGGCGGCGGCGGGCGACTATGACTATGAACAGGCCGCTGCTACGTTGTCCGGACGCTACAACGTTCCCGTGCAGATCGGTAAAACAGGTACGCTTAGCGCCGCCGATTTTGCGCAGGACAGCATTCTTCGCGGGTTGCGGCTGCCGCACGGCACGACGTCTGTGCCGCTTTCGGATGTGGTGTTTGCCGTCCAGCGTGATTCGAAGGACATGCCGCGGCGTATCGGCGTACCGACGGTGCGGCCGTGGGAAAACATCGGCCCGATGGCCGGACAGGTTTCTCGGTTGATGGCGATGGTGCGCGTCACGGAGATATACGAGCAGGCCGTGCCGGAGACGATGGATGTTGCCTACAGTGTTGCGGGGATGATTCTGCCGACTGTTCAGCCGCAAGACAATGAGGCGAAGGTTTCGCTGGCCGAACAGGTTGCCGCGGATGTACGTTTGCTCAAGGCAATGGAGACGGCTCAGGAACAGGCGCAGCGTCTTGCATCGTTGGTCCAAGAGCACGGCTGGGATGAGGGGATTGAGGCTTTCAATGCCGAATTCGATGCCGGGGAAGCCGAGGCTGCACTGGAGACGGTTCGCGGGCAGACGCGGATCTCCAAAGCCGACATGGAAATGATGCGCCGCTTGATGACGACCAGTCCGGTCAACGCCGCATTCATTCAGGTTCGACTCAATGAAGCCGGCCGCAACGATATGCTTTATGCATTGCTGCCGGACAGTGAAAAGACCACAGGGGTCATACACGAGATGCTGGGAGTTAACAAAGTCCAGACCGCTTTTGTTGTTCGAAGCGTCACACGTGTTCCGGCGACTGAGGCGGATTATCTTGAAAACAAAGTCAATACGGCGTTTCAATTGAGCATGATTGATTCGGCGGGTCTGGCGCTGCGGCACTTAAAGCCGGGCAATCTGTTTGAGAGAATGAATTATGTCTCAGTGCAAACACCCGTTGTCGAAGTGGATGAACCGGCGCTTCCCCCGGTCGAAGGATTTTGATGAAGGCCATTCGTGACAGTGTGGATTTTGTGTTGTTTTTGGCGATTGTGGGACTGGCCGCATGGGTGATTCCCGGCGCCGGGCATCTGCTGATTCGCGAAAACAAGCGTGCAGTCATTATCTGTATGACGGTAGTGGGCCTGTTTGTCACGGGATTATACATCGGCTCGCTGGCGGTGCTGGAGCCTGTGCAGACGGCGTGGTATATCTTTGCCGGCCAGATGCTGACCACGCCGGCGGTGGGGATGCTGACGGATTATGCCCAGAAGGGCGATTATTTTGTGGCAGGGCGTCCGGCGGATATCGGGCTGATCTATACGATCATTGCCGGCCTGCTGAATCTGCTGTGTATTTCCAACGCCGTGTATATGGCCTATACCGGACGCGGACGGCTGATCGGGGAGGACGACGCATGATGACGGCACTGCTGGCGGCGTTTACTTCGCCGATTCATATCGGCACCGATTGGGTCTCGATGTTGTGGATGTTTCCGCTGCTGGCGGCGATTGCGATCGTGTATAAAACAACCAAGATGCGTGTGCTGTTCTGGCGGCGGTTTATCCGGGAAGTGTTGATTCTGTTCGCCACACTGAGCGGGTTTATGTTCGCCGCTATCGTCGTTCTGAATCTGGTGACCTGGTTGGCGACGAGTTGATAGATCCAGGGATGTGCCGTCCCGACCTGCGGCGGCGCATATAGCGTAATCAAATGGCTCAGGGCGTGTTGAATATTGCGACGTGTCAGTTTGCGGTGTCCGGGGATGTGGATGCCAATGCGGAAAAGATACGCGATTTGATGCGGCAGGCTGCGGCACAGAACGCGGACATCGTGCATTTTTCCGAATGTGCCCTGAGCGGATACGCGGGGGTGGATGTTGTCGATTTCGTTGGCTACAACTGGGCGACGCTCAAAGAACGGACGCGGGAGATTATCGCGCTGGCCGGGGAGCTCAAACTTTGGGTCGTGCTGGGCAGCTCACACCCCCTGACGCCTCCCCACAAGCCGCACAACAGCCTCTATCTGATCTCGCCCGAAGGCAAACTGGTGGATCGATACGACAAGCGTTTCGGCACGGAATTGGACTTGCAGCATTACACACCGGGCAATCACTTCGTGGTCTTTGACATCCACGGCGTGCGGTGTTCGCTCTTGATCTGTTTTGACCTGCGGTTTCCGGAACTGTATCGGGAGCTTTACAAGCAAGGCGTGCGGTGCATCTTTCAGTCGTTTTACAACGCTCGCCAGCAAGGGCCGAGTGTGCATACGGAGATTATGCGGCAGACGATGCAGGCCAACGCCGCCGATAATGGCTTCTGGGTCAGCATGACCAACTCCTGTGGGTGGTATTGTCCGTATCCGTCCTGCTTTATTCAGCCGGACGGGCGGATTGCTCAGCAGTTGGCCGACCACACGGAGGGACTGCTGGTCGATGTCGTCGATTTGAGCCAAACCTTCTACGACCCGTCCGCCCCGTTCCGCAAACTGGCCGTGGAGGGAAAACTGTCCAATGGCCCGGATACCCTTGACGACCCGCGGTCCAGCAATACAATCATCCTTTAAAACTCAATACAGACTTCCTTGGAGTAAGATAATGAGCAACACAACGATTACGGCGCCGAAAGGATTTTTAGCGGCGGGGCTGCATTGCGGCGTGAAAAAATCAGGCAACCCCGATCTGGCTCTGGTGCATTGCCCGACGGGAGCACGTGCGGCGGCGGTGTTTACGACCAACGCGATTCAGTCGGCGGCGGTGGTGATCTGCAAACAGCATATCACGAGACATCCGATTTATGCGGCCGTGATCAACAGCGGCAACGCCAATACCTGTACCGGAGCCAAGGGGCTGGCGGCGGCCAAGGTGATGTGCGCCAAGGTCGGCAAAGAGCTGGCGGTTGACGCCGACAGCGTGCTACTGGCCTCGACCGGCATCATTGGCCAACCACTGCCGATCACCAAAATCACCGCCGGCATTGAGCGGGCCGCAACATTGCTTAGCGACAGCGCCGCGGCGGGGCTGAATTTTGCCCAAGCCATTATGACCACCGACACCCGCCCCAAGCAGGCCTGCCGGTCCGTCGAGATCGACGGCAAGACGGTTACACTGGCCGGGACCGCCAAGGGGGCGGGGATGATCGGGCCGAATATGGCGACGACGATATGCGTCCTGACCACTGACGCGAATATCACCAAGCCGATGCTCGGCAAGGCCCTGAAAGCGGCTATCGGCAACTCGCTGAATCGGCTGACGGTGGACGGGCATCAGAGTACCAATGACACGGCGATGATTTTGGCCTCCGGTTTGGCGGCGAATAAACCCATCAAAACACAGACAGAAGTCGGTTTTCGTCGCTTTTCAAAGGCGTTGACGGAACTGTGCGTGGACTTGGCCAAGCAGATGGCGCTGGACGCCGAGGGGGCGACGCGGATGTTCACCGTGCAGATCAAGGGGGCGGTCAGTAAGGCCGAGGCGTTCAAGGCAGCGCGTGCGGTAGCGGATTATGACCTGGTCAAGTGCGCCGTCCATGGGGCCGACCCGAATTGGGGAAGGATTATCTGTGCCGTCGGCTCCTGCGGCGTCAAGCTCAACCCGAATCGTCTGTGTTGCAAGATCGGCGATACGTGGGTCTTTCGCAACGGCAAACCCGTCGCCTTTGACGCCCAAAAGGTCTCGGCCGTCATCGCCCAAAAGGAGCACACCATCACAGTTGAGCTGAACGTCGGCAAACACAGTGATTTCTGCTTTGGCTGTGACTTGGGCAGGGACTATGTGACCATTAATGCTGACTATCACACATAATCGCCGAGGACGCGGAGCAATATTTGATTCGTAGTGTTGAAATTTGCCTTGGAAATCGGTACTACACGCGCATCGCTTCTTTTTGCTGCCGATTACGCACGTCTGCGATCAGCGAAAGAATAGTGTCCGCTTGGCGGCGGATTTCGGGATCGCGGTGGGTCACACGCGCGTTCCACTTTCGATATTCCTCATTCAGCCGGCAGCGCAGGTCTTCCGGCGACAGCCGGTCGCGGACGCCTATCAAGAGCCGCCAGCGTTCATAAGGACAAGGGATTGTCAGCAGGCGTTTTTGACACAGCGTCAGGAACCGCTCGTGCGAAATATCGAGCGTCTCGGCCATTGCCCAAAGCTGTTCTTCCAGGTTCTTGGGCAGTGACGAAAGCTGCGCGACGACCTGAAGGGTCAGATCCGCCGCGGCCATGCGGTCGGCTTTCTGACCCCACGTCAGCAAGCACTCACAGGCCGTGTCCGCGTCCAGAGCACCCTCAACCGCCTGTAAACGCCTCAATGGTTCGGCCAGATCGGTTCGCGGCGTAAAGCGCCGTGTCTTATCCTGTATCCATCGCTCGACTATCGGCACAACCGACGCTTCAAACGGCAGACTGGCCGCCGCGGCGCAGGCTAACTCGACGCTGGCTTTCAGCACGTTCTCACGCCGTTCCTGCAACTCAATAAAGCCCTCCCGGCAAAAGACATATTCGACACAATCGTGTGCACTGACGATCACCTGTCCGTCGGAACGGGACAGAATCGAAAGCACCACCTGTATTTTGCGGCGCCCGCGATAAGCAAACCGCAGCAGATGGAGCGGGACTTTGGCGACGATTATTTCACTGGCCAGGACGGCGTCTTTAGAGGGGATGACGCCGTTGTGCGTCAGGTAAAAAAAGACGGGCGACTGGGAGTGATGCCACTGCGGCGAGGCGGACAAAACCGGTTCGGGACTGTTAGGCCCGTTGGTGATATCGAGCAGTTCGAGGCGGACATCCGTATCGAGATTGGCTTGGGCGACCGGGATACAACCGCTCATCCGGACGCACAGGAAGCGGTCTTCAAACTGGGGGCAAGACTCGTCAAGAATTTCTTCGGCCCGACAGACAAACCGATGGCGATCGCGGAGTCCCGCGCTGCGTGCCCAAACCCTTCGCAGTGCGGCGGCACCGAAACGCCCCGCCAAAGTCATCTGTCTTCCAAACCATTCCACTGTCATTGCCGACCCTTCTCGTTCGTTACTGCACCTTGTAGGCGCTCATTTCCTCGGCGCGTTGCTCCGCCTCAGCCCGTTTGAGTTTTCCACTTTCGCCGACACAAAATTCCACTTCCAGCGAGCGGCCGGAATCTTTATCCAGAAACGAACAGTGCATCCGCTGATTGACATCATAGCTGTACCGCACATGAATCGGCCGGTTGGCTGGGCGATCGGGCGGCAACTCAAAGGTTTCCGTCGCGATGCGGTTGACGTATTCCGGATCTTCATCCTCGCCCTGCGTGACCATGACCTGAAGTTCGGTCTGGCCTTCGGCCATCGTATAGAACGTCTGCGTCGCCTCACAGGGCAGAGGGGTGTTCTTTTTAAGGATAATCGTGTTTCGAATCGTATGTCGTCCGGTCTCTTCGTCGATGGGCGCACAGATCGTGCCGTAGCTGTGGTTGCAAACATCTTTGAGTTTGACATCTCGCAGGCCCGCGGCGACGCCCTGCGGGACGCTTTTGGGATCGTCGCGCATCAACGTCAATCCGGCATGAATGGCCGCGCCCAGTGCGACGCACTCATCGACGTTGACCGCATTGTCCGGCGCAAATCCGAATTTGGCTGTCAGCCGTTCGACCACCATCGGAATGCGGGTGCTGCCGCCGACCAAGAGGACTTTGTTGATGTCGCCGGCCTTGGACTTGGCCTCTTCCAGCGCCACTTCAATCAATATTTCGGTTCGGGCGATCAGCGGTTCAATCGCCTCTTCAAACTGCTGTCGTGTGATCTCAATCCGCAGGCTGCCGGCGGGGCCGTAGAGGATTTTGCGCGCGACAGGCCGCCGCGAGAGCGTTTTCTTAACGTCTTCGGCTTCGTCCTCGTAACGGGCGCGATCCTGCTCGGACTCGATCAGCTCGGTGTTGTATTCCTTGCGATAGAGGTCTTCAAACAGTTCGAGTACCTTTTTATCGAAGTCCACGCCGCCGAGCGCATGGTCGCCCTGACTGCAGACGATATTCATATTCCGGCCGTCCACATCGAGTATGCTCACATCGAACGTCCCGCCGCCGAGGTCATAGACCAGCACACGGCCGGTGACGCTCTGGGTCGTGGCATAGTACAGCGCCGCGGCCACCGGTTCGTTGACGATGCCGATCACATTGAATCCGGCCAGCGTCCCGGCGTCCATCGTGGCTTTTCGACGGGCTTCGTCAAAATGGGCCGGCACGGAAATCACCACATCGCTGATCTCGCCATTTTCGATGGAGCCGTCCTGCCGGATCTTTTTGAGGATGAGGCTGGAGACTTCTTCCGGCGTCCAGTCGTGATCGTCCAAATGTTTCTTCCACTCCTTGTCGCCCATGTGCCGCTTGATCCATCGCACGGTGCGTTCCGGATTGAGTTGTCGGCAATTGAGCGCCTCGAGCCCCACCCGAATCGCCCCGACTTCCTCCTCGTCAAAATACACTACCGACGGGGTAATCCGTTCGCCTTCACTGTTCGGCACAATTTCGGGACGTCCGATACCATTGAGGCGGGCCAGCGCCGAAAACGTCGTTCCTAAGTCAATTCCTGCAATTGTTCCCATAACCATTTCCTTTACGCTTCGGTTTGCACAGTGTCATAGACTTTGACCTGCGCGCAACGTACAATTTTGACATCGTCATCACTGATCAGATATTGGTAACCGGGGCGGACGATCTCGGCAATCGTGCCGGCCAGGTCTGCATCAGTCACAGGGACCCGCTGACGCACCGCCTCGGCATATTTTTCAAGTCCTTTGAAGGGGGTCTTCAGATCGGGCTGAAACTGTTCGATACCGCTGGATTCCAAGGCGAAGATCAGTTCATCCCGAATATCCATTAGACAGCTTTGCAGCACCCCCTCCTGTGCGTCGAGCCGGGCCATGCGATCATCGAGATTGTCGATGCAGCGGATGATGCGCATACAGAACCGCCGGATAATCATCCAGTCATAGCCATCCTGCAGCTTTCGCATCTGATCCTGCTGGGCAGCGGCAAACTGGCGAATCGCCGAAACCTCTTCGGTCAGCTCGGTCAGCCCGTTGGCGGCTGCTTGCGTGGTCATCAGCGTCGCGACCGGAACATCTTCCTGTTCCGGGTCCATCGCCCATCCGAAATATGATTTTTCTTCCGCCGTCGCGGACACATCGAGCATCGACACCACGCTCTTGGCCGCTCCGCCGCCGGAGACGGCCGTAATCGGCGCTGGTTTTCTGTAATCCGGCCGTTTTTGCGGCCCCATCACCGACTCGAAATAGCCCGGGCTATGTGCGGGCTGCTTATCTGTGTCGGAGGATTCATCGAATAAATCATCGGCATCCTCAGCGATGTCGTCGGCGTCCGACTCCGACGCCGGTTTCTTGACCTGCTGTTGAGGTTTCCGACGAGGGCGTTCAGGCTGTATTTGCTCGTTCTGGCTCTCCTGCTCCACTTCATCGCCTTCATCGCTGAAATACCGAGACAGATAATGTTTGACTCCTCCGCCGAGCAGCCATAAGCCCCCGGCAAACAGAAGAATCACCGAAGCGGTTATGACCAGGCCGCGTGTTTCGCGCTGGCGCTGATAGTCGGCCACGCGGTCAGGCCACCCGATGCCATACAAGACTTCGGCAAGCTGAGGCGGGTAACTTCTCACGCCCGCATCCAGATCGGGCAAGTCCGCCTCCAGCCGCAACCCCTGATCCTGACGCAACCGTTTTTGAATGTCCGGACCGCCGTATTTACCATATCCCCATTGGTTTTCAGCCTTTTCGGCAGCGGGCAACTGCGACCACTCATGATACATCTGAAGGTATTCGTCGGCCGATGGCGCATCGGCCACCGCCCGTCTCGCCTCGGCGATACGGCGTTCCGAGGCACGTTTTTGAAGATGGCCCCACCCCAGCCCGATTGTGCCGGGAACCATCAATGCCAACGCCAGAATGATCCAGTTTGTTCGACTCATCAGTTCTATTTTCAGGTGTCCGCCGACACCTTGTCCTTTATAAAGAGTACATTACGCTCTTGTATCGGTCAAACCGACAGGCTGGCTTATAAATAAAGTGCCCGCCGATTATCAGTAAACATATCCATTGGGCTTTCAACCCACTGTTTGCATTGGATTTACAGAAACAATGTCCCATAAAGGCAGCGTATCCAACGCAGACTGCTTTGGAAGAAAAAGGGATTGAGAGACTGTACCGTCCGATAACACAAGAATCCCCGCCAACACGCCGGTACTCCCGCCGGGCAGATTGAACGCTATTGCATCGGGGGCAGCGTTTGCAGGAGAGACTCTGCCTGTTCCACGTAAATGCTGTCGGGATATGAGGCGATAAAATCCGTCAGGATATGATGAATATCCTGAAGCAGCAGACGCCGGTATTCGTTGCCCGGCGGAAAATCCTTCCACACCAGCAGCAGTGACATCGCTGTTTCATAGGCGGCGCGAATGCCCGCATCTCTGCCTTGGTAGGTCGCGGCCAATTCTGACAACCGCGCGGCGCGATCATGGGGATCGGCAATGAGCATTGTCTTGGCCAGCTTCACATTGTCCAGAAGCGGATCGTCCTTGCCCATTTCGCGAATCAAGCCGTCCAACCGGGATTCATAATCCAGCGCATACGGATTCAACCCCACAAACACCGCCAGCCGCTGCCGCGAAGCCTCATCAGGTCCCCGATTTTCGCGACCCATCAGCTGCTGGAGTCTTTGCATACGCAGATCGAGATCGCGCAGTTTACGCGGCGACATCACAGTCGGCGTCGGCGATTCAAAGGCGGCAAAAATCGAATCTTTATCAACGCGCTCGGAACGCTCCTGCGCCGCCTGAAGCTGCTGACGGATCATACTCCGTGCCACCTCGGTTAGCGTCATTGCCCGATCAAAGTCCCGCTCAGCGGCAATATGTCGCGCCAGGCGCCATCGCGCCTCCAGCGATTCCGGACTTTGCGGGAAACGCTCCAGCAACTCCTGCCAGATGAGCATATTGTCTTTGAACGGATAATCGCTGTAAAACCGAAGCGTCTCCGTGCGGCTGAAATAACGCACATCCGGCTGATATTCATTGAGCAGCGCCGAAAAATACAGAGCATTCGGCATCCGCTTGCTTTGCGGCCATCGATCCATAAATTGCCGATAAGCATTGAGCAATTCGTTGCGGCGAGAACGATAGCGCAGCCGATCCGGCATTTTCCGCTGAAACCATTGCGGCCACTGATTATAGACCAGCAGATTTTGAATCTCTTCTTTGAGCTTTTCACGCAGCGCTGTCCGCTCGGTCGGATAAAATATCCCGCTCAGTTCGCTGCGCAGTGCATCATCGGCAATCACCGCGTCAATCGGTCCGGTCAGCGAGTAATCGTGGAATTCGACAACCTGTTCGGGATTGTTTCGGGCGACATAAAACTGATAATCCCGCTCGGAAAACTCGATCTGCGACTGAAAGATACCGAAAGAGGCTGCCAGCACAAATGCCGACGTGCCGAAGATCAGACCCGGCCGATAGCGTGTATAGTGCCCGACGCCCAGCACCACCGCCGCCATAAACAGCCCCGTCAGCCAAGCGTAAATCCACGGCGCGTACGAAAATCCCCATCGAATCGGATCGGCGGTTGTATACCCCCCCCAGATCGCCCAGTACATCACCTGCGGAGACATACACAGCGCAACGGAAATAAACCGCGACCGGAACCGCAGCGGCCGACACGCCACCGCGATACAGCTTATGGCGACCAAAAGCCCAAAGAAATACAATTTGGCGATAAACATCAACGCCAAAAGCAGCGGGAGGCTGTAACGAAAGCGGTACAACTGCGCCGTCAGCACCGGCACCGTCGCCAAAATCCCCATCAGACCGCCCAGAACGACAATCTGCCAAGGATACTCGTAAATACTGATCGGTGCGGCCACAAACCGACCCAGATTCCACAGTGAAGGGTCAATCACATCCCCCGTCAGTGCAACCAAGTTGCCGATCAGTAGATAATGCCAAAAAAAACAGGTCAAAACATACACCCCCATCGTCAACCCCCAAAACAAATGCACAAACGCATGGCTGTAATGCAGAGTCGGTCCGGCCGCCCAAAACGACTTCAGCGGCGTAGCCGTCGGCTTGGTTGAAGTGGATGTTGGTGTCTGTGTCATTGTCAACAAGAACCGCCGGAGTTGGCGGGACTAAAACCTGTTATTTGATGTCCAGAAAGACGAAACAATAAACTCCTATTATAGCCCTCATCATATAGCAATGCAAGTCCTTACACGATAATATACTAAATGGCCTTATTTTGTCTTGAAGCCCGATCGGCGGGCTATATAATTTTAATTATGAAACATCGCAAAAAATACCGACGGTTCGCAATCGATTCGGCCTGTGCCCCTCTCCATCAGCCTTGAAGGGGGCTTTTGTGTTGACGCTTTGGGCGGGGTGTGTTACAGTTTTGCAATGATTTTCAGGAAAATCTGTTTCGATTTTTCTGTATAAGGGATTTGAAAAATGATGTTCGACCGGGACGCGCGATACTTAAGAACGCACGAATGGGCAAAAAAGGACGGGTCACTGGTGGCGGTGGGCCTGACGGCCTATGCGGTCGAGCAGCTTGGGGATATCGTCTATATGGAATTACCCGAAGTCGGAAAGCTGCTGAATGCAGGCGAGGCGTTCGGTGTGGTCGAGTCGGTCAAGTCGGCCTCGGAGATGAACGCCCCCGTTGGCGGCACGGTCGTCGCGGCCAATACCGCGGTCTGCGACAATCCCGATATCCTTAAGAAAGACGCTTACGGCATCGGCTGGTTGATCAAGTTGGAGCCGGCTGACGCGGCCCAGTTTGACGGATTGATGGACGCCGACGCCTATCGCACCTATCTTGAGACGGAAGCATAAAATGGCCAAACCTGAAACAATTCTCGGCATCTCCGGGCTGTACCACGACAGCGCCGCGGCGCTGCTGCGCGACGGCTGCATTGTTGCGGCCGCTCAGGAAGAACGTTTTACCCGCAAAAAGCATGATTTTCGGATGCCCGTCAACGCCATTGAGTACTGTCTGCGTCAGGCCGGGATCACCGCTGCCGAGTTGGACTATGTGGTGTTTTACGAAAAGCCGCTTCTGAAATTTGACCGGCTGCTGGAGACGTGGTTTGCCTCTGCCCCGCGGGGTTTTAAGCAATTTCTGATGGGCATTCCGCAGTGGCTCAACGAAAAACTGCACATCCCGCGCGAGATCGACAAGGCGCTGGGGGCGCCCTTTAAGGGCAAGTACATCTTTACCGAACATCACGAGTCGCACGCGGCCAGCGCGTTCTTTCCCAGTCCCTATGCCGAGTCGGCGATTGTAACGCTTGACGGCGTCGGCGAATGGGCGACCGCCAGCATCGGCACAGGCCGCGGCAACACCATCGAACTCAAATACGAGCTGCATTTTCCGCATTCGCTTGGCCTGCTGTACTCGGCCTTTACCTACTTTACGGGGTTTAAGGTCAATTCCGGCGAATATAAATTGATGGGGCTTGCTCCATACGGTCGGCCGATCTATCGGGATCGAATTCTGGATAATCTGCTTGATCTGAAAGCGGACGGGTCGTTTCGCCTGAATATGGACTATTTTACGTATTGCTATACCGACGTGATGGTCGGCGAAAAGTTTGGCGCGATGTTCGATGGCCCGCGACGGACGCCCGAATCGCCGGTGACGCAGCGCGAGATGGATATTGCCGCTTCGATCCAGAGCGTCACCGAAGAGATTATGCTGCGGATCGTCACATTCGCCCACGAAACGACCGGGATGAAGAATCTCGTGCTGGCCGGGGGCGTCGCTCTTAACTGCGTGGGCAACGGGCGCATTCTCCGCGAAGGGCCGTTCGAGAACATCTGGATTCAGCCGGCTGCCGGCGATGCGGGCGGCGCGTTGGGTGCGGCGTTGTTTGTGCATTACCAACTGCTTGGCAACGCGCGCACGGTTGACGGCCGCGGCGACCTGCAAAGCGGCTCGCTGCTGGGGCCGTGTTTTGCCGCCGAGGAGATCCGTACCTTTTTGGATTCGGCCCAGGCGGTCTATACGTATTATGACGATGAAGAGGGGCTTCTGGAGACGCTGGCCGCGGACATCGACGCCGGCAAGGTCATCGGCTGGTTTCAGGGCCGGATGGAATTCGGGCCGCGGGCGCTGGGCAGCCGCAGTATTCTCGGCGACGCCCGCAGCGAGCAGATGCAGTCGCGGATGAATCTCAAGATCAAATTCCGCGAATCGTTCCGCCCGTTCGCCCCCAGCGTTCTGCGTGACGCGGCCAGTGAGTATTTCGAATTGGACGCCAGAGTTGAAAGCCCGTATATGCTGCTGGTGGCGCCCGTGCGGAAAGACAAACGCATCGCCAACAACGGCGAAGGAGCGGGATTGACCGGCATCGACCTGCTCAAGGTCAAACGCAGCCAGGTTCCCGGCATTACGCACGTGGACTACTCGGCTCGCGTCCAGACCGTTGACGCCGAGCGGCACGGGCGGTACTACCGTCTGCTCGAACGCTTTAAGGATAAGACCGACTGCCCGCTGGTCATCAATACCAGTTTCAATATTCGCGGCGAACCGATTGTCTGCACACCGCAGGACGCGTATCGCTGTTTTCTGGCGACGCACATGGACGTGCTCGTGCTTGAAAATTTTGTGCTCTACAAAGAGCAACAGCCCGAAATCAGCCGAAAAGAAGTCGAAAAATATATGGCACGCTTTGAATTGGATTAAGGAGCCGTTATGGCACTGGTCTCGTTAAACTTTAAACCGTCTGACAAGCAGCTTCGCGATTTCGGCGATATTGCGTTGTGTATGTGCAACATCGTCGGCCTGCTGCTGATGTGGATCGCCGGGCTGCCGCTAAAGGCCTTTATCGTCTTCTGCATTGCCGGCGTGGCGGTCTATTTGCTCAGTCGCATCTCGGTTAAACTCGTTCGCCCGGTCTATCTGGGGCTGATTCTCCTGACCTACCCCATCGGCTGGGTCATCAGTCATACCGTGATGGCGATTTTTTATTACATCATCATCGGCGGCGTCGGGCTGGTCTTTAAGCTGCTCAAACGCGACCTGCTGCACCGCGCCTTGGACCGGCAGGCCGAGAGCTATTGGATACCGTACAAACACAACCGATCGCTCAGCCATTATTTTCATCAGTTTTGAAAACGCATTAATAGAGGGAATACGAAATGTCCGACCAAAAAAACGAATTTGAACAATTGTCTCAGCAAAAGCGCATGTCGCTGATTGGCGAATTCATCGAATTTCTCAAGCACAACAAAAAATGGTGGCTGTTGCCCATCCTGATCATCCTGCTGGGACTCGGCTTGCTGGTACTGCTGAGCAGCTCGGCGGTGGCGCCGTTCCTTTATCCGCTCTATTAGGAAATCTCGAAATCCGAAGCACAAAATTCGAAACAATATTAAATTTCCGAAATTTAAATGTTCAAAACGATGTGTCAGGCAATGCTGACAGCCATTTATTTATCATTGAAACATTTGAATTTGTTTCGTATTTCGATATTCGTGCCTCGAATTTATCACGAAAGCTCTATCTATGAATAAAGATAGAATCACACGGATCGTTATAACGTTTGTGATTGTCGGCGTATTGGCGGTTCTGTGGGGTAAACAGAGCGACTTGGCGTATAATGTCGCCCAACAGCGGGCGATTCTGCTGGGACGCTACACGCTGGAAACAATGATTACACTGCTGACCGTTACGCCGATATTGCTGTGTGTTCTGTACGGCCTCTGGAAAAAGCAAACGCCCCAAACCCCCGCCGAAAAACGTCAAGGCACGTTCAAGCTCATTGCGTTGATCGTTTCCATCCTGTTGGCGGTTGTGTTTGTCGATGTCGCCATGCGGTTGGTTAGACAGCAGGCGGTCTATGTCGGCGACGAACAGTCCTATCACCGTACACCCAACCAGGTCCATACCGGCGTGTTTCGCGACCGGCCGGAGTTTGCGTTCAGCTATCCCAACGCGACGCCGGGCTATCCCGATGTTGCCTACACGCTGACCGTCGATGAGCGGGGGTTTCGCAATCCCATGCGGCACGAGCAATACGACTGGATCGTGTTGGGTGATTCGTTTGCCGAAGGTTCCAGCGTCACGGACGAAGACGTCTGGACGGTGCGGCTGGCCGAGCGGCGCGGGGTGCGGATTTACAACCTCGGTATGTCCGGCGGAAGTCCCGTCACCTATCTGGACACCCTGCAAAAATTCGGCGTCGAGATGAAGCCAAAGGTCGCCCTGTATATGCTCTATGAGGGCAACGACCTGCGGGACTCGAATTTTCGGGCGCTGCGGATGGAAGGCAAAAAGAAGACCTCGCTGTCGGACCGGATTTTCAAGGCCTCACCGCTACGGCACTTGATCAAGGCCTCGCTCGTGCGGACGCTCGGTCCGGTCGGGCGAAAACGCTTTTCGGACGCCCCGGCCGTCCACGATCCGTCGCATCTGATGTATCCGGTGGCGTGGCTGCCGATTGAAATCCCCGCCGGAGGCGGCTATAGCTATGCGTTTGACGTCAAGCGGCTGGAACAGCACTACATCACCGAAGAGGCGTTCCGAGCGACGATTGCTTATGCCGAATCGCTGCGGCTGCTGGAGGAGGCCAAACAGGTCTGCGACGCACACGGCATCGCGTTGATCTTTATCTATGCCCCCGACGCCCCGAGTGTGTTGATCGAAGACATTCTTGACCGTGTGCCGGCCGAACAACTGCATGCCTTTATGGCCACACGGCTCAAACGCCTGCCCGATCCGGAAACGCTCGTCGAGGAACTTCGCGAAGGCACACAGGTACGCGAACGCATCTTTCGCCAATTTTGCGCCGAGAAGGGAATCCCTTTTTTGAGCCTCACCGAACCGCTCCGCCAAAAAACACAAGAGGGCGTCCGCACCTATTATACCTACGACCAGCACTGGACGCCCGACGGCCACGCGGCCATCGCAGAGTACTTAAGCGAGCACATCCCGCCGACGGCGGAGTAAAATGAGACTCAGAATATCTTGATAAAATGGAGATGAGCCGGCAGGGGAGCGGGGCGGCACGGGTAAAGGGCAGACCTGCAGGTCTGCCCCATCAGGGGTTTCATTGCCCGTACATCGCAATCCGCTGGGGCCGCCGAACGAGAAGATAAATCAATGCGCCGACCCAATGGGTCAGGACAATGATGACGATCCAGATCAGCTTGTCGTTGCCGTTGGAGGGTTCCTTCGTGGCGCAGTCAACAATCATCCATATCCACAAAATCGTCCCGCCAAGGCCGAGGACTAAGCCGAGGACTAAAAATAATAAAAAAATCGGCAGTGTTGTACTCGTCTTAATGTCCTTTATTCAGTAAGGTTTCATTTCGCAGGGTCGGCTTTCGCCTCAAAGAACGATTATATCGGCTGAAAGTACATCTTTAACTGAACGGCGCCCGTGGTGGGTATGCAAAGGTACTTGCCGGACTTGGAAAAAGTGGACTCGTCGCCGTCTTCGTCCTTTATGACGAGGGTGTCAGCGTCGGGCCTGCCGGTAATTTTATAGGCGGCAGATTCCCGGTTTCCGTTTCCATGCGTAAATGTCACCGTTGTCGCCGAAAAGTGCATCTTTGTGCCGACCACCTGACCGATCAACTCTTCTGTAAGCCGCTTGCCCGCCTCTATAGCCAAACTGTCCGGGACGCCTTGTGCTTTTATGTCCGCCGGAAGGTTGGCCCGCGTCGTCGCCTGGTCAAAGGCCCACTCGCCCACAAGCCAGTTATCGTCTTTTTTTGAACAGCCCGTAAGAAAGGCCATCGCCGTGACGGCTATACAGACCGTCGATACCCTTGATAATACATGCATTACACCTCTCCTTTATTGGATGGGAAAACGTTTCCAAATGGACTTAAGACCTTTATATTTCGGTTTGTATAACACGTTTGTCTTTCATTGCCGGCCATTCGGCAAAGGCAAGAAACAGCGGCAAAATGACATTGCCGAGCGGGACGAGCATCAGCAATCCCAATGCGCCGGAAAACCCCGCCTTGGCGGATATTTTCCAAAACGCAACGATCATCAGCGCACTGACCGCAAGCGAGACCAGCATTGCAACAAGGAAGATAAGAATCAACGCCACTGGTGCGACCGGTTCGACCGAGTGCGTTGGCATGCCAACAAAATCAATCGTTTCCATTACGAATCTCCTGTTCTAATAGTTTATGGTTTCTAAGCAGTCAAGACCTTATTCTGCAGGAATAAAATAAACCGCCCACTTACAATTTAACGGGTCTATGCCCATTTCTTCCATATGCATCAGCACATCTTCGTCGAGGTCGACGGTATCGAACTCGAAGTCTTCCGACTGTTCAAGACTCTCCATTAGAAGAATTGTTTTCGTATTGGCTTCAACGAAATACAGCGTTCCGGCTTTCGGGGCAGTGTAATCAATATATGTTGCGGTGCCGACATAGTATTTGGGCTTCGGTAAACCGGATGAATCAAATTTACTCCCGCCGCCGAGGCTGCGTGTCGCACATCCGCCTGTCAATAATACCAACGATCCAATGACCAATACGAGCGTTCTCATTGCCTAACCTTTCATAAAGTGTTGTCAAGTCCTGATATATATCGTATCGTTCTTGCCATCAAGAACGAAATACCGCAGAAATATCGGCACACGTCGTGTTATTCCTGTGTCGGGTCGGCCACTCGGCCCATGAACAAAATGCTCCCCGTGGCGTTGTCCTTGATCAAAAACACAAACGGCCGGTCGGCGCGAAACACCGGCGGCGGCGGGGCCAGCGACATAACCGCCACAATGGCGCCTGTTGCCGCGGCGGCCTCGGTCCCTTCTTCATTGACCTCTACAAAGGCCTTGTGGATGACGTCGGAAATATAGAGGTTTTTGGCGCCGTTCATGCCGGAAAAGTCCGCCGTTTCCCCGAAGGCATCCGGCATCCCCATGGCCGAGAGCGTTTGATTCAGTCCAAATTGCGAGGCGACCTTGAATTTGGGCAGATAGACAAGCACTTCCTGCTTTTGCATCTGCCGCTGCCATTGCGTCAGACGGTCGGCGGTCAGCTCTTTTTCCAGCGTTGGCAGTCCGCGGATTGTATTCGGCAGCAGCACCAGCATACTCAATGCCTCGCCTTTGTATGGCAGTTCCAGCATCTGGTGCGTCTCGGTCTGGCCGTATTTGAACTTTTCCTTCTGATGCATCAGCGGCACGTTTACCCGCTTGTCCGCCGAGACCGAAAACGGCGCCTCGCGGGTCTGGTCTACATCAAACTTCAGCGCCCAGTCACCCTTGAAATAAATCGCATTGGTCAGGACCAGCCGTGTCAGGGCGTTCAGGGCGCCCTGCGGAATCAGGTCTTTGATCTTGTCCTGCGTACGCCGGGCGGTCCAGTCGTTGATCGTCTGTCTGGTTTTTTCTGTCTCGTTTACATAATCCACTTGCTGCAGGGAGGCGTCGTAATGCGCCGACGCGACGCCGAGAAATTCGGGTAAAAATTGATAGTCCTTTTGAAGCCACAAGGCATTGGCAACGGACAGTTGGTAATCGCCTTTTTGCCCCTGTGTGTTGAATTGTTGGATAAGGTGCCCGTAGGCCTTGTGAAACGGCTCCTGCGGCTGTGGAAAATGCAGCGTTTTGGCCATCTGCAGTTCGGTTTGCCCCCGCGCCCCGGCCCAGGTCATCGCAAGGGCCGTGGAGATACTGTACGGCGACAAAAACAGATTGCCCTCTTTGGATTTCAATTGTGCGTACAAATCAAAGGCAAACGCCGTATTGCCCTTGACGACCGCAGCGGCAATGACGCCGGTATCCGCCGGTTTCTCGGCGAGGGTTGCGTTAATTGGATCAGAGGAATTGGGCGGAGCGGCTTGTGCGAAATCGTTGCTTGCTAATCCATATCCTTTTCCGGACAGGCCAACCAGCAATACCAGAAACAGAAATAAACAAATCTTTTTCATCTTCAATCTCCGTTTACAGAACAATATTGGTATTGTACTCATTCAATAATGACTCTGTCTATTGCGAATATGTTACAGAAGAAATGCCCGGAAAACAAATTTTATCTACAATTTTATCATTTTGCCCGTTTTTATTTCATGCGATTGCCTTGAGGGGTGTGAATGCGGGGTTGTCAAACAGGGTCGGGCTGGATATAATGCGAGCGTCAGGAAAAATGGATTTTACGGAAAGACGCTGCAATGAGATACAGAATCGACGAAGATTCGCTGGGAGAAATCAAGGTTCCTGAGGATGCCTACTACGGCGCTCAAACTGCGCGGTCGCTTGAGAATTTCAACATCGGCATCGAGCTTATGCCGCTTGAAGTCATTCGGGCGTTTGGTGTGTTGAAAAAGGCCGCGGCGCTGGTCAATTGCGAGTTGGGGCTGCTGGCGCAGGACAAGGCTGCCCTGATCGCGGCGGCGGCGGATGAGGTTATCGACGGCCAGCGGAACGACCAGTTTCCCCTGCATGTCTGGCAAACCGGCAGCGGCACCCAGACCAATATGAATGTCAACGAGGTCATCGCCAACCGCGCTATTGAGATGGCGGGGGGGGTGATCGGCAGCAAGACACCGATTCATCCCAATGACGATGTCAATCGGTCGCAATCCTCCAACGATACTTTTCCGGCAGCGATGCACATTGCCGCCGTGACGGCCGTTTGCCGGCAGCTTCTGCCTGCCGTTGGGGCCTTGCACGAGCATCTTCAACAGAAAAGCCGGGCGTTTGCCGGGATTATCAAGATCGGACGCACCCACCTGATGGACGCGGTGCCGATGACGCTGGGACAGGAGTTTTCGGGTTATGCCGAGCAAATCAGCCGCGGCCGTCAGCGGATCGAGCAGTGTCTGCCCCGGCTGTACGAACTGGCCATCGGCGGCACCGCCGTCGGAACCGGGCTGAATACCCATCCGGAGTTTGCGCAGCGCGTCGCGGCCGGGATCGCCGAGCTGACCGGCTTTCCGTTTGTCAGTGCGCCGAACAAATTCGAGGCGCTGGCCGCCCACGATACGCTGGTCGAGACCAGCGGTACCCTGAAAACGCTGGCGGTCTCCCTGAACAAAATCGCCAACGACATCCGCTGGCTCGGCTCGGGGCCGCGCTGCGGCATCGGCGAGCTGCGATTGCCTGCCAATGAACCCGGCAGCTCGATCATGCCCGGCAAGGTCAACCCGACGCAATGCGAGGCGCTGACGATGATCGCCGCGCAGGTGATGGGCAACGACGCCGCCATCGCGTTTGCGGGGGCATCGGGCAATTTTGAACTCAATGTCTATAAGCCGGTGATGATTTATAATCTGCTCCAGTCGATTCGGCTGCTGTCGGACGGCTGCCGCAGCTTCGGCGAAAAATGCGTTGCGGGCATCACCGCCGACGAAGCGGTCATCGGCGCGTATGTACAAAACTCGCTGATGCTGGTGACAGCGTTGACCCCGCAGATCGGGTATGACAAGGCCGCCCGGATCGCTCACGAGGCGCATCGCAACGGCACATCGCTCAAAGAGGCGGCGGTTTCGCTGGGCTATCTGACGGCCGAAGAGTTTGACCAGATCGTCCAGCCCGGCAAGATGGTATGACCGACACGATTGACATAAGAGAGGGGACTTATGAAAGATACAATAACAGATAAGCTTCTGAGCGACCATATGGTCGAAGGCAAGCTCACGGGCGGCGGCGAGATCGGCCTGTCAATCGATCAGCGGCCGCAGCGCCGACAGTAGTCCCCGGCCTCATTTCGCGACAACTCCTGCCAGCAGCCGGCGCACAGGCCGTCCTCCGAATGGCAGATGGGCGTTTGGCACAGGATGCAATACGGCGGAAACAGCAAATGTTCCAGTCCCCGCAAGCCCTGAACAAACAGGCCGCCCAACTGAGCCGCCACATTGTCCGACCGTAACTGCATCCCCGTCAGTATAAACCATCGCGCTGTGCAAACAAAATATACCCATTTCCAATCATTTTTTTAGAGATAAGACACGGTCATTTGTTCGATTTTTATACTCTGATGGTTTTGACTTCAAAACTGTTTGACAAGGCGGCGGTTTTGCATTCTAATCTTCGGTTAATATGTAAACCAAAAGTACTTCTTATAGGCAACTTTAGAATTGCTAATCATACATCTTTGAAAGGAGATTATGGTATGCCCAAGCGGGACGACATTCACAAGGTAATGATCATCGGCTCAGGCCCGATTATCATCGGGCAGGCGTGCGAATTTGATTATTCGGGCACACAAGCCTGTAAGGCCTTGCGCAAACTGGGCTACCAGATCGTTCTGGTCAACTCCAACCCGGCGACGATTATGACCGACCCCGGAATGGCAGATGTGACCTATATTGAGCCTTTAAATGTTAAATCCCTGACCAAGATTATCGCCAAAGAACGTCCGGATGCCCTACTGCCGAATCTGGGCGGGCAAACGGGATTAAACCTGGCATCTGAGCTGAATAAGGCAGGGGTACTGGATAAGTACGGCGTCAAGGTCATCGGCGTGCAACTTGATGCGATTGAGCGAGGGGAAGACCGGATTGAGTTCAAGAAAACGATGGCCCGGCTGGGAATTGAAATGGCCAAGAGCAAGCCGGCATATACGGTGGAAGAGGCCGAGGCGATTGCGATGGAGTTGGGCTTTCCGGTGGTGGTGCGTCCGGCCTACACGATGGGCGGCACGGGCAGCGGGCTGGTCTATAATGTGGAGGAGTTGCGTCTTGTGGTCGGCCGGGGGCTGGCGGCCAGTATGATCGGGCAGGTGCTGATCGAAGAGTCGGTGCTGGGTTGGGAAGAATTGGAGTTGGAGGTCGTCCGCGACGCCAAGGGACAGAAGATCACGGTTTGCTTTATCGAGAACGTCGATCCGATGGGCGTGCATACGGGCGATTCGTTCTGCACCGCCCCGATGCTGACCATCAGTAAAGAGACCCAGGAGCGACTCCAGAAACATTCCTACGATATCGTCGAGGCCATCGGGGTCATCGGCGGCACGAATGTACAGTTTGCGCACGATCCGGTCAGCGGGCGGCTTGTTGTCATCGAGATTAATCCGCGGACGTCGCGGTCGTCGGCGCTGGCCTCGAAGGCGACGGGGTTTCCGATTGCGCTGATCTCGGCGATGCTGGCGTCGGGGATGACGCTGGATGAGATTCCGTACTGGCGGGACGGGACGCTGGAGAAATACACGCCGTCGGGCGATTATGTGGTCGTCAAGTTTGCGCGGTGGGCGTTTGAAAAGTTCAAGGGCGTCGAGGACAAGCTCGGTACGCAGATGCGGGCCGTCGGCGAGGTGATGAGCATCGGCAAAAACTATAAGGAAGCGTTTCAGAAGGCGATTCGGTCGCTGGAGAACGGGCGTTACGGTTTGGGGTTTGCACGGAATTTCAACAGCCTGCCGCTGGAGGAACTGATGCAGCGGCTGACTGTGCCCAACAGCGAACGGCATTTTCTGATGTATGAGGCAATTCGCAAAGGGGCAACCGTCGAGCAGCTCTTCGAGAAAACATTCGTCAAACGCTGGTTCATCGAGCAGATGGCCGAACTGGTGGCGCTGGAAGAAAAGATTCTCAAGTACAAAGGCAAAGCACTGCCCGACAAGCTGCTCAAGCAGGCCAAGCAGGACGGCTTTGCCGACCGCTATCTGGCCAAGCTGCTGGATACGACCGAAGAGGCGATTCGTGCGCAGCGGACGACGCTGGGCGTGGTTGAGGCCTGGGAGCCGGTTCCGGTCAGCGGCGTTGAGGATGCGGCCTATTACTATTCGACGTACAATGCGCCGGATAGTGTCGCCGTCAGCGATAATAAAAAGAAGATTATGGTGCTCGGCGGCGGGCCGAATCGCATCGGGCAGGGCATTGAGTTTGACTATTGCTGCGTCCATACGGCGCTGGCCCTGCGCGAATTGGGGTACGAGACCATCATGGTCAACTGCAACCCGGAGACCGTCTCGACGGATTATGACACCTCGAACAAGCTGTACTTTGAGCCGCTGACGGTGGAAGACGTATTGAGCATTTATGAAAAGGAAAAACCGGCCGGTGCCATCGTCCAATTCGGCGGCCAGACGCCGCTGAACATCGCCAAGCAGCTTGAAGAGGCGGGCGTGGCCATCATCGGCACCAGTCCCGATGCGATTGATCTGGCCGAAGACCGCGACCGCTTCCGGGCGATAATGGACACGCTCAAGATTCCGATGGCCGAGTCCGGGATGGCCAGCAATCAGGATGAGGCCTTGGCGATTGCCGAACGCATCGGCTATCCGCTGATGGTGCGGCCGTCGTATGTGCTGGGCGGGCGCGGGATGGAAGTGGTCTATGACGAGGAGATGCTGCGGCGGTATATCGATGCGGCGGTGGAAATTACACCCGAACGGCCGATCCTCATCGACCGGTTTTTGAGCAATGCGATTGAGGCCGAGGCGGATGCGATTGCCGACGGCACGGACGCCTTTGTGCCGACGGTGATGGAGCATATCGAGCTGGCGGGCGTTCATTCCGGTGACTCGGCGTGCGTGATTCCGCCGGTGTCGATTGCCAAAAAGCATATCGATACGATTGCCGATTATACCCGCAGGATCGCCGTTGCCCTCAAGGTCGTCGGCCTGATGAATATGCAGTACGCCATTGCCGACGAAACGGTGTATGTGCTGGAGGCCAACCCGCGGGCGTCGCGCACCGTGCCGCTGGTCTCGAAGGTCTGCGGCCTGTCGATGGCGCGGATTGCCACGGAGATTATGATGGGCAAAAAGCTTTCTCAGATGGGGCTAAAACACGCCAAGTATCACCATTTCGGCGTCAAAGAAGCGGTCTTTCCATTCAATATGTTCCCGGAGGTCGATCCGCTGCTGGGGCCGGAGATGCGTTCGACCGGCGAGGTGCTGGGCTTGGCCGATTCCTACGGGCTGGCGTTTTACAAGGCGCAGGAGGCCACGCAGCAGACCCTGCCGCTGGATGGCACGGTGCTGATTACTGTCGATGACAGCGATAAGCCGTTGATTTTGGATACGGCGCGGCGGTTTTCGAAGATCGGCTTTAAGATTGTGGCCACCGGCGGGACGTATGCCTATCTGACGGGCAAGGGGATTTCCGCCGAGCAGATTTGCAAGATGCACGAGGGGCGGCCCAATGTCGCCGACGCCATCACCAATAAGCAGATTGACCTGGTCGTTAATACGCCCGCCGGACGGCAGGGCCAGTACGATGACTCTTACATCCGCAAAACGGCCATCAAGCATCGAATTCCTTACATCACGACGCCTGCCGCCGCCGCCGCGACCGTCCGCGGCATCGAGGCCAAACAGAGGGGCGAGTCGGCTGTAAAATCATTGCAGGAATATCACGCAGATATTTCTTGAACGGAACGAGCCGACGTGATACAAAATAAGGGATTGTTGATTGTTATTTGAGGATTTGACAATGACCTTTCCTTATACACGGATGCGGCGTCTGCGAACCAGTCCTGCGATGCGGCGGCTGGTGGGTCAAACGCGGCTCTCGGCGTCGGATTTTGTCTATCCGCTGTTTGTCTGTCCCGGCAGGGGGGTCAAAGAGCCGATTGGCTCGATGACCGGCTGTTTTCATTTTTCCGTTGATCGGGTGGTCGAGGAGGCCAGGGAGATTGCTGCGCTGGGGATTCCGGCGGTGCTTCTGTTTGGGCTGCCGGAGAAAAAGGATGGAGTCGGTTCGGAGGCGTGGTCGGCGGAGTCGGCCGTGTGTCGGGCGGTCGCGGCGATTAAGCAGGCCGTACCGGAATTGGTGGTGATGACGGATGTGTGCCTGTGTGCCTATACCGATCACGGCCATTGCGGGATTCTCAAAGACGGGCGGATCGATAACGATGCGACGCTTGAGCGGCTCTCTGAGATGGCGGTTGCGCACGCCCGCGCCGGGGCGGACGGGGTGGCACCGTCGGATATGATGGACGGGCGGGTGCTGTGGATTCGTCGGGCGCTGGATGAGGCGGGGTTGACCGATACGGCGATATTGTCCTATGCCGCAAAATTTGCGTCGGCTTTTTACGGCCCGTTTCGCGATGCGGCGCACAGTGCGCCGGCCGACGGCGACCGCAAGAGCTACCAGATGGATCCCGCGGCGGGCGCGCAGGCGATGCGTGAGATTGCGCTGGATATCGAGGAAGGGGCGGATATGGTGATGGTCAAGCCCGCCCTGGCGTATCTGGACATCATCCGGCAGGCCAAAGACCGGTTCGATATTCCGCTGGCGGCCTACAATGTCTCCGGCGAATATATGATGATTCACGCCGCGGCGGAAAAGGGGCTTTGCGATGTGCAGCAAACGATGCTCGAAACATTGATCGCGATCAAACGCGCGGGGGCGGATATTATTATCACATATTTTGCCAAAGACGCAGCACGGATAATGCAAAAGTAAAAAGGCAAAAGGTAAAAGTGTGGAGTCGCCTTCGGCGATATAAGTTTATATGAATTACTCAATCGTAAAGCCTACCGTTGCGGCGTTTGAGGTGACGGGGCGGTGTCCGCTGGCGTGTCGGCATTGTCGGGCTGCGGCGGTCAGTGCGGGCGATGATCCGCTCGATACGGCCGCGTGCAAGGCGATCCTGAAAGGGTTGGCCGACTATACCCGCTGTGTTCTGATTTTCACCGGCGGCGAACCGATGATGCGGGCGGATATCTTTGATCTGGTCGCGTATGCACGCTCGCTCGGTCTGCGTCCGGTGATGGCGACCTGCGGCGAGCGGCTCGACCGTGATGCGATGGTGCGTCTTAAAGAGGCAGGCCTCCTGTCGTTTTCGTTTTCACTGGACGGGCCGGACGCGGCAGCACACGACGCCTTTCGCCAGAGTGACGGGGCGTTTGCACTGGTGATGTCCGCTGTCGAAGCCGCCAAGTCCGTCGGGATTCGCTTTCAGATCAATACGACCCTGACCCGCCTGAATGCTGACGCCATCGATAATATTGCCGAACTTGCCGTCTCGCTTGGTGCGGCCTGCTGGAATCCGTTCGTGCTCGTTCCCGTCGGGCGGGGCGAGGCAATCCGCGACCTGTTGTTTGAGCCGGCTGAATACGAGGCCGTACTGGAACGCATCGCCGCCTTAAAAGTCCGGCTGCCGATTGCCCTGCGTTTGACCTGCGGGCCGCAGTTTGCCCGCGTGGCGCGACAAAAAAAAATCCCCGCCGCTGACAAGGTCCCCGGCTGTCTGGCTGCGACGGAGTTTGTCTTTATCAGCCGTACCGGCGACGTTCAGACCTGCGGTTTTCTCGACCAATCGGCGGGCAATCTCGTTGCCGAAGGCTTCGACTTCGGCCGTATTTGGGAACGTTCGCCGCTGTTGTGCGGGCTGCGCGACCACGGCAAATACCAAGGCGCCTGCGGGTCGTGCTGCTATCTGGACGTCTGCCGCGGCTGCCGTGCCCGCGCCCTGACCGTCCGCGGGGATGTCTATGCCGAAGACCCCATCTGCCGACTGACACAACCCAATCGTCCATCGTCCATCGTCCATCGTCAATCAACAGCAGGAAAGGTTCACTCTTCGCCGTTTCAGCAATCCGTCTTGGCGGTCATACAAGCCCCGCTGCCGCTTTGCGACCGTCCGTTTGAAACACTGGCGACCAAACTGCACATCACCGAAGACGCGCTGCTCGGCGAAATCCGCCGCCTTAAAACCGATGGCTTTATCCGTCGCTTTCGTCCACAGCTCAACTATCGTGCCTTGGGCCGCACGGCGGTGCTGGCCGCGGCCGAAGTGCCCGAAGCCCGGCTCGAACAGACGGCTGCCGCCGTTTCGACGCTGCCCGGTGTGTCCCACAACTACCAGCGGGACGCACGGCTTAATCTGTGGTTCACGCTGCAAGGGACATCGACCAAAGAAATCGAGGCGAGGCTGGATCGTCTGCGGCAATCCACGGGGTTGCCGTTTTACAGCTTTGCCGCCGAGGTCGTCTATAAACTCAACGTCTGTTTTGACCCTGCCGGCCCCGGCCCCGATTGGTTTTTGCCTGTTCGTAGTTCAGGCTTTAGCCTGCCAAATCATCGCGCTCAAGCGTGTACTGCAAACGCGCTGACCTGCGACGAAAAGCAGGCCGTCGAAGCCATTCAACAGGAGCTTCCCTTGGTTGTGCGTCCGTTTGATGAGCTTCTGAAAACCGCAGGTGTCGCGTCGCCTGTGTCGCTAATGCAAGCCCTGTCCGACAAGGGGGTGCTCAACAAGATAGCCGCCGTGCTGGACTACACGCGGCTCGGCTACACCGCCAATGCGATGTTCTGTGCCGTCGTGGATCCGTCCCTCATTGACGCCATCGGCCGTGAGCTGGCCCGCATCCCGGCCGTAACGCACTGCTACCGCCGCCGCACCTGTGCCGACTGGCCTTACGCCCTCTACGCGATGCTGCATGCCGACACACTCGACCGCATCGACGCCTTTGTCCGCACGTTTGCCGCCGAATGGTCGATTATTGACTACCGCCTCCTGCCCACCGTTCGCGAGTTCAAGAAATCTCCCGTCCCAATTTCTTTCCAATGACATCTGGAATAATGTGCCGCACCGGCTAAAGTCCTTTATTTTTGCGGCTTGTGGCGGTATAATGCACATTGTGAACAAATTAGAGGCAACGACGCCATAAAATGAACCGCCGAGGCCGCCGAAGACACCGATAAAAATTGGATTAACCCTATATTCGGTATCCTCAGCGTCTTCGGTGGTTTAAACCTTGTCGGCTTTAACAATAAGAATGAACACAAACAACGTTTTGAAAAAAACATACGCGATTCTCACCGTGCGATGGCCGGAAGTGATGCTGGTTACGGTCTTACAGGTCGGCCTGATGCTGCTGCTGGAGCGTGCGATGGTCGTCGGCGGGGCGGGCCAGACGGATCAGGGTACAATCCCCGACGGGGCGATGTTTGCGCTGGGCTTTGGCTGTATGCTGATGGCGGTCGTCTGGCAGATGCTGTACCTGGGTTTTTTGCGTACCGCCGCCCTCAACGGCGCGGCGCCCCATGAGCCGATGACGCTGCTGGTTACAGGCCGGGGCTTTTTCTGGCGGCTGTTGAGTGTGCAGTTTGTGTTGGGGGCGATGTTATGGCTCTTGGCCGGGTTGCTGGCCGGGCTGGTCGGGTCGCTTTTGGGGTATCAGAGCGCCGCGGCGTTTCCCCGCTGGCTTTTGGAGACCGCCGGCGTCGGGGCGATGGCACTTCTGGTTAAGCCCTTCTTTTTGATTCCGGCGTTGATTTTGGCGCTTAATACGTCGATCCCCGAAGCCCTGGGGCTTATGCGTCAGTTCCGTCTCGGCGATCTGGGTGCTCTTCTGAAGGCCTACGCCCTCGGCCTGACGGTTATTGCCGCCGTCGCCATCGCCGCGACGCTTGCCCCGCACGGGACAAGAGGGTATTATGTGGCCTCCGGCATAAGCCATCTGACGCAGAGCCTGATTATTCTGACGCTGTTGCTGGCGACGGTGCTGTTTCTTGTGCCGGAAGAAGAAGACCCTGATGGTCCGGCAATCTGAAACGTAATTGGCCGTCCGTGAACGAAAGGACCCGTGCAATGGTTAAGTGGAATGGCAAATGGGATGCTTTGGTGCTGTGGCTATTTCTTTTGGCATTTCCACTTATAGCTATGTTTTTGGCGATTGTTATGTCAATGAGTCAGCAGGCCCTGCTCGGTTGGTCTGTGGCGGCAATTTTGCTTTCTTGTTTTTGGTATTACTGGAAATCACTAAAAAGTAAAAAGAACGAGCGTCGATAATGACGGCAGAAATGGGAAAATTCGTTGTGCTGGATGGCCCAGACGGGTGCGGCAAGAGTACGCAAGCGCGTTTGGTGTCGGAGTGGCTGGCCGGTCGGGGGCTGGCGGTCGTTTCGTATCGCGACCCCGGCACGACGGTCATCGGCGAAAAAATCCGCGAGATTCTGCTCAACCCCTGTCATACGGCGATGGCCGACAACGTGGAGGTGCTGCTCTATATGGCCGCTCGTGCGCAGCTCTGGGCTGAGCATATCGGGCCGGACTTGGTGCACGGACGCTGCGTGGTAATGGATCGCTGGCTGTCGAGTACCTGTGCCTACCAGGGCTGCGCCGGCGGGTTTGGCGTCGATAAGGTGCTCAGCATTGCCGCCGACGCTCTGGAGCGTATCTGGCCGGATGCGACGGTCATTCTTGATATTGACGGCGAAACCGCCCGCAGCCGGATGCAGCGCGACTTGGACAGAATGGAACAAAAAGGTGCCGACTACCACGCCAAAGTCAGGCAGGGCTTTCTGGCTCTTGAGGGGCGATGCCCCAATCTGGCGGTAGTGGATGCCGGCGGGACGGTCGATCAGGTGCATCAGGCGGTTCTCACACATTTAAAGGCGGTGTTCGGATGGCGGTAAATCTGGGACAGGTCGTCTGTCAGGACAAGGCGATAGCCGGGTTGCAGCGGGCGTTTGCGACGGGGCGGATGCCGCACGCCTATTTGTTCAGCGGACAGGACGGCGTCGGAAAGTTCACCACCGCGCGGGCGTGGGCCAAGATG
Organism: Phycisphaerae bacterium; assembly: GCA_012729675.1. Taxonomy (GTDB): domain Bacteria; phylum Planctomycetota; class Phycisphaerae; order Sedimentisphaerales; family Anaerohalosphaeraceae; genus T3Sed10-213. Next base: position 99,505 of record JAAYCR010000058.1, on the reverse strand, counting down.
CTGCTCTGCCAAAACCGCACGCAGCGAGCGGGTGAAGTGCCGTTTGCCGACAGTTGCGGCCGGTGTCCGTCCTGTCTGTTATTCGAAAGCGGGGCGCACCCCGATTTTCAGACGATTTATAAAGAGCTGGTCGTCTTTACCGAAGACGGCAAGAACAAGACTCCGCCGGTCGATATGCCGGTGGATGTTATTCGGGAATTTTTGATCGAGAAGATCGCTACTCGCCCGCAGATGTCCGGGCACGTCGTTTATGTCATTCAGGAGGCCGAAAAGGTCAACAATTCCAGCCAGAACGCGATGCTCAAAGTCCTCGAAGAGCCGCCGCCGTTTTGTGTAATAATTCTGATTTGCAGCCGGATGGAAAAGATGCTGCCGACGATTCTGTCACGGTGCCACGTGGTTCGCTTCGGGCCGGTCGCGGCCGGCGTTATTGTCCAAAAACTTGCGGAAGCAGGGATTGAAGAGCCGGAAAGCGGCTATTGGGCCGGGTTCTCTGAAGGCCGTCTGGGACAGGCCATCGCGTGGGCGTCGTTGGAAACAAAAGGCGACAGTCCGTATCTGATTAAACGTGCCCTGTTGGAACGGCTGGCCGGGGCGACGCTGCCCGATGTGCTGGAGCAGGCCGAATGGATGGGCAAGGCCGCCAAGCAGATTGCCGCCGCATGGACGGCCGCGTCGGAGAATGTCAGCACGACCGACATCAACCGCCGGGCGCAAAAAGGCCTGATCCAGATGGCGATGCTGGCCTTGGCCGACGCCTTGAAGCTCAAAACCAGGGCTACCGAAAACCTTGTCAACGCCGACCAAAAGGCCGTGATCCGCCAGTTAGCCGACAAGTACAATCCGGAACATCTGGCTCTGCTTGTCGCTCAAATGGCTGAATTGACCCGCTGGGTGGACGCCAGCGTCAACGAAAAGCTGATTTTTGAGCAACTCTTGTTCAATCTGACCCATTCGGATATAATAAGCCTGTCTGTAAGTTCAATCGGTTAAGACCGCAGCGCGGTCGGCTGTAAGAATATAATATGCCCCACAGTGGAGATTATTAATATAGATGTCACAACCTGAAAACACAAAGCCCAAAGGGCCTAAAAATACAAAATATATGCTGGTCAGATATGGCCGGCTGGGGATGATGGGCTGGTTTGAGCACAACGAAAGCCACATCCCCAAGCTCAGCAGCAAGGTCATCGTCAAAACCGAACGCGGGCTGGAGTTGGGCGAGAGCGTCGGCGTACACAACTATCGCGGCGGCCAGTTCCGCAGTACGCCCGAACAGGTCGAGGCCTATTACGGCACCCCCGGCCCCAATTCCCCCGTCGGTCAGGGTGGGACATTTATGCGATTTGCCACACATGAAGACATCCGCGAGCAGGAACATCTGATTAAATCTGAAAAGGAAGAGATCGAATGCTGCGAAAAGTACATCAAGGAATTCGGCCTGCCGATGCGGATTGTTGAGGCCGAGCATCTGTTCGGCGGCGAACGCATCGTGTATTACTTTACCAGCGAGTGCCGCGTCGATTTTCGCGATCTGGTTAAGACGTTGGCCCGCGAGTACCAGACGCGCATCGAACTGCGGCAGATCGGCGCCCGCGACGAGGCCAAACTCGTCAGCGACTACGAGACTTGCGGCCAGCAGTGCTGCTGCAGCCGGTTTCTGAAAATCCTCGAACCGGTCAATATGCGGATGGCCAAACTGCAAAAGGCCACGCTCGACCCATCCAAGATCAGCGGCCACTGCGGACGGCTCAAGTGCTGTTTGCGGTACGAAGACCAGACCTATATGGAAATGAAAGACAAACTGCCGCACCGCAATGCCACCGTGCGCACGCCCAAAGGCGTCGGCAAGGTCGTCGATGTGCAGATTCTCACGCAGTTGGTCGTCGTTCAGGATTCGCTGGGCGACCGCACGGCCTGGCCGGTCGATGAACTGCTGCCCCTGGACGGAAAGGGAGCACAGGAGCAAGATATCAAATCGCAGCCGGTAAACCCTTCCCGGGCTTCGCGTTCATCACCAGTGGAGACCGTTATGACCGAAGAGGTCGAGGATGAAGCCATTCAGGAACAGGACGCAGCAATGGCAACGGCCGACCAGTCCGCTTGTGGTCAATGTCCCGCCTGTCCGGCGGAGGGACGAGTCGAGAGAAACGCTTCCGACCGCCGCCCCAAACAAAACAACAGGTCGAACCGCCTGCAAAACAACGCAGCAAGGGAGTCCTCACCTACTCAGCAGCGTCCCGGCGAAGGCGGGCAACGTAATAAGAACCGCCGCAAAAAAAGACGCGGCAAGAAACCCGGCGGCGGCCAAAACCAAAACCGCCCCGGCAACTCCGGCAACACCAACGCAACGCCATCGGGAGAGTGAACCGCTATGACGCGAAAAATGCTTGTGACCTCGGCCTTGCCTTATGCCAACGGGCCGATCCATATCGGCCATCTGGTCGAATACCTCCAGACGGATATCTGGGTACGCTTTCAGAAGGCTTGCGGCAATACATGTTTCTACTTCTGCGCCGATGACACGCACGGCACACCGATTATGATTCGCGCCAAGAGCGAAGGCATTACGCCCGAAACACTCATCGAGCGTGTCCACCGCGAGCACTACAAAGACTTTTCCGATTTTGCCATCGCCTTTGACAATTACTACACCACGCATTCCGAAGAGAATCGCATCCTCAGCGAGCGGATCTACAACGGCGCGCTGGAGGCCGGCTCGATTGTCAAAAAGACGATTGAGCAGGCGTATGACGACCAAGAGAAGATGTGGCTGCCCGACCGATTCATCAAGGGGACGTGTCCCCGCTGCAAGGCCGAGAATCAGTACGGCGATTCGTGCGACATCTGCGCGGCGCATTATCAGGCGACCGAGCTGATCAATCCGGTCAGCGCCGTCAGCGGCCATCCGCCGGTACTCAAAGAGAGCACGCATTACTTTTTCCGCCTGGCCGATTTTGCCGATGCGCTCAAGGAACTGTTCGCCGCCGGCTATGTGCAGTCGTCGGTCAGGAATAAACTCGATGAGTGGTTTGCCGCGGGCCTGAAGGATTGGGACATCTCCCGCGACGGGCCGTACTTTGGCTTCATAATCCCCGGCGAAGACGACAAGTATTTCTACGTCTGGCTGGATGCGCCCATCGGCTATATGGCCTCGTGCTGGAACTACTGCAAGCAGAATGGTCTGGACTTCGAGAAGGTTTGGAATAGCGGCGAGTATGAGATTTACCACTTCATCGGCAAGGACATTATGTATTTTCACGCCTTGTTCTGGCCGGCCCTGCTGATTAGCGCCAAGCTCCGTCGTCCTGACAAGCTGTTCGTCCACGGCTTTTTGACGGTCAACGGCCAGAAGATGAGCAAGAGCAAGGGGACGTTTGTGATGGCGCGGACGTATCTGAACCATCTCGATCCGCAGTTTCTGCGGTATTACTACGCCTCCAAGCTCAGCGGGGATGTGGGCGATATCGATTTGAATGTTGACGATTTTGTTAATCGCGTCAATTCCGATCTGGTTGGCAAGCTGGCCAACCTGCCCAGTCGCTCCGGCCCGATGCTGACCAAAACCCTCGGCGGCACTCTCGGCACACTCGACGAGGCCGGGCGGGCACTGATCGATGAATTGGTTCAAGCCAGAGGCGTTATCGTTCAGGAATATGAGACGCTCAACTACGCCTCGGTCATCCGCCGGATCGCGGCGCTGGCCGATGTCTGCAACAAATACGTCGAGGACAACCAGCCGTGGTCGCTGATCAAGACCCATCCCGAAAAGGCGCGTACCGTTTTGACGGCGGTGTTGAACGCGAGCCGGATTCTGACGATTTATCTAAAGCCCGTGCTGCCGGACTTTGCCGCAAAAATGGAACGCTTCCTGAACATCCCGCCGCTGTCGTTTGCCGACACGGATACGGTATTGGAAAATCATACGATTAATCCTTATGAACGTTTGATAGAACGTGTGGAAAAAGAAAAGGTGGACGCCATGATCGAAGACAGTAAACAGCAGACGGCCGCACCGGTGGCCGCCGCAGAGCCGAGCAAACCTACGCTTGATGAGCCGCTGGCCGAGGAATGTACGATAGAAGACTTTATGAAGGTGGATTTGCGGATTGCCAAAATCGCCTCCGCTTCCGCCGTCGAAGGCGCCGACAAGCTGCTGGCGCTCGAACTGGACTTGGGCGGCGTGACCCGCAATGTCTTTGCAGGCATCGCCAAGGCGTACAAACCCGAAGACCTCGTCGGACGGCTGGTTGTGTGCGTGGCCAATCTCAAGCCCCGCAAGATGAAGTTCGGCCTGTCCGAAGGCATGGTCTGCGCCGCAGGCCCCGGCGGCAGCGACATCTTCCTGCTGACCCCCGACACCGGCGCCCAACCGGGACAGCGTGTCCATTAACACGTAACACGGGCATCCTGCCCTTGAACATGGCCAAGATGGCCATGCTACTAAGATGAAAGAAACCATCGAACAAATTGCACATGATGACGGACGGTATGACGTTCGCGCCTTGAAGTTTGTCTATGAAGGGTTGTCAGCGACCATCGAGAAGCTGCGGCAGGACGAGGGCGCCGAGCATTCGCGGCATATCTCTGGCCAGGAGTTGGCGTGGGGGCTGGCCGAGGTTGCGATGCAGCGGTGGGGGCGGCTGACGGCACTGGTGCTGGATCGGTGGGGCGTGCGCACCACACGCGATTTTGGCGAGATTGTCTATCTGATGATTTCCCATCAATGGATGACCTCGCAGGAAACCGATGCCATTGAGGATTTTGACGGGGTGTTCGATTTCGGCGAGGTCTTCGAACGCGATTATACTATTCCAATTCGATAAAAAATTGGAGACGATTATTCCATCGGTCTGTTACGCAGAACCGATGCCACTCAGCCAGTGGTTTTAATCCTCTGTGTTCTGAAAGATTTTCTTGAACATTTCTTTGGCCTGTTCCAGTGCGGCGATTTCAATGTATTCATCCGGCTTGTGGCACTGAGCGGGGTTGCCGGGGCCGACGATGACTACGGGGCCCAGCGGGGCAAAATATGGGCCATCGGTCGTAAAGCCGACAGAGCCGGTCTGTGATGCGCCGACCGCCTGACAGACCGCCCGCACAAACGGCTCATTGGCCGGTGTTTCCAATGCCGGAACGCAGCGCAATTCGGAGATATCTGCCTTATACTCCGGGTCGTCCTTTGCGATCTCGGCCAGCAGAGTCTCGAACAGCGCCGTCGTCGCCTCGGCCGATTGCCCCGGCAGTGTGCGGATGTCAATCTCAATCGCACAATGCTCCGGCACGATGTTCGTACCCGATCCGCCGGCAATGCGGTTGACGCTCATCGAACAGCCGCCCAGCAGCGGGTGCGGCGGTTGCGGCAGGGTAAAGTCGCGAAGCCGATTCAGCAGGGTGTTGATCTTGAGTATCGCGTTGATTCCCAGGTGCGGCATTGACCCGTGGGCCGTGCGGCCGTGGGCGGCGATCTTGAGCCATAGGATGCCCCGATGTGCCCGCAGGACCTTCAGGTCTGTCGGCTCCGGAATGAGGACGCCGGAAACCGCCCCGAACCGTTCTTTTAGCTGACTGACAAGCCGTTTTGCGCCGCAACTGTCGGTCTCCTCGCCGGCGGCAGAGGCAAACACGATGTCGCGCGGCAGTGGCGGTTTTTCTTTTTCCGTCTCGACCAATGCCGCTGCGATCGCCGCGACCGCACCGAGCATATCCGTTGTGCCGCGGCCATACAGCCGTCCGTCACGCTCGGCCATTGCAAACGGGGCGGTCGTCCAGCCCGCCGCGGCCGGGACCACGTCCAGATGTGACGCCGCCAGCAGAGGGGCACCGGTGGGGGTATCCGCCTTTAGATGTACGAGGAGATTGGCCCGATTACCGTCCCAGATGTCAAGTTCCGCCGTCAGGCCGTGGCATTCGAAGTAGGCTTTCAATATCTCGGCCGCCCGCAATTCACCGTTTTCGACCGTCGGCGCCGCCGCGATCAGTTGTCCCAGCAATGTTTTCATCAGTATCAAGCTCAATTTGGGTTTGTTTATTCAATTCACGTTTAACCACCGAGGGTACTGAGGATACTGAGGGTAAAGATAGTTCTTAGTTCTTGGTTCTTAGTTCTTAGTTTTGAGTTGAGCGGTTTGGTCATTATTCTCCTGCGGCACGTGGGCAATATAGGAACTGCCCATATTCCCCTCCGTTTCTCTTTCTATTTATCAACACTTTCAAATGCTTCAATATACCTTATTCCGCGCCAAATGTAAACAAGCGTTGCCGTCACGGCCAATAAACCGGTCGTCCACCACAGCACCCGCACAACGGCCGGCCAGAGCCTCAGGATGCCGGACATTTCGGGGCCGATGAGGATGAACAGCACCATACAAATCTGGAAGAAGGTTGAGGCCTTGCCCGCCCAGACCGGCTTGATGTGGACGCTGCCGGTCAGGAAATAGGTTACAGAAAACCCCAGCACGAGCAGGATGTCCTTGCCGATGATCAGCACCACCACCGTCAGCGGCAGGCGAAAGCCCGGCACCGCCGTTTGCGGCAGGGCCAGAATGACACTGGCACAGGTCATCATCAGCTTGTCAGCCAGCGGGTCCAGAAACGCCCCCAACTGCGTGGTCTGTTTTTTGACGCGGGCCAGATAGCCATCCAGTGCGTCACTGGCCGCCATGACGACAAAAATCGCCACCGCCGCCCATCGCATCGCCACCCCGTATTCCGGATCGTTCTCCTTGAGCAGACAGACCACAAACGGAAGAATCAAAAGGATCCGAACAATTGTAACCGTGTTGGCAAGCGTCAGCAGCATTCATTGGCCTTTCGTTGCGTCAAATGCTTCTGCCGCCATCGACGCAGAGGGTTTGGCCGGTAATGTAATCATTTTCGAGCAGAAACAGGATGCTTCGCACGATTTCGCCGGGTTGGCCGAAACGGCCGGTCGGGATGCGGTCAAGCTGCTTTTTCTTTTCGTCCGGAGGCATCGGTTCCGGCCAGGTGAAGATGCCGGGGGCAATGGCATTGACAAATATCCCCGGGGCCAGTTCTTTGGCCAGTGCTTTGGTCAGGCCGATTAGTCCGGCTTTTGACGCACAGTAGGCGGCGTATTCGGCCCAGGGCTTCATTGCTGCAACGTCCGCCAGATTCACAATTTTGGCAAACGGCTCTTCGGCAGTTTGATAATCCAGCCCGTCGGTCTCCAGCATCTGAACGAAAGACCGGCTCGCCAGCACAGGGGCGGCCAGATTGATTCCCAGTGTTCGCTGGACCTCTTCGCCCGTCAACTCGTCCAGCGGACATCGCTCAAACACCGCCGCCGAGTTCACTAGTACCCTCGCCTTGCCGAATGCCGCGGCCTGCTCAAAAAGCTGCTCCATATCCGCATCGCACTCCAGATCCGCCTGCACCGTCGCGGCTCGCCGCCCCATGGCCGTGATCTGCGCGGCCACGGACTGGGCTGCCTCTTCCTGCTGATAATAATGGCAGATGCAGTCCATCCCCTGTGCCGCCAGTCCCAAGGCGATTGCCTGCCCCAGCCGACCCGTCGAACCCGTGATAATTGCCGTAAACCCTTGAATTTGCATCTTTCTATCATAACGCGCTTGAAGCCCGGCCGCAACCGGCTATAATTGCCCCCTGAAACGTCTTTTTGGAGATACTATGGCTTTATTGAATGTCAATATCGATCACGTGGCGACGATTCGTCAGGCCCGCCGGGCGGACGAGCCGGATCCGGTCTGGGCGGCGGTGCAGTGTGAACTGGCCGGAGCCAACGGGATTACCGTGCATCTGCGTAAAGATCGTCGTCATATTTGCGACCGGGATGTGCGGGTTCTCAAGGAAACCGTCGCCTGCAAATTCAACCTTGAGATGGGTATGGATGCGGAGATGGTCAAGATCGCCGAGCAGATTCGTCCCGATCAGGTGACCCTTGTGCCCGAAAACCGTGCTGAACTGACCACTGAAGGCGGCCTGGACTGCGTCGGCCAACTGAAACGGCTGGACGAGGTTGTTACGCGTATGCACAAAAAAGGCATCCGCGTCAGTACCTTTATCATCGCCGACGAAAAGCAGATTCTCGCCTCCGCCGAGACCGGCTGCGATGCCGTCGAACTGCACACCGGCCAATACGCCAATGCGACGACGGATGCGCAGATCGAGCGGCGTCTGAACGAGCTGCGCGACGGCCGCGACATCGCTCTGGCCGCGGGACTGGTCGTTCACGCCGGCCACGGCCTGACCTATCGCAACATCAAGCCCGTCGCCCGCATTGAAAACCTCGGTGAATTCAACATCGGCCACAGCATCATCGCCCGCGCCGTGCTGGTCGGGATGCGTCAGGCCGTCGAAGAAATGAACAAACTTATCGCCCATCCGTTTTAAACCTCAATTCTGGAGAGATAAAATGTTTACCGGTTCACTCGTAGCTCTGATAACGCCCTTCAGCGACGGGCAGATCGATTTTGATACGCTCGACGAACTCGTCGAATTTCTGCTCAATAGCGGCATTGACGGCATCGTCCCGTGCGGCACGACCGGCGAATCGCCGACACTCAGCTATGACGAACATAAAGCCGTCATCGAGCGCGTTATTGACATCGTGGACGGACAAGTGCCCGTCATTGCCGGGACTGGCTCCAACAGCACCGCCGAGGCCATCGAATTGACCGCCCACGCCCGTAAAGCCGGCGCCGACGGGTCGCTGCAGGTGTGCCCCTACTACAACAAACCCACACAGGAAGGCTTCTTTCAGCACTTCAAGGCCATCGCCGAAGAAGTGGATATCCCACTGGTGCTGTACAACATCCCCGGCCGCTGCGGCGGCACGGGTCTGGCTGTTGATACGATCGAACGGCTCGCCCAAATCGAGACGATTGTCGCGATTAAGGAAGCGACCGGCAGCCTCGATCTGGCCAGTGAGATTGCCGTCCGTACGGACTTGACACTGCTGAGCGGCGACGATTCGCTGACGCTGCCCATCGCCTCCGTCGGCGGCAAAGGCGTCATCAGTGTCGTCGCCAATATCGTTCCAGCCGACGTCAAGGCCATGACCGACCTGATCCTCGAAGGGGATTTTGTCTCGGCCCGCAAGTGGCATCAGAAGCTCTTTGCGCTGGCCAAAAATATGCTGGGCCTGGCGACCAACCCCATCCCGCTCAAGGCGGCAATGGCGATGCTGAATATGGCTTCGGAAGAACTCCGCTTGCCGATGACGCCGCTGACCGACGCCCAAAAAGAAACGCTCAAAAAATGCCTGACCGATTACGGCCTGCTCCGCTGACTTGGACGGATTGGGTTGGGGGGATTGACCATCGGTCTGCTGCGCAGAACCGATGCCACCCGAACGAGGGGTTACGGTAGCTGGAGGTCCTATAATGTGTCGAATTTTCCATCGGTCTGCTGCGCGGAGCCGATGCCACCCAGCCGCTGGATTTGGTTTGGCGTTCGGCGTACCCTCTGATTTCGGCTGTTAAGTTGTCCCTTGCACACGCCGATGATAGGGTAGCCAACAGATCACTGTAAGGGTATTCTGTAATGATGTTCAGACGAAAGAAAAAAGAGCCAACGCCGCCGCCCCTGCTGGAGGAGCTTGCGCCCGACATCCGGGTCTATCCCAGCCAGCGGAGCTGCATCCGTCTGAATATGAGCCACGTCAGGCCCGAACACCTGCCGCCGCTGATGGTCCGCCGTGCCGCATGGCGTCGGTAACCCCCAAAGCCACATCCCGCAGGGCGGTTCTCAAGCGTTCGTCATTCCATTGTTCCGCGCGATCGATCTAACCCTATTGTGTCATGAATTTATGCAGGGTTGTCGTTTGATAGGTTTGGCCGGGACGCAAGACCGTACTGGGGAAATCGGGCTGATTGGGGGTGTCCGGAAAATGTTGGGTCTCCAGGCAAAATCCGTAACGGCGGTGATAGACCTTGCCGCCTTTGCCGGTCAGTGTGTCGTCGAGAGAATTGCCGGAGTAGAACTGAACGCCCGGTTCGTTTGTCCAGACTTCCATCACCCGGCCGCTGGTCGGTTCCATGGCACGGGCGGCCAGGCTCAACTCGCTGCCGTTCTTGTTCAGTACCCAGTTGTGGTCATAGCCGCCGCCGTGCCGGATCTGGTCATTGTCGGCGTCGATTCGGTGGCCAATGGCCGTCGGTTGGGAAAAGTCCATGGGAGTGCCCTTGACGGAGCGGATTTGGCCGCTGGGGATAAGCCCCGCATCGACCGGGGTAAAACGGTCGGCGTTGAGACAAAGTTGATGGCCGAGAATGTCGCCTTCGCCCTGTCCGGCCAGATTGAAGTAGCCGTGATGGGTCAGGTTGCAGTGGGTGGGCTTGTCCGTGGTTGCGGTATAGTCGATCCGCAATTCATTGGCGTTGGTCAGGGTATAAACGACGGTCACGTCCAGATTGCCGGGATAGCCCTCTTCCATATCCTTGCTCCGATAATGGAGCTTGAGGCCGACGCCGTCCTGGCCCTTGACCGGCTCGGCCTGCCAGACGACCTTGTCAAAGCCTTTGAGCCCGCCGTGCAGGTGGTTTTCGCCGTCGTTGACGGCCAGCGTATAGGGCGTACCGTCCAGCGTAAACGTACCCTTGCCGATGCGGTTGCCGTAGCGGCCGACAATGCAGCCGAAATAGGGACTGCCTTTGATGTAGTCCTCAAGCGTATCAAAGCCCAGGACGATATCGCCGAGAACGCCGCTTCGATCGGGCATCCACAGTTCGGTGACGATGCCGCCGTAGGTGGTGATTTTGGCGACAGCCCCGTTAGCGTTGGTCAGCGTGTAAAGCGATACCTGCTGTCCATCCGGCGTCGTCCCGAAGGGTGATTGACTGATGTTCATGGTAGGTTTTCCCTTTCATGGCGTGGGGATTCTGGCAGGGGCAAGAGTACCCTGTCATGAGCAGTACCCCTGTCAGAAAAACGACCACACCGATTCGGCTTGCAATTGCGTTTTTTTATTCTGCTAGTTAAATTGTTTGTTTTGAGCATTTGTATTGTATTTTAGTCTCGCCGGGTTCGCCTTGTCAAGAGTTTATCCGAATCCGGCGATCTTGTCCAGTCCGAGTCAGGATTTTAGGCCGGAATGCTGCCTATGTAGATGATGATCCCGCCTAACATGGTGGCACTGACGCCCCAAAGGCGATAGACCCAAAAGGGTTTTTTTTGCCACCAGAGCATAAATTTCAGGGCGGTTTCGGGCTTGATCAGCAGCGCCCATAAGTTGCCGGCGGCGGTCAGAATGCCGATGGCGGCGAGGACCTGCCAGTGTCGGAAATCCCGTGCAAAGATCAGAAAAATGACGCCGATGATGAGTTTTATCGCGGCGGCGGCCTGAAAACGATGCCGGACATTAAAGAATTCCATCATCCGCTTCATCCAGTCGGGTTTGAGTACCATAGCGATACCTCCCAAGGCCATGAGCGCCCCAATGATCCATACGATGTGATGCATCGCAATTCTCCTTTCCGGCCTTAGGCCTGTTTTCTTCCGAATGTGTGCATATCCTGAATAATATGGCACATCGAGTCCAAAGTCAAGCACTGGTTCGGCATCGGGCCGCCGGGAAAGCAGGGTGCTAATGGCCGGCGGCGGTATGGGATGCGGCGTATTCGCGCACAATGTTTTCGATAAGTTCTTTGACGGAAACGATTTCATTGCAGCGGCAGACGTTGGCCCCGGCAAAGGCAAAGGCCTGCTCCAGTTTCCCCTCCGCGGCGTCGGCCAGTACCCGTGCGATGCAATACGGGGCCGTGTCCGGGTCGCAGGTTTTGAGGCACTGGTAGTTGCAGTCAAAGGGGACGCGCAGCCCCTTCTGGATGGATTCGACAAAGGCGTTGCGAATCACCCGACCAGGCAGGCCGACGGGGCTTTTAATCAGCGTAATGTCCTCTTCAGTCGCGTCCAGGTAGGCCTGCTTAAAGGCCGGGTGCACATCGCACTCGTGTGTACAAACAAAGCGCGTTGCCATCTGCACGCCCGATGCGCCGCGCTCCAGAAAATACCGCATCTGCCCGCCGTCAAAGATACCGCCGGCGACGATGACGGGAATAGTCAGCCCTTTTTCGCTCTGATAGGCCAGAACATCGGCCAAAATCTGTTCAAGATTCGGCTCGTCCTTTTCAATCTGTTCGATGCTGTAGCCCAAATGCCCGCCGGCCTTTGTCCCTTCGATAATGACCGCGTCCGGCAGTCGGTTATACTGTTTTTCCCAGCGCTTGCAGATAATATTATAGGTGCGCACCGACGAGACGATGGGAATCAGTTTGGTCTCCGTCCCTGCCGCCAGGCTGGGAAGATGAAACGGCAAACCCGCCCCCGAAATAATCAAATCCACCTTTTCCGCAACCGCCGTCTTGACCAGGCTGTCATAATCCGATAGCGCCACCATGATATTGACCCCGATGATACCCTTGGATAGCGATCGGGCGGTGCGAATTTCGTTTTGCAGGGCGATCTCGTTGACCGAGGTAAACTCATTTCCCGGGTGGTCTTCGAACATCCCCGCACCGGCGGTGGCAATCACGCCGGCACACCCTTCGTTGGCCACAGCCGATGCCAACCGAGCGCGGGAAACACGCACACCCATACCCCCTTGAATAATAGGCGGATTGATTTTAATGTTTCCGATAGTCAAAGGCCTTATGTTGGCCCCAATGTCTGTCATAGAATAAACCGTTTCATAAATAAGGAACAGATTGTCTTAGAACAATTCGAGTATGCAGAAAAAAATGCATGATACATTCGGTAATACGATACCGCCGACAACGGCGTTCAGTAAATAATTCTATCCGGCATAGAGCAGCAATCCGCCGAAAAGCGCTGCGACAATGCCCCAGGTGCGATAAATCCAGAGCGGCTGTTTTTGCCAATACGCCATCATTTTGTGGACTTTTTCGGGCGCCAGCGTCAGCACAAACAGGTTGCTGACCACGGTAATGACGCCGATGGCGATGATGATGCCCGGTATCCGGCAGTCACGCGCAAAAACCAGAAAGAGAATACCGACCGCCACCTTGGCCGCCGCCGCCAGCCAAAACCGCCGTCCAACGACAAAAAAATCCATCATACGCTTCATCCATTGGGGCTTGATCGCCACCGCGACGCCCCAGGCCGCAACCAACACCCCGACAATCCACACACTGTACTGCATGATCTGCATAATCCGTTCTCCTGTTTTTGCATTGCAGCTTAGTCGTCGATTTTTTCGACCATATCAAAATCGATTTCAACGCTGGCCGCCTGGCCGAGCATCTCGACCTGCAAGACCAGCCGCGTCTCTTTGGGCGTCTGGATAATCAAGCCCTCGGCGCCCATCAGCGGCCCGGCAATCACCCGGCAGCGCTGGCCGACCTTCAGATAATCGTGCGGCATAACCGGCTTGCCCATCAGCAGCACCCGCTCAATCGGCTCCAGTTCTCGCACCAGCCGCTCTTGATCGACCACCGGAATAATTGCCGCGGTGCGGTTGGTCTTGAGGGCCTCCAACCGCTCGGCCTGGCCCCCGCAAAAGAACACATACCCCGGAAACAGCGGCAACAGCGACCGAATCGTCCGACCGCTCTTACGCGACACCTTCCAGCTCATCGGCAAAAAATACGGCACATCCTTAGTCGCCAACTGCCAGGCCATCGCTTTTTCATTGCGGGCCTTTGTATGGGCGACCCACCACGTGCCGGAAAACTCGGCAATCGACTTGTCTTCCGGCCACACCAACGGCGGATTTTCAGTTACTTTCAGCACGTTTATTCTTCTCTGAGAAGGGCATCAAGACGAGTTACACATTCGAAAAAAGAATAGTATCGTAGATTGCAGCAGAAGTCAAGCGCCGTTCTGGAAACAGGCTATTGTGCATATTGTCACGATTGGATATTCGGTTTTACCCTTTGGAAAGTATGCCGTCATTGGCGTTTGGCACATTCTTAGCCAACCGCTCAACTATGATTGGCAGTATCTGTTTATTGTTTTCATCCACACAATGAAACGGGGGCTAATTGGCACACAAGCGGGTGCGGATGATTTCGGCGCGGAGACTGTCACGTTGGTCGGCGTCGAGGACACGCCCGGCGCGGAGCTGCAAGTGGGCGGGTTGAGTGAGCATAAATAGTTCGTTGATTGTCGCCAGGTCGATCTTTTCGATGCGCCCGAGGTTGACCCCCAGCCGCACGTTGCTGAGCAGAAAGAGCGCCTCCTGCGAGCTGACCAGACAGGCATTGCGTAAAACCCCCAGCGCCCGCTGAATTTTGTCGTCCAGCGACCGGGGCTTTTTATCCAAAAGAGACTTTCGCGCCTCCAGTTCGTAGGCCGCGATCTTGGGTGTGATTTTGCTGACAAACTCTTCGACGACCTGCATCTCGCTGACGCCGAGCGTGATCTGGTTGGACAACTGGAATAAATCGCCCAGTGCATCGGTTCCCTCGCCGAACAGTCCCCGCACCGCCAGATCGCAATCACGGGCCGCGGCCATGACCTTGTCAATCTGCCCTGTCATCTTCAGCGCCGGCAGATGCAGCATCACCGACACCCGGATGCCCGTGCCCAGATTGGTCGGGCAGGCCGTCATATAGCCGTAGCGACGGTCAAAGGCATACGCCACCCGCTGCTCGATCATATCGTCGATGCGGTTGATGCGCTCCCAGCAGGAATGCAGATCCAGCCCCGGCGCCAGCACTTGCAGCCGCAGGTGGTCTTCTTCGTTGATCATCGCCGCGAACGCCTCATCCACGGCGACAATCACGCCGCGCGGCCCTTTGCCGACGGCCTGGCGACGACTGATCAAGTGTCGTTCGGTCAGCAGTTCACGCTCGACCGTCGAGGCCTGTTCCACATCAACAAAAAACACATCGCCACCTAAATTCATCCCCAGCAGCACCTCTTTAAACCGTTCCAGTACCTCTTTTTGCTTTTCAAAGGTCAGACACGGCAGGAACGCATACCCCGCCGCGTTACGCGCAAGGCGGATGCGCGATGAGATCACCACATCGGAAAATAATCCCCGCCCCTGGCCGAACCAGGAACTGGCCGCGTTGCACAAATCCACAGGGTTCATTGGTTTTGCTTTATCTGGTCGCGGAGGCGTGCGGCGGCTTCATAGTCTTCGTTCTTGATCGCCTGTTCCAGTTCCCGCCGCAACTGCCGCAAAAGGATGTCTTGTTTTTCTTCGTTTGAGGTATGCGTCGGCACTTTTCCGCAGTGCCAGCTTTTGCCGTTATGGCTGCGTTCGATCAGCGGCGACAACTGCTCTTCGAAGGCTGTGTAATCGTGCGGACAGCCCAGCAAGCTCTCTTTGGCGAATCGCTTGAGGGTCATTCCGCATTCCGGGCACACCTTGTCCATCACATCTAATTCAGAGGGACCGGGCACTTTCTGAGCCTGCGGCTGAACGCTCAACAGCGTACTGAGCAGCTCGTTGAGCGGAATTTGCGCCTTGACCGCCAAACCCTGTTGGTGGGCACATTCCTGACACAAATGCGTCTCGGCTCGCTGGCCGTTGGTAATCTCGGTCAAATGAATCGTCGCCGTTCGTTCTTTACACGCCTGACACAGCATAATAACTCCCATATCTCGTCGGGCAGCTCCGACGGCCGCCTCTGTTATCCGATTATTATATACGAATGCACCTCTATATCGACTAAAAAATCGTGGTGCTTCAGCGGTCCTTATTCTCCAGGCTGGTATCGGGCACGGCAACCGGGCGCCTCGGTCACCTCGACAAAACCCAAACGGGCAGGGGGGGTAATGCGGGGGGCGATCGCATCGAACAGGCATTTGGCCACATTTTCGGCTGAGGCGTTGCGGCCGGGAAAAAAAAGGGTCTTTTCGAGCTGTTTTCCCCGATAGGGGGCGATGGCCGTATTGACGATCTCTTCGAGAAGAAGAAAATCCATCACCAGCCCGTCGCGGTTGAGTGCCGCGGCACAGACCGCCGCCGTCACCTGCCACGGATGGGGATGCAACGACTCCTGTGTGCCGTCCGCAAACGTCAACTGATGCCATGCCTCAAACTCGGTTTCTATGGAGATCCAGTACATTATCAATCTCTAAGCACAAAGTACTAAATTCTAAACAAATTCTAAATCCAAATGACAAAAAACTAAAAACAAGCGTTATTTTGTCTCTCATTGTCCTTTTTAGAATTTAGTGCTTAGGATTTAGAATTTCTATTCGGGTACATCCGGTTTTGCGGTGGCGTGATTTTGCCGGATTTTTTCTTTGAGCCGGTCATAGACTGTCAGGGGGATCAGCTTGCTGACATCGCCGCCGAGCAGGGCCAGTTGTCGCACCATTGTGGAGTTGACATAGCCGTATTCCTCGCTGGTCATCACAAATACCGTCTCAATGCCCGCTACGGTGCGGTTGGTCATAGCCAATTGAAATTCATATTCCACGTCGGTGAGGTTTCGCAGGCCGCGCAGCATCGCCCCGGCCTGCTTTTCGGCGGCAAACTTGACCGTCAGACAATCGTAGCTTTCCACCGACACCCGCGGCATGTCGGCGACCAGTTCGCGGATCATCGCGACCCGTTCTTCTTTTGTAAATAGCTGGTCTTTATCCGGGTTTTGACCGACGGCGACGACCAAGTGTTCGAACAGTTTCGTGCCGCGGCGAATGACATCCAAGTGCCCGTTCGTAATCGGATCAAACGACCCCGGAAAAATCGCTGTAAGTGGATTATATTTCATAATAGCCCTATCCTAAACGCACAATACCGGTTTTGTCAATTATAATGATGTTTTGCGTATGACCGAGTTGGTCAGTTCGCCGAGTGCGTCGATGGTGATCGTGACGGTGTCGCCGTGCTGGAGCAGAAGCTTGGGGGTGCGCGCCCAGCCGACGCCTTCGGGGGTGCCGGTGAGGATGACCGTCCCCTGCAGCAGGGTTGTGCCCTGCGACAGAAAACTGACAATGTCATCCACCGAGCCGGTCATAAACGAGGTTCGGGAATCCTGAACGACGCGGCCATTCAGCGTCGTCGTCAGGCGCAGGTCGTTGGGGTTGGCAACCTCATCGGGCGTGATCAGAAACGGACCCAGCGGGCAAAATGTATCAAACCCCTTGCCGCGGCACCACTGCCCGCCGCCGCGTTCTTTCTGCCAGATGCGTGCGCTGACGTCGTTAGCAATCGTAAATCCAAGAATATAGTTTCGGGCGTCCCGCACAGCCACGTCCCGGCATGGCCGCGAAATCACCATTGCCAGTTCGCATTCATAATCCACCTCATCGCCGCAGACGGAGGGGATGACGATGGGCTGCTGATGGCCGATCGCACTGGCGGGATTTTTCATAAAGACCATTATGTCCGGATTGGGCGGTGTTCCAAATTCTTCGACGTGTTTGCGATAATTGCCTGCGACGCAAAGTATCGACCGCGGCTCGATCGGCGGCAGAAACATCTCCGGACACACTGCCTCGCCGGTTATCTCCACCGTTTCCAGTTCAAAAGGGGAGTTCACGCGGCATCGCCGCAGGCTGCCGTCCGGCTGAGAAATGGCGTATGTTTGGCCGAATTGCTTGTCTATGATACGGCACAGTTTCATCGAAAGCGGCTTTCATGAGGCCTTCAAGGGCTATTTGGGGTCTTTATCCAGCGATTCCAGCAGGAGTTCTTCCAGGTCGCGGGCGCCGTGTTCGACATCCAGTTGGTTCATAAAGTATTCGGTCGCCCCGAATCGCCGCTCGGCCAACGTCCGCACCGAGTCAAATCGGTAGCTTTCCTTGAGCCGGGCCTGCCAGTACCGATAATCGACCTTTCGTTTCCAGCTTTCCAGCACATCCGAGACGCCCTTGCCGTGGATGACGTAGCGGCGGAACTCATTGTACAGCCCGACGGCCCCCATATCATCCAGATTTCGCGCGTCCGAGAGAATGATCGCCTCGGTCATGTCGGTGAAGCGGTTGCTCGATTCGACGATGATTTTGTTGATTTTATCGATCCTCGGCCCGGCCAGCGCCCCGGACAGCTTGTCATTGACCACCTGCGTCGAAAAATCGCGCAAATCCGTCTGGCTGATATCGGCCAGCACCAGCCGGGCGGACATATCCTCGGCGTCGGCGTAATGGGCAAAGCCTGCGTCCGCGAAATACGTCGCCGCAATCAGACAAAACCGGTCCACGGTCGTATTTTTATCGGTCAATTCCGGCATCCGGCAGATGTGCTCGACATTTCGCAAAATCCGAAGCGTGCGGTCCCACAACCAATTGTCCCGTATCCCCGCCAGGGTCGGCACGGTCAGTGCCTGCTGAGCAATCTGGCGTATGACATCCATTTCTGACATAACATCTCCTTGACTCTGTGTTTTCGACGGTTCCTGTTATCGCAGGTTATGATCGTTTCGTCAAGATATATGTACTTTTATCGATACAAACCCATCGGCGAGGTCAAAAAAAATCGAAAAAAAACGGACAATTTACTTGTTTTTGCCAAGTATGCTCCCGCATCCGCCGAAAGATAATGTAGAATTTACACAAGTAATGAGGAAAAAACATGAATTTTGGTGAATAAAAAAGGTGCAAATGTCCGATGAAAGCCTTACAATCGAAGTAATGGAATGCATCTATAATAAAGCGAAAAGGCAGAGCAAGTTGGCCGAGACGTCAGGGAAGATTATGGCAAGTCAGAATCGCACAGTGGCCGTGCTGTTTACCCTTCTGGCCGCGATGACCGGGGGAGCATTGGTATTAATGGCATTGGATAATTATGCTCCCAACGCGGGGGCATATAGCTTGTCGAGTTATCTCCGTCTTGACCCTGTCGAAGCGGTCGTGAAAAATACTCTGCAAACCACCGCCGCCCAATGGAGCGGGGTGGAGGTCTTTTACAGCCGGACGCAGGGCGGGAATCTTGAAGATCTGCCCCTGTTGGCCCGGCTGGCGGGCATCGAAGCACCCCAATTCCATTTCCTGGTTTGTAACGGTAACGGCGCCGACGACGGCCGTATTCAGCCCTCGGCCCAGTGGAGCGGGCAGCTTGCCTCCGAACGCAGCGACGGCGTGATTCGCATCTGCATTGTCGGCGACGGCCAAACCTCCGCCACCAGCAGCCAGATCCAGCGTACCAGCGACCTGGTCGAAAATCTCAGCCGGACGTTCAACATCAGTCCCCGCCAAGTCCGCTACCCCGGCAACTGGCGGCTCTGAACCCCAATCCTTTCATAATTTCCAAACCGGCTCTTTGAGGCCGGTTTTTTTGTGTCCGCTTTGCCTCCCGTTGGCCGTGAGCTGTTGCCTCATGCCAGTCGATGGGCGATTTGCTCATCAAGAATCTCGCGTACCGTCAGCGCCACAATGCTCTTACCCGTCTGCGTAAAAAATCGCTGAATTTCGCTGATCGCGTCGACCGTGAATCCGATTGCGAAAAATTCCGCGGTAAAACGTCGTCGCTGTGTCCTTGCTTCGAGTTCCTTTCTGGGCATTTCATGCCAGTATATCCGAAAACAACCCCACCTTAAACCCCTGTCCTGTTTTTGGGGACACGCTCATCTATAAACAAGCACCCTTCAGCCAACTACTATTTTGACATTATGACACCCGCCCGTGGAATTCTGCTTAGCGGTTATAAACCCGTTCTTGAAATCCTCCGAAAAAGAAATTATACTGTTCCCAAATGATCGACCCCAACCGAAAGCCAACAAAAAGAGTATGAACGGCCAAGACTTAAGCAGCCATTACACCCTTATCGATACTCCTGCCGCTGTCCCGGCCCTGCAAGAGGCGATTACGGATGCGATCAGGGTCTCGGTTGACACAGAAGCGGATAGTTTTCATCACTTTCACCATAAAGTTTGTCTGATTCAGCTTGCCACTGCAAGCCGTTGCTTTGTGGTCGATCCATTGGCTGGTCTTGATCTGTCCCCCGTACTTAAGTTATTGGCTCAAAAACAGCTTATTTTTCACGATACGGGCTACGACCTGCGGATGCTACTGGCTGACTTTGATTTTCGACCGCAACGTGAGATATTTGACACGATGCTGGCCGCCCGCCTGGTGGGCATTAAAAACATCAGCCTCTCGGCATTGCTGGCGGATATTCTCGGCATAGCGCTGCCCAATAAGCACAACCAGCGGGCCAATTGGGCGCAGCGTCCGATTCCGGCCACGCTGCTGGCCTACGCAGCCGAAGACATCCGTCATTTGGAGCGTCTGGCCGATTACTTGACCGAACGGCTCATCGCTCAGGGGCGACTTGACTGGCATCGCGAATACTGCCAGTGGACTATCGCCCAGACCCAGCAGCCGAAAATTCCGCAGGATCCTGACAAAGCCTGGCGTATTCGCGGGACATTTGGTCTGCCGCCGCGTCAGTTGGCTTTTGTCCGTGCGCTATGGCAATGGCGGCAAGATCAAGCCGATACGGCCGACGTGTCGCCGTTTCGCATTCTGCACAATGAACAATTGATCGAGCTGGCGCTATGGGCCGAGCGGCAAAAGGATATTCACTCCGACCAACTGCCCCGTTTATCGCGACATTGCAAAGGCAGCCATCGGCGTGAACTGCTGGACGCCCTTTATTCGGCCGCGCGGCTCGGCCCGGAAGACTGGCCTGCACCGCCGCGCCGTGAACAGCACCAAAAACCCGGCACGGCCGTGCTCCAAAAAGCGGATCGGCTCAAGGTCGAATGTCAACAGATTGCGGACGCTCTGGTGATAGAGCCGCAGCTTATCGCCTCACGCAAGGCGCTCTTGGCCGCGGTTAGCACCAGCGCCGATACCGAGGAAAAACTGCTGCAAATCGGCTGGATGCGCTGGCAGGCTCAACTGCTTTTACCCGCTCTGCACAAGATTCTGAATCATTCCCGAAACGACGAGAATCAGGAACATGCGGAATGAAGATCGCTACGTTCAATGTCAACTCGATTCGCAGCCGGATCGACCCTGTGCGCCAGTGGCTGTGCGAGCATCAGCCGGATGTGCTGGCCGTGCAGGAAACGAAGGTGCAGGACGACGAATTTCCCCTGGATGCGTTTGCCGGCATCGGCTATCACGTGATCTTTCGCGGCCAGAAGAAATACAATGGCGTGGCCCTGTTCAGTCGTCTGGAGCCGGAAAATGTGGTGGACCGCCTGCCCGGCGACGACGGCGGCGACGCCCGCTTTCTGCAGGCTGACTACGGCGATATTACGATTGTGAATACGTATGTTCCTCAGGGACGCGAGATGCATTCGGATGCCTTTGCGTACAAGTTGGCGTTTTTTCGCTGCCTTCAAGCGTATTTTGTCGAGCAGATCACCCCGACATCGAAATGGATATGGGTGGGCGATTTGAATGTCGCCCGCGAAGCGATTGATGTACACGACCCCGAACGGTTGTGGGGAACGGTTTGTTTTTGTCAAGAGGTACAGGACGCCCTCGAAAGTGTCGTGTCGGCGGGGCTGATCGATCTGTTCCGCCTGCACCATCCCGGCCGGCCCGGCCTCTATACCTTTTGGGACTACCGCGTTCCCAACGGCTTTAAACGCAACCTTGGCTGGCGACTGGACTACCTCATGGCGACCGCCTCACTTGCCGACCGCTGCACCCGTTGCGAGATCGACACTGCCTGCCGCGGAGCCGACAAACCGAGCGACCATACCGTTTTATGGGCGGAGGTGGCGATTTCCCCATGCCCGCCAAAGAAGTCTTGAATTTGTTTCGAATTGGGGTATAATGGTTAAAATGTTCACTAGTGGAGTAATATGGCGCTTCTGGATGGCGATGTCGTCACTTTCAGGGAGCGTTGTAATAGATACAGGATAATTGCGGAGTAGTTGCAGGACATGACTCCTTTAACGATATCGTACGAAAATTTTCAGAATTTGGTTGCAGAACGCTCGATGGCCTTTCTGCGGGCGGCAGTTTTTTTGGCCCAGCAGGAAGATTTCGGGCATATTCTGACCCGCCCGCTGCTGGGCGAGTTGCTTTCGCACGCCTCGCAGGTTGAAGAACTGCTGGATTCCTACGGCGCGCGTAATAATTGCCGGTGGTCGCGTTTTCGTTCCATCACGGCCGCGATCAAACTTTTTTCGAATGTCAGCTATGAGCTTTTGCATATCCAGCACGCCATTCCTCATTATCGCCTGCTTCCCGTTCAGCAGGATTTTGCAGCATGCACCGAAGAATCGCTGCGGTTTACGGAAAGCGTTCTTCAGGAAGCCACCCGCCGTCTGATCGAGGAGGCCGCCGTTCTTAAACTGCCCGTCCCCGAAAAAATTCCCGAAGATGACTTTTATATCGAAAAGCTTCCCACCGGGCGGCTTCCGCACGATTTGGCGATGCGCAAGATCGAGACTGTCTCGGCAACCGTCTCGCTGCTGGCGACCGCGTTTTTAAATCTCGCCGCTGAGAGTAAACAAATCCTTCCGAAACGACAGGCGCATCCGGACCCGGTGCTTTGCGATCTGTCCGGTCCCTTCAGCGAAGAAAAGCTTCGTTCGCTGGAACTTCGGTTTCACAATTTGCAATCCCTGTACGATACCTATGTGTCCACGACCGAGACAGAGGTTTATGACAAAGACCTCCCGGTGCTGCGCGGGCATATCAGCGTCGTGCTGCATTTATTGCGTACCTCGCGAGATGTCGCCCACTACTATGAGCGGCACGCCGGGCCGACGGCCCAAAAGATCGCGCAGGGGCATAAACGGCTGGTAGAACCGGAAGAGCTGCTTGAACTGCTCATCAACTACGCGATCAATTTTGTAAACCAGTATCTGACCTGTGCCGAGCTGCTGTGCCAGAACATGCTCCGCCGCTATACGGAAAACGGCCACATCGAGGTGCTGGTGCCGCAGTATCGCGGCTTTCATGTGCGGCCTTCCACGCTGATTTCCAAGCTGGTGCTGCATTTCGGCAGTGAAGTTAAAATGCTGCTGGGCGACGAAGAGTATGACGCCGGCTCGCCGCTGGAGCTGTTTCGGGCCAATGAAAAAATAAACGCCATCAAACGGCGTTCGCTGGCCGAGGAGATTCTGCGGCTGGAGCTTGTGCCGGCCAACGCACAGACGGACAATATCTGCGGCTTTGTCCGCAAGGTGATTCTGACTCTGGCCGAACACAGTAAGCTGATTATCTACGAACATCCCTTGAAGATCGATAACTACACACTGCAAACCGACGCCAAATTGCTTGAACAGGTGACCGACGAAATCGCCCGTCTTCAAGTGACCGGTAAAATCGATATTGGGACGACGATTAAGGTCGTTTTTGTGGGCGATAAGCGCGTTCTGGCGGACATCAAACTGTTGGCCGATAACGGTTATGGCGAAGACAACTTCGGCAACAATATCCCGCTGCCCGAAGGGCTGACGTACCTGCGAAAATAGCACCTCTTCTGCAAACGTATCGTGAACACAAAAAAACAAACCACCGAGGCCGCCGAAGACACCGATTTTAAAATGGGATTTATCTTAAATTCGGTGTCTTCAGTGTCTTCGGTGGTTTATATCCTGACAGCACAAAGAATTCGTTTGGTGTTCAAATGTCATCCGGTTCCAGCGTATCCTCCGGGCTGTTGTCCGCCTCTGTCACTTCTTCCAGCAGGTTGTCAAGCGATTGGGTCAAGTCCTCGGCCTTAAAGGATGAAATCACATACACCCAGTCCTTATGCCGCTGCGCAAACGCCTGTGCGGCATCCATCGCCAACAGTTTGGCCTCTTTTTTTCGCAGTTCTTCTTCCGCTTCGGTACGGCCGACCTGTACCGGCGTGGTGTCCAGAAAATCGGCCGTGATCGTTGCGTAATGTTTTCCGTCCAACTCGCCCAGCAAAAGGGTATAAACCGTTGTATCGTCCAGCTCGCATACAAAGCTTCGGTCAAACAACAGGCCCGTCGGGGTGCTGTCGGCGGCCATCACATCCTCAAATTGCACCGACGTCAGCGCCCGGAACACCGATTGATGGGCTGTGCCCGCAAACTGCTTGCCGTCCGGCATCGCTTCCATCGCGATCGTCTCGCCGTCAGGCGATGTCAGGACATAGTCGCCCTCCGGGCCGCGCACCGTCACAAGCCGAATTTTGTCGCGATTGACCTCGACCAGGGCCGTGTTGAGGTACGATATCGGCGTGGTGGAAATCCACGGAGCGTATTCGACAAAATAGGCATCGTCGGCTCCGTCCAGCCGCACATACGCCCCATCCGGATCGGATTTCCTCTCGGAAACCAGAACGCCGGTAATGACGTTGCCGTCGGCATTCAAAAAACGTACCGCATACTGAGCTGTCTCGTCGGTCACACCCAGGTCGGGGTGATTGGCCGGATTGGACGTAATCGGTCGGGCAACGCGAATATCCAGACAATTGTTCAGCAGCGAATTGATCGGGCTGATGTTGGCTGGATAGCCATCTTTTTCCAGCAGCCGAAACCGCCCATCCTGTTTTTTCAATGTCAGCGTGTTGGCGCCTTTGTTCGAAAGAACGGTAATCTCCGCAATCGCATCGACGTTCAACCCCTGAATCAGCGGCGCGTTTTCAAACAATCCGCGCGCCCCCGTCTGCTTCGCCAAGCGGCTCTGCAAAATCGCCCAGCCCGCCATCACGACGGCTATCATTGCCAATATCGCCAGTTTTCTGTCGGTCATCTTTTGTCTCCGATAATTATTGAATAGAGGTGAGTGTCAAGCGTCACTGGCATGGCTGATATAGTACCGCCGCCGAATGGAGCGGTGAATCCCCAAGCCGATGGCAATCACCAGCGTCAGCGCCGGCCCCGGCAGTGTGCAGAAATTCCGCATCTGTACCTTGAGCCCCTCGATGCGCTCGCGTTTCTGCATCATCACATCGCGAAGCCGTCTTTCCGCCTCAAGGAGTTGAAGCTCGATTTCGCGTTTTTCTTCGAGAATCGTCTGATTGATCAGTTCGCCGCGGTTTTCGCCTTCGATGGCGGCTATACGCTCGTTAAGCTGCTGCTCGAATTCCCTGATCTGTGCCTCGATTCTGGCCTGCTCTTCGGCGGTCTCGGTGTCGGCTTGTGCCTCGATAGCGTCCACCCGTGCAAAGGGCCGCCGGAAGTTTCCGCGCGAGCGAATTGAGATCAGGTGCTGCGAGCCGGACAGGTCTTCGAGAAGATTCATCAGCAGTGCGCTGTTGTCGCCGACCGTTGCCATGCCAAAAAAGGTTCGCTCATAGGCCATCATATCGCTGATAAAATCGACATCCGTCAGCACCACAATCGCGCCCGGCTCGGCCGCTTCGATCAGGCCGGTGATCCGCTGCCCGGAGGCTTCATCTTCCGTATCGTTTTCGTCGTCATTGGTTTCCGCCATAATCCCGTCCGGAAAGGCGGTTTTGAACGACCCGCTCACCAGATACCCCATCTTCACCGGCTCGGTTCCGTCGATGAACCGCCGCATAAACTCCGTATAATCCGGTTCCAGCAGTTCATACGGCGTGTTGACCCGCCATGCATTGCCCCTTTCGCTCGTACTCAGAAGCGGGACATACTCCAGTATGGAATTCGCCTCGCCACGCACCTTTAAGACGCCGGGGAACAGCACCGTCATCTGGTTCAGATTGGCGCTGACGACATGATCGGGGTTAAAACATCCCTTGTCCCGTTGCAGTTGCAGAAAACCGAGAATCCTTTCCGGAAGCCGATTCGGTGCAGTTCTACCTTCGACAGCCAGTTCCCTGTCGCCGGCAAAGGTATAGTCCGGCATCTCAAGCCCCCACGCCCGCAGCAGACGCGGCAGATTGGACGACGTGGAGTGGTCAACGCCCTGCAGGCGGCTCATCTGATCCGGCATATCGATCACGGCATGGGGGTCAATCATCACCACCGCGCGACCGCCGCCGAGGACATATTGATCGATAGCATACTCGGTGTGTTCCGGCAAGTCCTTTGGATGAATCACCAGCAGTAAATCGATGTCCTCGATTGCTGTCGTATCCGTCGGCACGGACACAACCTCATATTTTTG
The DNA here is from genome assembly GCA_012729675.1 of Phycisphaerae bacterium. Taxonomy (GTDB): domain Bacteria; phylum Planctomycetota; class Phycisphaerae; order Sedimentisphaerales; family Anaerohalosphaeraceae; genus T3Sed10-213. The sequence goes on along the minus strand of JAAYCR010000058.1, from coordinate 73,633 downwards.
CTCCAGTTGCGCAATGATTCCCCACTTCTGGCGGGGTTGCTGACCCTGTACCCGCATCATCTGGGCCATGTAGTCCGAATCGCCCATCATCTCAAGGGGGCTGAGAATGCCGACGCGTTTTTTCTGCCGCGTCACCGCCGTATCAATCAGATAGCTGATGTCGTATTCGACAAATTGCTGACGATCCGGGGTGAAGAAGTCGATGATCCGCGTTGCGCCGAACTCGGTCTGAACAACCAGACCGAAGAAGAAGTTTTCCTCCTGCGTGATCTGGAAGCGGCGCAGGCCGAAGCGAATTGCCGCCATTTCTTCCTCGCTGAATGGCCGCGGATCGATGATCTCCAGCTTCAGATTTCCGTCGGAATGGGACGCATATTCCTCCAGCAGCGCCCGAACAAACTCATAATAATTTGTATAAAAGCGAATATTGTCGGGCCCCTTCATCGCCGCGGTTTTGGTGTAAAACAGCTTGACCGTGATCGGCTGCCGCAACCCGGCCAAAATCGCCTTCGTCCCGTCCGACAAGGTATAAAGCCGCTGATCGGTAATATCCACACGAAGACGCCGGCCGAGGGTCTGCGTGATGGAAATCGCCGAGACCGCAATCACCGCAATAAAAAAGATCGCCAACAAGGTGCGTGTCGTTCGATTCATCAGCTTGCCTTCCTTTCTTCCAGAACCAGCATACAGGCGATGACCCACGCCGCGATTAAGATGAAAAAGTACGCGATATCGCCGAACTGAATCACGCCGCGGGCGATGGATTCATAATGGGTCTGCAAGCTGAGGCTTTCGACGACCGTCACCATCGTCGGCGAGATCGTCAGCGCCAGGTACTCCAGCGTCGTCGGGTTGCCGGCAAAGACGAACACCGAGCAGGCCACCACCGACAGGATGAAGCTGATGACCTGATTTTTGGTCAGGGCCGAAAAGAACGATCCGATGGCCAAAAACCCGCCTGCCATCAGAAACGCCCCGATGTAGCCTGTGATGATCAGCCCCCAGTCCGGCTCGCCGAGATAATGGACCGTCAGCGGCAGGGGAAACGTCAGCAGCAGGGCAATGCCCAGAAAACACCACGCCGCAATAAATTTACCCAGCACCGCCTGACAAACGGTAATCGGCAGCGTCAGCAGCAATTCAATTGAGCCGGATTTGCGTTCCTCGGACCACAGCCGCATCGCCGCCGAGGGCACCATAAATACAAACAGCAGCGGCAGGGCGTTGAAAAACAGCTGCAAGTCCGCCTGCCGCATCTCGAAAAATTTCTCTCGAAACGGCAGGTAGCCGGCGAAAAACAAAAAGATCACCAGGAATACATACGCCACCGGCGTCGCGAAGTACCCCTTTAGTTCCCGTTTGAAGACCGCACAAAAACCGTTCATTCAACTATCTCCATTACGCCGTTTTTTTGGTCGTCGTGATTTTTCGAAAGACGTCGGTCAGGCTGCACTTGTATTTGTCCGTCAGTTCTTTCGGCGTCGAGTCCACCAGTATGTTGCCGCGGGCGATAATGATCGCGCGGGTACAGACCTGCTCGACTTCTTCCAGAATATGCGTCGATATGATGATGCACTTGTCTTTGGACATCGTGTTGATCAGCCGCCGGACTTCGTGTTTTTGATTGGGGTCCAGTCCGTCGGTCGGCTCGTCGAGGATCAGCACCGGCGGGTCGTGTATCAGCGATTGCGCCAGCCCGACGCGGCGGCGATACCCTTTTGAGAGCGTCTCGATGGTCTGGTGATAGACCGACTCAATCGAGCAGAGCGGCACGACGCGATCCAGAGCCTTTTTGCGCTGGCCGCCCTTGACCTGCCGGGCGTCGCAGACAAAATCGAGAAACCCCGCCACCGTCATCTCGTTATACGCCGGGGCGTTCTCGGCCAAATACCCCAGGCTCATTCGCACGCCGATGGGGTCGTTGAGGATATCGTGGCCGCAGATCGTCGCCGTTCCGCCATCCGGCCGCAAAAAACAGGCCAGCATTTTCATCGCTGTACTCTTGCCTGCGCCGTTAGGCCCCAGAAAACCGACCACATCCCCCTTTTGGGCCGCAAACGATATCCCGTCCACCGCCACAATGGGGCCGAAACTGCGCCGCAACTGTCGTACATCTATCATAGATCGTCTCCAGAAATTGATTCGACACTGCCGCCGAGTGCAATACACAAAATGTTATAAAAATACGGCCTCGGCAACCGATTGGTTCATCTGTTTTAATCACTTTTGAGCGTCTGTCAAGCCCCTCTGCCGCAAAATTCCACGAAAAATGAATATGCGATACATTTTTGTAACATCCGGAGCATATCGCGGGCAGATTGCTCGTGAAATGTTCAATTTCCAGAGTACCCTTTGTGCGACGGGAGAGGGCGGCGACATTGGACGATTCGAGGTTAGCATATTTCCTTGGGAATCAGATTTTTTCTATGCACAAATAAGCAATTTCCCTATCTGCGACAGGCAGATAACCGAGTATAGAGATAGTATTCTCAATTGTTGTGTGTATGCATCGATTTTGTGGAAAAAGACATAAGTGTCTTTTTTAATGGCCTTGATTTTTTGAAGGGAATGCAGATTTAAGCCATCATTTCAGAATCCGGTTTAAGGTCCATAGCGGGTCGGGTCGTTTTCCGGTGTCGGGTCAAAGCTATCGTCGTAGATGAGCAGTTTTTTGCGATGCAGCAGCCTCAGCAGATGCCGCCTCAGCGTCCGCAACGGAACTGTTAAAAACCGATGGATGCGGATCGGCAGGCTGCGATGTTTGGACAGTGCCCGCTCGCTTTCGGTCAGCAGGTCGGGACGAAGCCGCCGCTTGTGTTTGAGCAGATGATAGTAATCCTCACGCTGAAGCATGCGGCAGAGCCGTTTGCAAAAGGGGCGGTTCAGCCTCATGGAAATCTGGAAATCAATCATATACGGACGTTTGTCCTTTCCGATCAGGATATTGCCGCGCTTGTTGAAATCCAGATAGCAGATGCCCCGCGTATGCACTCGGTGCAGCAGCAGCTTTAGCTCGTCAAAAAACGTGTCGGGCAGTTGGGGCTTTTCATCAAGCGATTGCCCTTCGATGAAGTGATACACAAACCCGTTACGCCCATACTCGCCGATAAGCTGAGGCACTTGATCCAAGGTCTGAACGTGTGTGAGCAGTCGGTACTCGCGCTGTTTTAAAAAACGTCCCGTCCACGCCAGCGGAATGCCGAAAAACGACTGCACGCGGCTGATTTTCAACACGACATGTTCGGCATCATCGTTAGTATCCCGCGATAAGGCCGCAGATTCGTAAAGTCCCGTTGCCGCGAAAAAATCATGCTTGAACGTGCGCACCAGTGTCCACTGCCGCTGGGCGAGAAAAAGCGTCTTTGGCAGTCCCGCCATGCCGCACGCATACAAACTGTTTGTGATCCAATTGCGCAACTACCTTTTCCCTGAGTTTATTGATCGGCAACAATCGCCGTAATTTCTCGTCGCAGGGCCTCAAGCAGATTCGCCTCGTCAACGACGGCGATCTTTTTTCCGCCGCGATAGAGAAACCCCTTGCCCTTGCCCGCACACACCGCCACATCGGCGTCGGCGGCCTCGCCCGGTCCGTTGACCACGCAGCCCATGACCGCCACGCGTACCGGCTGATGCACGTCTTTGAGCAGGGTGCGTACCTTGCGTGCCAGACCGGTCACATCCACTTCGCACCGTCCGCACGTCGGACAGACGATCAACTCCGGCCCGTGCCGCTGCGACAATCCCAGCGATGCCAGTATGTCGTTTCCCAGTTTGGCCTCCTGCACCGGGTCGCCGGCGATGCTGACGCGAATCGTATCGCCGATGCCCTCGGCCAGCAGTGTGCCGATGGCGATGGCCGAGGGTGTCTGCGCATCTTCCAGCAATCCTGCGTGGGTCAGGCCGATATGGATAGGGTAGTCAAACGTGTCGGCGATCGCGCGGTTCACTTCGATGGTACGCACCGTATCGGCGCTTTTGGCACTGAGGAGGATGTTGTCAAAGCCCGCCTTCTCAAACAAACGCACATAGGTTTTCATCTCGTCGAGCATCAGGGGCACGCGATTGTCCTGCCCCACGTCGCCGCTTTTAAGATCGCGAATGCTGGCCTCGTTGACGCCGATGCGAATGGCTGCGCCGTGTTGCTTGGCACAGTCGATAATCTTGAGAATGTCGGTGGGGTCTTTGATGTTGCCGGGATTGAGCCGTATCTTGGCCGCACCGCCTTCAATCGCCTCAACCGCTCGCTGGGGCGAAAAGTGAATATCCGCCACCAGCGGAACCGGCGATTTTTGGACAATCTTGGCAAAGGCCAGCGTATCGGCCTTCGTCGGCACGGCAATCCGCACCAGCGCACAGCCCGCCGCTGCCAGCTTTTTTACTTGGCGCACACACGCCGCCACGTCCGTCGTGGCGACCTTGGTCATCGACTGCACCGCCACCGGATGCCCGCCGCCCAGGTGCAGTGAACTGACGCTTACAATCTTTGTTTTTCGTCGTTGAATCATATTGTCTTTCTCACAAAACCAAGCTTCCCTCCTTTTCAAGGAGGGGTATCGCGTTGCCCTGTGCCTTTCCGCAGCCGTTAATCTACTGCCTTTTTGGCCGCGTTGCGGCCATCGAATTTCTCTTGTTTTATGTTTCCGGCGGACTATCCTACCAAAAATCGCCTTTAAAAGTCAACAAAAACACTTCCGTCTTGCGGATGCCGCCACGGCACGCTACAATAGTCGTAAATCGATGATACAGAGAGGGAATAGTGTAATGTTTCGAATGATATTATGGCTTGTGATCGCAGTCCTGATGACTTGGCTCGTAGGACGCAGGCTGCAGAAAGGCTCTCCAATGGCGGCAATCGGACTGGTTCTCGGCTTGATTGCGGCGGTCTATCTCGGCCTGGCCCTGTTGCTGCTGGTCTTTCAGTCCAAACTGGTCTATATGCCTTGGGCCAAGGTCGAGATGACTCCCGCCGATATCGGCTTGGACTTTGAAGACCTCCGTATCGCCACCCCCGACGGCCAGACGCTACACGCCTGGTACATTCCGGCCGAAGACGCCGCGTTCACCGTCCTGTTCTGCCACGGCAACGCCGGCAACATCAGCCACCGCCTCGATACCCTGCAAATCCTGCACGATCTCGGCCTCAATTGCCTGATCTTCGACTATCGCGGCTACGGCCAAAGCACCGGCAGACCCACCGAAGAAGGCACGATCATCGACGCCCTCGCCAGCCGCCAGTGGCTCATCGACCACAAACAGATATCGCCGGACCGTATCATCCTCTTCGGCCGCTCGCTCGGCGGGGCGGTCGCCGCCGTTACCGCCGCCCGCATTCCCGACACGCCGTCTGCCGGCCTGATCATCGAAAGTTCCTTTACCTCTGTGCCCGATCTAGGCGCCCGGTTCTACCCTTGGCTGCCTGTGCGGTTCTTTGCCCGCTTCTCATACGACGCCAAGACCGCACTCCAGTCTGTTGATTGCCCCGTCTTTATCATCCATAGCCCCGACGATGAAATGATCCCCTTTGAAATGGGTCAAACCCTCTACGCCGCCGCCCATGCCCCCAAACGTCTGACCGAAATACAAGGCTCCCACAACGAAGGCTTCATCGAGCACGTCGCCCTCTATCGCTCCGTCTGGAAAGACGCGATACAGTTTATCACCCGTCCCAAATAATTGCAAAACGCCGAAGGCACCGGGGATACGCAGAAAGCAAAGAGCTGGGTTATGAGTTTGTTGTGTGCTTCTACCCTGTTTGGGGGGTTAGGTTTTTGCGGTCCATCAGGACGGTTACTTTGCGGTGGGTCTCTTTGGAGAGGGCATTGCGGAGGAGCTGCTTGGCCTGGCCGACGCCGGTGCGGCGGGACAGGTGGGTGATGATGATGTGTTGATTGTTCATGCGTTCCAGCAGGGGGGCGAACTCGTCGATGTGCATGTGGCGGCCGGCGTCGGCGCGCTCGGTGTGTTCGTCCTCGAAGAAGGTGCACTCGGCGATGAGAATCTTGCTGTTTTTGATGTAATCCAACTGGGAAAAATCCACATACTGTGTATCACCCAGATACGTCACCAGCGGAATCTCGACGGGATTGTCGATGGTGACGCCCTGTTTTTTGAGGGTGACCAGTTCGGGGCCGGACAGGCCGTCGTATTCGGGCTTGAGTTTTTTGCGGTGCTCGATGACACAATAACCGACAGCGTCGTGGGTGTGCTTGGTGGGAAAGACGCGGGCGATCAGGTTGGGCTTGATGCGGTATTCGTCGCCGGGGCGGGCGGGGACGAGATTGGCGGGGATGCGGCTGCCGTCCAGACGGCCCCAGGCATCCAGAATTTGGCGGATCGACTCGATGGTACTCGGCGGCGTCAGGACTGTGCCCTGTGCCTGGCCGCAAAACTGGCGATGGGATAGGTGGTAGGCGATGCCGGCGGCGTGATCCATGTGGCCGTGCGTCAGCAGGACGTGGTTGATGGGGACGCACTGGTCGGGGGCTTTGCCGATATCAAAACAGACGTCAAGCTGCGGGACGGCGATGACCGTCTCTTCGCCGGCGACCGAATAGCCAATAATGTCCAGGTCGTCTATCGTAATGTGTGCTAAGTTGTGGCTTGCCATCGTTTCTAAGTTAAAAATAAAAGGCTAAAGGTTATAATTGTGGAATCGGCCGTGGGCCGAGACTGGTTAAAATTTCCATAAAACTGAACTGTATCAGCAAGAGAGTTTATGGAAAAGGGGCGGGACTGTCAATGTATTTGCCGAAAGTGGGGGGTGGAAAATCAGATATGCAGAAAAAAACCGAAGGCCGGCCATATCCCCCTGGCTATGACCGGCCTTATTGCGATCGTTGTGCCCCTCATACCGGACCACACCAGCCGCTTTCGATACCGAAAACAGGTTATACACGCTGATTCGGTGAAGTGGACATTTTATTGTCCGTGCCGCTGACGCCACACATCGAGCTGACACTTGGCAGCCCGAAAGGCCTTGACGGCATTTTCCTCGGCGAAACTCACTGCTTTATCCATTCCTGCTCGTATTTGCACGGCCTGGTCCTGTCCCCCGCGGCGGTGTTGCTCAGCGTCCGTTTTGGACCACGACTCTTGTCGAAACGTCGGCATCCCGTTCGCCTCATCGTCCGGCGGAGGCGGGGCCAGCACATACACCGCGGTCGCAAAGCCGGTGCAGAAAAGTATGAGTGCATTCAGCACTTTGGTACGCCATTGACGCATTGTTCTTCTCCTGATGAACCTCTTCTCTCATATTCTCCTTACCGATTCGGATGCGGCCGGCATCACTTTGTTCCCTTCTAAAACGTAGGTAATAAACAAACGGTGGTCAAACGGCCTGTGTGAAATCGCATTATTTTTCATATCATTTTGAGAGAATGAAGGGCGCCAAGACTATCGGACGTTGTCGGCGGTCTGATAAAAAAGGGCCTGGACAGTTGACCTACTGTCCGGCCCTTGTTGATTCTATATATGGTTAATCGGAAAATACTACGGCAGACGCAACAGGACATATTGCGCAAGTCGGCCCGTCCGCACCAAGAGCAGAACTTGTCTTGTTTCTTCAGCCGCCTTGACTGCGTTGTTGAACTCGGCGACTGAATTGACTTGCCTGCGATTGATGCTCTCAATGACCATATTCGCTTCGATTCCTGCCCGGTCGGCCGGGCTGTCGGGCGTGACTTCGACGACGAGGACACCTTTTCCTTCGGTTAGGTTAAGTTGCGTTGCAGCCTCGGCGTCAACGGCCTGGATGCTGAGTCCCAGCTTGCGTCCGAGTTCGCTGGTCTGGGCAAGTTGGCTTTCCTCTTGCGCCCCGATGGTGACCTTCAGCGTGCGTTCTTTGCCCTCGCGGACGATCTTGATGTCAAGGGTCGTTCCAGGGGACGTAAACCCGATGATATTTCGGATTTCATTGCTGTTGGAGATTGCACTGTTGTCAATGCCGATAATAATGTCATCTTTTCTCAGGCCGCTCTTCTCGGCGGGCGAGTTTTCTTCCACATGGGTGATGATCACCCCGCCGGATTCGATCTCAAAGAATTGAGCCATTTCGGGTCCCAAATTCTGCATCGAAATGCCGAGGTACCCACGTTGGACCTGCCCGGTGGCCTTCAACTGATTTTTGATCATTACCGCCATGTTGATCGGTACCGCCAGCCCGACGCCCATGTAACCGCCCGTTCCTGTAATAATCGCCGAATTGATGCCGATGACTTTGGCGTCCAGATTAAGCAGCGGCCCGCCGGAGTTGCCGGGATTGATGGCCGCATCGGTCTGAATAAACGCCTGGTAGTCCTCAATATTCTGGCTGATCCGACGGCCTTTGGCGCTGACAACACCGACGGTCAGCGTCTCGGTAAGGCCGAACGGGTTACCGATGGCCACGACCCATTCGCCGACTTCTAAATCGTCCGAATTGCCCAGTTCCACATACGGCAGACCCGAAGCGTCGGGGATCTTCAGCAGGGCGATATCGGATCTCTCGTCCGAGCCGACGACCTCGACATTTTCAAATGTGCGCCCGTCATTCAACAGAATACGGACCTTGTCCGCCTGCGCAATCACATGATGATTGGTCAAGGCATAGCCGTCTTCGCTGATGAGAAACCCCGACGCCTGTCCTTGCCGCCGCCGTTCCTGCGGCTGCTGCGGCTGGCGGCTGCGCGGCCGAGAGCCGAAAAACCGGTCAAAAAACTCATCATCAAATGGCGAGTCCAATAATCCGCCGCGGACCTGCTCGACCGTTTCGACCTGAACGGCTACCACCGCCGGCATGGCTTTTTTGGCGACTTCTGAAAAGGCTCGGCTGGCTCTACGCAATGTCTCTACCCCATTGATATCCTCAGCCTGAACACTCGGAGATGCCACTACACACACAATCGCCATCAGCACAACCGCTCGGCTGATGGACATTTTTTTCAGTACGTTCATGCCTGTTCCTTTCTGTTGTGATGTTTGTCAATTCAGTTAAATTTTGTTAAATAACAGGATCCGTTTCGTCAGATCCTCCTATCACATTCCATGATATTCACCCGGACATATCTGCTGGCCCTTTCACAAAGATAACGATCTTGTTCAGTATTAAAGACTACACCTTCCTTCACCAAAATACGTCGGTTAGACTGACTTGTTCGTTACCGTTTTGCTGGTTCTGCTGTGCGATGGCGCAAACAGCACACCACGCCGTTAGGAGCGCATTATGTCATTTAATTTAAAAGACTTCCGTGTTTGCTGCGCCAACCCCAGATAATCGACGTCCGGCAGCAAATCGGCTCCCGTCCGTGTTCGGCCTGGCGCAGGCGATCCCGCGCCGTACGGATGGAAAAAATGTTCGCCAGCCCCTCCTCAATCAGCGTATCCAGCGTCGCATCCTCAAAGGCCTGCCACCATTTATCCGGCAGCAGCGTGGTGACTGAGTCAGAGTGGGCAGCGGGCAACGGAACCGGCGCTACAAGGTGTCCCTGCGGGGCGACGGTGAAGCTGCACAGTATCAATAACAGCAATCCGACACTGAAAAAGAAGCCGGTATAGATCGTAAAATTTCTTTTCATCTCGTTTGCCTTGTCTCGACCGTTGTTGGGAGTTCACACGTTAGTGTGTTCAAAAGTAGAAACAAGCAAAAGCTTGAACTCGAACATGGTTTTCATTGGGCTGAACTATTTCGACAATCGTATCCTCTTATAAGGTCGAAAGCAAGCCCTGATTTGGCAAGTCGGAAAAAACAGACGGATACCGCCGCGATACGAAGTCAGTTGATCTCTGCGATATCCTGATATTTTGGGACGACAATATCCCATCCTGTGTTTTCGACGAGAAAATCCTTGAAGGCGTGGGCGGATTCTTTTTCACCGTGGACGAGAAAGACCTTCCGCGGCGGGGTCTCGATATGGCGGAGCCAGTCGAGAATTTCCTGCCGGTCGGCGTGGGCGCTGAAGCCGTGTACCTGCGCGATGCGTGCTGTTACCGGATACGTCTGCCCCAGAATACGCACCTCCGGGTCGCCGTTGAGAATCGAGCGGCCCAGTGTCCCGTTGGCCTGATAGCCGACAAACAAAATGGTACTTTCGGGGCGGGTGATATTGTTGACCAGATGGTGTTTGACGCGGCCGCCGGTGCACATCCCCGATCCGGCAATAATCATAATCGTTCCGCGAATGTGGTTGATCGCCTTGGATTCGGAGGTGGACTGGACGAGCTTTAGCCCCTGAAAGCTGAAGGGCGATTCATTTCGCATCACCAGTTGTGCCATTTTTTCATCATACAACTCAGGATGCTTGCGAAAAACTTCGGTGACTTTGACGGCCATCGGGCTATCCAGAAATGTCATAATATGCGGGATACGGTCTTCGCGCAGCAGTTCGTTCATATAATACAGCACTTCCTGACTGCGGCCGACCGAAAAACTGGGCACGATGATGTTGCCGCCTGCCTTGTGTGTCTCATTGACCGCGTCGCAAAGCTGCGTTTTGGTGTCCTCGACGGTTGAGTGGACGCGGTCGCCGTAGGTGGACTCGACCAGCAGATAGTCGGCCTGAGTGAACGTCGCCGGGTCTTTCAGGATGGGTTTGTCGGTGCGGCCGAAATCACCGGTAAAGAGGATCGTACGGCACTCGCCGTTGCGGCAGACATCGACTTTGATGACTGCGGCACCGAGAATATGCCCGGCGGTGTGAAACGCCGCTTCGATGCCGTCGCCGACGGGGATGACCTCTTTGAACTTGATGGGACGGAACTGCGCAAAACTGGCCTCAGCGTCCAGAACGGTATAAAGCGGCTCGACGGGACGCGGCCCCTGACGGCCTTCTTTTATGTGGCGTTTTTTCTTGAACTCGGCGTCTTCTTCCTGCAACTTGCCGGCGTCCAGCAGCACGATCTTGGCGATCTCGGCGGTGGCCTCCGTCGCGTAAATCGGCCCTTTGAAGCCTTGTTTGACAAATTTTGGGATCAGGCCGCAGTGGTCCAGATGGGCGTGCGTCAGGAGAATCGCATCCACTTTGTCCGGTTCGACACCGAAATCCTCCCAGTTGCGATATTGCAGGTTGCGTTCCTGATACAGGCCGCAGTCGATCATGACCTTGGAATGGTTAAACTCCAGCAGGTGCCGCGAGCCAGTGACATTTTCGGCCGCTCCGAGAAAACGTAATCTAATATTCATTGTACCTCTTTCATCTGTTGTCAGCGTATCGCAGTCGCCAGTGTCAGTGTCGGCGATAGGCCGGGTTTAAGGAATAGATAATACAGCGTCCCTTCTTCATAGACCTGCCCTGCCATCCGTCCGGCCTCGTCGCCGACGCCCATATAGACATCGCAGCGTCCCGGCGCCCGGATCGCGCCGCCGGTGTCCTGATCCAGCGCAAAGCCGGTATAGGGCATTCGGCTGATGCCGCCGCCGAGCGGGCGCGGCAGGCGCGTCTGGAGCAGCGTCATCGAGGCACGCGGGTAAATGGCCTTGTCCGTGGCAATCGACCGCAGCGGAATCACCGGCTCGTTCAGACTGCCGCGAGGGTCCCCCTCGTCGGTGCGGAAGAACACATAACGCGGGTTGTGATAAATATATTTGTCGATCTGGTTCGGGTTGGCTTTGAAGTAATCGATCATCGCCTTGAGACTCAATCCCGACGCCGGCACGATGCCGTCGGCGATCATCTTTTGACCGACGCTCTGGTACTCGTGTCCGTTGGTGGCCGTGTAGCCGAGCGTTTTGAGGCTGCCGTCCGGCAGACGCAGTTTGGCCGAGCCTTGGACGTGCGTGATATAGACCTCAAACGGATCGGCCATCCAGGCGATTTCCTGCCCCTGAAGCATTCCCGATTGGTCGATTTGTCGTCGGTCGGGGTAGCGTTCTATCGCGCCGCCAGGCAACTGGCGTCCCAGAATCTCACCCTGCGGCCCTTTGACCAGGTCTTTCGGCTGGGCATAAAGCGGATAGCGGAAACGCTCGGTTCGCGTCATTGAACCGTCGAATATCGGTGTATAATAGCCGGTATAAAGCACCGTCCCCCGGTCATCGCAGCCGACGGACATATAAAAGTCAAATTGTGCCCGGATCGCCTCCTCAAGCGGGCGGCCGACGAGTCCCTGATCGAGCAGCGTACCGAATGCCCGCAGGCTGGCGACTGCATGGTCGTGGGTGATGCCGTTGCTGGGGAAAAAATGCCGGCTGGACGTCTTGGACAGGTAGCTGAGGCTGTGGTCAAGCGCCCGCCGCAGGTCAAGCGTATTGTAGCAGGCAAACGTAAAATCGGGGATCATAGCCGGATCGGTGATTTTGCGCAGAGCGTGCTTGCCGGGCGGGAGCTGCCGCTCATAATCCGGCTCTTCGACCACTGGCGGCGTCTTACACCCCGCAATCACCGCTATAATCACCGCCGTACCGACCCACAATCCTTTATACTTCATAACGACTCCACAAGAACCAAAAACTCAGTATTCTTTCCAACCACACGTCCTGCCTATTATGAGCGCACAGAGAATACTGTCAATCTTAATAAATATCGGACAACAAGCGGCAATTTCTTTAAACATCCGCAAACTTCCGCCTTTCAACTCCCCCTCGCCGACAGGCTGTGTCGGAACAGATTTTCCCGAACGGGTCTTTCGGATATAAAGACGGAGTTGTCTGAGCAGACAGTTGTTTCAAATATCAGGCGACTTTGAGCCGACAGGGGGGGATTCCATAAACGCAGGTCGTCAGCACCCCAAACTCCGCATTCACCCTTTCGGGCCCCGTAACAAAAAACCGTTAATGCCCAGGTTGTATGTGGTATGCCCGAACAGCAGTTCGACTTTCTGCTTTCGCAGGACATAGCCCCATGGCGCCGCGGGCCGGTGTCTCTTGGCCCTTGGGCCTGTGGTGACAGCAGGATGCCGACGGGCGAACACGCGCGCAGGTTCACCCCTACGGACTCTAACGCAGTGTCCCTGATATGAAGGGACTTATCGCAATTAATGGATGTCGTCCGGGTGGTAGTCGTCTTCGTCCAGATCGATCGGCTTGTAGCCTGGCTGCTTGGAACGCTCAAGCTCTTCGTTAAAAGCCTTGACAACGGCATCCTGGATTTGTCTTCGGCATTGAGCATTGATTGGATGCGCGATGTCGGCGTGCAGCTTTACCCGTCCCTTGGTATCCTGATGAACGCGGTCTTCGGGGAGTTTGGACCCGCAGGAACTGCAGAATTTTGATCGCAGTGGATTTTTCCCGCCGCAATGACTGCAATGATCGCTCATTTTGCGGGAGGGCATTGCAACGAACAGGCCGCCGGTTCCTTCGATGATTTTGATGTCCCGGACGACGAAGCTATTGTCGAGCGTCATTGAGCAAAACGCCTTGAGACGGTCGTCCTGATTGGACACAAGTTTGACTCGAACTTCGCTGATTTCCATAGTGTGCCTCGCATAATCGTTACCAGCTATTGTTGTGGACGCACCTGCTTTCGCAGTTAAACTCGTTCTTGAGCCAACTCTGCAACTGAGGCAACCGCTGTCGGTCGGGGTTGAGGATAAACATCGCCGACCCGCTTCCGCTGAGGCAGACCTTGCGGCCGCAGTAGGCCTCGCAGCGATTTTTCAGCTCTGCCAGTTTCGGATACAGCTCGAAACAGCTCGTTTCCAGCATATTTGCGCATATTTTTGCGAGGGAATCAATACTCTTTTTGCCGAGAAGCGGTTTTATTTGTTCGAAAAATCGCTCATAGCTGGCCGGGTCGTGTCTGTATTTTCCGTAAACGCTTTTTGTAGGGACACTTATGTTTGGCGTCAATACCAGTGCGTCAAATGCGAAATTTTCGGCCGGCGGGCGAATTTTTTCCCCGCGTCCAGAGCAAAGGGCGGCCGGTCCATAGAGGAAAAAGGCGATGTCGCTGCCGAGTTGTGCGGCGATGTCGTGCAGCACGTCGGCCGGCTGGTTCAGCTCAGCAAAGCGGTTCAGCCCCAGCAGTGCGGCCGCGCAGTCGCTGCTGGCGCTGCCCAGGCCGGTTCCGGCGGGGATATTTTTGGTCAACGTAATACGCAAAGGGGTCGAGCGTCCCGCTTTTTCGAGCAGCAGGACACACGCCCGCCAGACCAGATTGTCCTCTCCGTCCGGCGCCCAGTGCGGCCCCCGGCAGACCAGCTCGATGCCGTCGGTTTTGCCCGGCTCAAACAGCAGCTCATCATACCAGTCAATCTTGGTCATCAGGGTCTCCAGTTCATGAAACCCGTCCGGACGTTTGCCGGTGATCAGCAAAAACAAATTAATCTTGGCCGGGGCATACACCAGCAGGCCGCAATGGGTTGTGTTGAATTGTTCGATCATGGCGTTTATTTCTTCGTCAGGCCGTCTCGCTTAACAAGCGGGACCATGTTTGTATGTGGCCGTCTTCGTCGGCTTGGTCTTTTTCGATGACGTGGCGGGTTGGGTCGTCCCATTCGGCGGCGTTGAGCAACTCGGCGTAATGATGCACGGCCTTTGTCTCGACGAAAATGCCGGTCTTGAGGATGGCTTTTTTGCCCAACAGACGTGAGCCGAAGCCGATGCCAAAGCCGACCAGCCACCACGCCCATCGAAACAGGCTCGGCGTCAACCCATATTCGTAGAGTTTGACAGTGAAATCCTGGACGTGGGTCATTTCGTTGCACATCGCGGCGATTAATTCGCGGTTCAGGGCGTCATCAGTCTGCGTGATCTGGAAGCGGTAGGTGTTGACCGCCATGATTTCGAGCGAGTGCAGGGTACGCAGGGCGTTTTTGACCTTGCTGCGGGACTGTGGGGACAAATGGTGGCCGCGCAGCACAATCTGGTTGTGCAAAATGGGCGGACGCACCATTGAAATATCGTATTTTTTCACGTCCGAATCAGCCAAAAATGTCCTCTTGTTAAGATAAAAACAGCACATTTAGTCAGGAAGGACAACGCGTCTTTCCGATGCTGTCGATTATTATAGGTGTTTTGGGTATTCTTGGCAAGTCCTTGGAGAAATGACGGTTTTCCCATCGGTCTGCTGCGCAGAACCGATGCCAACCAGCCGTACTTTTGTGTGACGGCTACTTGACTTTTCGGATCATATACCCGGCGAAGATACTGACGACCATCAGATAATCCAGGTCGGGCAGGCTGTAGTGCGGGTGTTCGGTGGAATTTTCGACGTAGAGGATGCCGTAGCATTCTTGTTGCAGCATGATGGGGCAAATCATTACCGAACGGATCCCGCGGTTGGTTATCTGTCGGGGCAGTTGGTGGACCAAAAGGTATTGATTTTTTTCGATCGCGTCGGCCAAGCTTTTGGGGATGGCCAGATCGACTCGTTCGATTTGTTCGGTGGTGATTTTCCGGCCGCCCTGAATGTCCATCGGGCCGGACGGTTCCAAGCGAAGAGAGACCCATACATTCAACGCTGAAAACTGGCGGAAGAGCAAGTCATTCAGAGCCTTGAAAAGTCCATCGAGTTTTTTTTGTGCTCCGAGTGTATCCACGGATTCATGCAATTGGTGGATGCGTTTTGGCGGAAAACGGATGGGCGGGGCGTCGGCGGCGTCAATCTTTCGATCCACGGTGTGCAGTTCGCGACGAATTTGACTTTCGCCAACGAGGGTGTCTTCGAGAACCATACGCTTGTCCGAATCTTCGTCGTCTTCGAGGCTGACCCGGATGGAAAAATCGGCGATACGGATGGCGTCGTTGTGCTTGATTTCCGCTTTATGAATGGCTTGGTCGTTCAGGTAGGTTTTGTTGGACGAGCCGAGGTCTTCGATGATCCATTCGCCGTCTTTGGTGGTGTAAAAAACGGCATGCTGGCGCGAGACAGATTTGTCGGGCAGGAAGACCTGACTTCCCATTTGGCGTCCCACGTAGATTGGACCGCGGTCGAACTTGAGTTCGTTGACGCTGCTGGAACCTAAACTGACAAAAAGCCTCATAAAACACCCTTTTTAGCTTTTTATTCCATCAAACATTATTATAATCTATATTAAGGCTTTGTGTCAATCTTGAATCCTCCTGAAATGAATAGTCTTATAGAAAAATCACCAAATGAATTTGCACTCCGGGAGGTATTCTGATATACTGAAGTCATGGCAAAATATCCGATTACACTTGAAATGAGCGGACGCAGGGCCGTGGTGATCGGCGCCGGCCCGGTTGCGGCCAGAAAAGTACAATCCCTTCAAGAGGCCGGGGCACGGGTCACCGTCGTTGCCCAGCAGGTCCAGCCCATTCTCGAAGAGGCCTTTCATCTGCCGCATGTGGAACTGGTGCTCAGCCCCTATCAAAAGGCGTATCTGGTCGGGGCGACGCTGGTGATAGCGGCGACCAATGACCAAGTGCTGAATCGACAGGTATTTGCCGATTGTCAGGAGTTGGAGATTTTGTGCAATGTGGTGGACCAGCCGGATTTGTGTGATTTTTTTGTGCCGGCGGTCGTTACGCGCGGCGATTTGCAGATTGCCGTCAGCACCGACGGGCATTGCCCCGCCTACGCCGGTCATCTGCGCAAAAAACTGGAAACGCTGTTCACCGAGACACACGGGCAATTTCTCGATGCGCTCGACCAGGCACGCCGTCAGACCCTTGAGGCGATAGACGACCCTGATCAGCGAAAGGCGGTTTTAGGTCGTTTGGCCGGGGATGAGTCGTTCGAGTATTTCGTCCAACACGGTGCCGCCGAATGGCACACCCACTGGCAGGGCCTCATTGCCGACCATGCCAATCACCCGCTTTAACTCCCGCGCCGCAACGGCACACCTCGAATAATCAATCATCAATGGAATAATTCCCTTGATTCCAAGCCCACAATCCGTGTATAACATATCGGAATAGACCGGCAATCGCAGCCGATACCGATATGCCCCTTGTTTATTGAAGGATACCGCCGATGGGTTTATGATCGGCGGCTATCAGGTCTGCGACAAGTGGCTCAAAGACCGCCGCGGCAGCATGCTGGGCTACGACGATATCGAACATTATAAAGAATTCTCCGTCGCCTTGGCCGAGACGATCCGCCTGATGGCGGACAACAGATTAGAGGCAACTTAACAATGAACCCCTGTCAATTGATATGTGAGACGGCGGGGTGATTTAAAGGAATGTGTATTTATGGAAAAAGACATTGTCCGGCAATTGCATGGGGATTTTGAAAAGCGCGTCTATGTCGATCAGGACAGCGGGGTTGAGTTTTGGCTGGCCAGAGAGCTTCAGGAACTGCTGGGATATGCCAAATGGGAAAACTTCACAAAAGTCATCGACAAAGCTAAGATTTCCTGTAAAAACGCCGGTTTTGAGCCGTCAGACCATTTTCCTGATATCAGGAAAATGGTAAAGCTGGGTATGGGAACGGTTCGGGAAGTGGATGATATCGCGTTGACGCGATATGCCTGTTATCTGATTGCCCAAAACGGCGACCCTGCCAAAGAGGCCATTGCATTTGCCCAGACTTATTTTGCGGTTCAGACCCGCAGGCAGGAGATTATTGAACAGCGGATTGCGGAAGTTGAACGACTTAACGCACGTAAGAAGTTGACGCTGTCTGAAAAGGAATTGTCCGGGATTATCTTTGAGCGCATCGGCGATCAGAAGGGGTTCGGCCGGATTCGCAGCCAAGGCGACAAGGCGTTGTTCGGAAAAACGACCGAGCAAATGAAACAACGACTGAGTGTCCCGAAGGGGCGACCGCTGGCCGATTTCCTGCCGACGATAACGATCAAGGCCAAGGATTTTGCGAATGAAATAACCAATTTCAATATTAAGCGGGACGACCTGAAAACCGAAGCGGGAATTACGCGCGAGCACGTCAAGAACAATCAGGATGTTCGCAAATTGCTTGTCAAACGAAACATCAAGCCCGAAGAACTGCCACCGGAAGAAGACATCAAAAGCTGGAACGAAAGCTTACCTCGGAAGAAAAAACATTGCCGGGTTCAGTACAAGGCTTTGAATCTATGCCGAGCGACGATGACGGGATGTATTAACGTGGCACGGGCTTCCAGCCCGTGAGAAAAATACAAATACCTATGCGTTTGAATTGATGATAGATAATGGTTTGATGGAAAAACGGATGATTGATTTAGGCGGGGGCTGGGAGTTTATGGAATTTCCGGAGTCTGCGCGGCGGATACGCGATCTGGACGACGGGCAATGGACGCCGACGCAGGTGCCCGGCTCGATCTTTACCAGCCTGATAGAGGCGGGCTGTGTGCGCCGGTTCGAACTGGAGGCCAATCCCGAGGATTTCGACTGGGTCAGTCAGCGGGCGTGGGTGTATCGCAAATGCTTCGATCTGGATGCATCCTTTTGTGGTTGCGACAGCGTTCAGCTTGTTTTTGAGGGACTGGACACTGTTAGTCAGATATGGTTCAACGACAAGCTGATCGGCAAGACCGAAAATATGTTCATCGCCCATCGTTTCGAGGTCGGCGACCAGTTGCGGGCGGGACGCAATACCCTGATGGTCAAACTCCTCTCGGCCACGGGACATGCCGAACGGCTGATGCAGCGCTACGGCACGATGAGCGACCACCATTTCGGTGATCCGCGACGGTCGTATGTGCGCAAGGCGCAATATCAATTCGGCTCGGTGCTGGGACCGGCGCTGCCGGGCTGCGGCATCTTTCGGCCTGTTCGTTTGGAGCGGTATCAGACGGCACGGATCGAAGACGTTCACGTCCGCACCATCGACTGCAATCAGCATTACGCAGACATCCGCGCGGCGATCCAAATCGAGCGTTTGCCCGGCCAAGAGAATAAACCGCTGACGGTGCATCTTACTCTTGGCGGCGGCGGGTTGGCGATAGACCAAGCGTTGCAATTCGAGCCGCTGGAGACGCTGAACACCACCGTGATTCGCATTGATCGTCCTTTCTTCTGGCAGCCGGTCGGATACGGTGTGCCGCATTTGTATCACTTGACGACACGGTTGACTGATCGGGAAGGCACACCGCTGGACGAGTGTCAAACCGATTTCGGCGTACGCCGGATTCGTCTGCAGCGAGGCAAAGAGCCGTCGGAAAAATCCTTTCGCTTTGAGGTCAACGACACGCCCGTCTATGTCAAGGGGGCCAATTGGATGCCGCTGTCGATGCTGCCCGGCACGGCCCAGCCGCAGGATTACGAGCGGTTGCTGACCGCCCTCAAAGACGCCCACGTCAATATGCTGCGCGTCTGGGGCGGCGGGGTTTATGAAGATGACACCTTTTATCGCCTGTGCGACAAACTGGGCATCCTCGTTTGGCAGGACTTTGCGTTTGCCAGCGCGTACTATCCCGATCGCCAGTGGTTTATGGACCTTGTCGCCCAAGAAACGCAGGCCGTGGTGCGGCGGCTGCGCAATCACGCCTGTCTGGTGATGTGGTGCGGAAACAGCCGGATCGACCATCTGCACGAAAGCGGACGGCTGGGCACCGGACGCAAATTTTACGGCCGTGGGATTTATCACGAGCTGCTGCCGTCGCTGCTGACCGAACTGGACCCTGATCGGGACTACGTGCCGACGACGCCGTTTTGCGACAGCGAGGCCAAAGACCTCAACGCGCCGAGCGAGGGGACGTGCCATCACTGGGAGGTGTGGAACGGCCTTTCCCCGACGCGCGAATATCTATTTGAGTTGTCGCAAATCCCGCCTTTTTTGGCGGAGTTCGGGCTGCAATCGCTGCCGGGGATGTCGTGCCTTCGGCGCATTTGTGCCCCCAACAGGCTGACGATGGGTTCTGCGGCGATTGAAAAACACAGCTATCAGCCCGAAGGGGACGGGCGGATGGCACGGTATTGTGCCGAGCTGTTTGTCCCGCCGAAGACACTGGCCGAGCAGATCGCTCAGACGCAGCTTGTACAGGCCCGCGCGGTGAAGCTGTGCGCCGAACATCTTCGCGCCAACAACGACATCAACGGCGGGCTTCTGCTCTGGACGGCCAACGACTGTGCGCCCGCGGCGGGCTTTTCGGCGATTGATGCGTGCGGCCGCCCCAAGGCGCTGTATTATTACGCCCGGCGATTCTTTCAGCCGCATCTGATCACGCTGGAACTGGACAAAGAGGCGTATCTGAAGCCGTATTTGAAAGGCAGCGGCATCGTGGTCGTCAACGACACCCCCGCGCCGCTGACGGCGACGGTGCGGTGCCGCTGTATGGACTTTTACGGGCGGACGCTGGATGCGATGGAATATCCGGCCGTGCTGGGGCCGTACTCAAAATCGCCGCCGCGCACCTTGCCGCGAACGCTGGCCTGTCCGCAGGCTCCGTCCCGAAGTTTTTTACATCTTGAAGTGATCAATGAAAGGGGGCTTGCCGCCGAAAACCGATTCTATTACCTGCCGGACAAACACATTGACTGGCCCGCGGCCAAGCTGGATATCGACATCACCGCAACGGACCTTTTGTGCTGGACAGTCCGCTTACGTTCGGCGACGCTGGTGCGCGACCTGACCCTTGAACCGCCGGCCGCAGCGGTCGTTTCGGACAATTACATTGATTTGCCCGCCGGTCAGCAGCGCGATATCCACATCCGCTTTACAGACAGGCCGCCCCATCCGAGCGTCCCGGTCGGCCTCTGTTCGATTCCCTGCAGAATATGCTGAGAGAGCCTGCTTTGGTTACAGCCCCCGCATCATAAGGTCGCTGCCCATTCCTCCGGTCATTCTTGTGTCACCGAGCGACATTCCCTGTGCTGTGGTGCGGGTCATGTTCAGCGGCATCGCGTTTTGCTCGGCATTTTTGATCTCTTCCTGTTGTCGCCGCATATCACTCGGCCAGTTGCGGCTTCCGACGGGCATGGCCAGCATCGCCTGATCCGGTCCGTAATACAACATCTGCCAGTACTCTGAGCGATTGCTGAAATTGGCCACCCACTCTGCGTGGCTGTTGATATCCACCAGCATATACGGCGTTGTGAAATCCACTGTTTGAGGGTCTGAAGACGACGCCGCTGTGTCCATGCCGCCTTGCATTGCTCCCATCCTCGCCATCTCCATTCCCGGTATTTCCATCCCCATTCCCGTGATGCCGGGTCTGGCGGCAGGGGGAGCGGGGGGGGTGTACTCGGTGCGTTGGCCGATGGTTTGGCCGGGGAACACCTCAAATTCCTGTGTACGCCACTGCCCAAGATAATAGCGGGCCACCTCCACCTTCACGCCGTTGCCCGTCTCGCGTACCAGCATATCCGTCGGAAACAGGTGCAGCATTTTGGGAATTTCGACCGGGTTGGTCGGCTCGGAATACGCGCTCCACAGAACCACTTGGTTTTTGTTATGGCGCTGATCGTCCCGGAACCAGTTGCGTCCTGCGATGGGGTTGAAGACGCCCAATCGAACACGGTACTGGTAGGTTTCACCCTGGCGAGCGGTATCGTCGTGCGTCCAGACCAGCAGGGGATCGCGGCGGTTTTCGAGTTTGGTTTGTTCGTCAATACGTTCCTGCTGCAGATCACGCAGTACATCTTCCAGTGTTCGTTCGCGGCGTGCTGCGGCTGCGGTTCGGGGGGTTGTGGGTTCCGGAGTTAGGCCGCCGCGCGGCTGGGGCTGAGGCTGAGTTCGAGTCGGGGTACGTGTTGCTGGCTGGCGTGCCCCGCCGGTCATCTCGTCGCCGCCGGTTTCACGGGCACGAAGCCGCTCTTCACGCAACTGACGACGGAGTTCTTCTTCCTGCCGTCTGAGAATTGTCTGGGTTTCATCCAGATACTTCGGCGGCAACCACCCCGTTTGTCCCGAAGCAAAATCATAGGCTGCTGGCTGCAGCAGATTGACCTGCATACGCGGGTCTTCATATTGTTTGAGCCATAGCATCACGCCGCCGAATTCCATTGCTTCGGTGGTCATCGGCGTCTGTTCCTTGAGTTTACGGAAGGGGTCGATTTGCGTGGGCGGCAGCGTGTTCCACTCACTCCAAGAGCCGTCGGCATGCTTTTGTCGCCGCTGCAATTCCAGCCGAGCAATCACCGGTTTGGCAAACGCCGGTTCGCGCCAGGAAGCATTCAGTCGCGGCCCGTTAAAGGATTGCTGGAAATTCTGATACAACGTCGCCACATTAATGCGGCCGGAGATGCTGACCAGATCCAAGTCAGCCAGTTCGGTCTCGACTGCGTCATAGGGGATATCCGGTGACACTTCTTCGACCGGTTTGAATACGGCTCCGCGCAGCACCGCAACCTGAACATCGGTCAAGGCAACGATCTCCGGCGTCGGATAGACACGATCATCATCAAGAAGCTCTTCGCCAGCGCCGGGAAGCGGAATGATCCGCGCGACGCCCAGTTGCGGCAGCGATATTCTAAGCAGGTCCTCAAACTCGGAGACAAGCCGTAAGTCGTATTCCCTTCGCGGAGCCGGTGCGGCCATCTGATCTTCCAATTGGTTAGCCTGCTGTCGGTTCTCCAGGTCGATCCGGCCGGGGCCGATTTTTCGCCCGGCAACCTGAGCGCCATAAGGATTACCCAAGACAAATGCCCAGAGCAGATACATACTGATCAGTCCGATCAGACCCAGAACGATTTTATCCAAGTGGGCTTCAAGCATGTCCTGTATATTTTGTTTCTTGCTCATATCGATTTCCCATCAATTTTGTGCGGACGCTGCCAAAAAAATTCGCCCGTTTTGTTAATTGCCTACCGTATAGAATTAATGCTACCAGTTGCTCCCGCCCGCTCCCGGCGTACCGGGCTGGGTTTCCAATTGCCCCAGCGACTCTTTGATCGGGTCCGGCTTGATGGCGTCATAACCTTTTCGATCTAACAGGTACTCGCCCACCAAGTCCAGCCGCATCACCGCTCCATCGCCATAGCGGTACAGTTCATGGTCGGGGTTATCTTTTTCGACGGCACTGGCAGCGCTTTCAAGGATCGTAATCTGATTATGGCGAGATGCGATGACGCGTCCATCTTCCTGGAAGTCTTCACGGAACGTATGTTCTTTTTCGCTGCATAACTCCTGCATAAAACTCAAGACGTGACGATTGTCAATAATGACCGACACCGCGAAATGCACAACATCATAGTCAGTGCCGCCGATTCTGCCGGTCCAGGGAAGCGGCTGAACGAACACACTCGGCGACGTTGCCGTCACATAATTGGGGTTGTCGCGTCCGGTATCTCGGCGTGTTGCAGTTTCACTCGTCACGCCGCCGGCGGGGCGCCGGCTGTCTCCGGTCGCTACCGGTCCGCTGAAACTGACGCCCAATATCCGTTTGACCGGCGACGTCGCGACGCGGGTGGATCCGGTATTCATTGCCTGAATGGTTTTGGCGATGTCGTTATAGATCCACAAGGCGATCTGAGAATTCCAGCAGTCCTGAAGGGCGGTCGTCTTTCCCTCAAAGGTATAATTGTTCCAGAAGTCATACCACGCAAAGGCCGTGGGGCTTGCATAAACCGAAATGCTTTCCGCACGGGCAATGCACAAGGCGTCAATCATCGGATCCAGTGTCCCCGCCCGGCGTGCCGTTGCGGGGCGGTTGATCATACCGCCGCCGACAACGGGGCGCGTCATCGTGCCGGTACGTTGGCGGATCTCTGTTTCGCTGGGGGCGTCCAGTGCGTTTAGCGTTTGAAACATAGTCTCGATCGCTCGGTTATAGTTCCTGCCGTATTCCAAATAGACTTGCGACGACGTGTCTTTCGGCTCCGGGAAGATGTTCCAGGCGATCAATTCACGCTGGCTGCTTTGGCGGACAAGGTCATCGATCAGTGTCACTTCATTTTCAAGGCGATCCATATAGGCCTTAACCAGAGGCGGCGTATTTCGCGACGGCACGTTGGCGGACAACCCCTGAATCGTCTTTGCCTGGCGAACGCTGTTATCCATCTGGGCGCGCACTTTGCTGCCGATCCACAGTGTCGGCAGCAGTAAAAGCACGGCAAAAACCAACAAGCCCATCGGCGGCAGCAACGCTGCGTATTTCTTTATAAAATTTTTAATAAATCCCATTCTGTTCTCCGTTGCAGTTCGAACTTCTGCTTTGGTTCAATGACGATTAGTCGCCGTTAAAAGGTACTTCTGCCCATCATTCCGTCGTCGGTTGCGACAGGGGTCGGGGCGTCTTTCCAGATAAACTTCAACTGTATCCGAAACCAATGATCCCGTTCAATATATTGTTCGGTGCCGAGAGGAGTCAGTTTGACCCGTCCCAGGTCTCGGTCGGTCAGTTCGGGGTTTCGGCGGATGTCGTCCTGTAAGATGATATCATAGGTTCGGCTGATTTCTTCCTGCGTCATCGGATCGACCAGCACCAGCTCAGTGAAAATACGTTCGGGTACAGCGCCACCCCCTCTCATGCCGGGTCTGATCGGCATCGTTGGCCCCGTCGGCATTGTTGGCCCCGTCGGCATCGTCGGCCCCGTCGGCATCGTTGGCCCCATCGGCATCGTCGGCGCCCTCTGGCCTGCGCCGGGCTGAACCAGTTCTCGGGGGACGCGTTCGATTTCTTTGGCGATACCGATGCCGGCCGGCATGTTCGTTGAGGCTGGATCGACCCGGCCCCATTCAACCTTAAAGTGTGTAATTTCGCCTTTCTTATACAACGCGAACGGGCTCCCGGGGATCACCTTACTGAGATTCTCAAGCCGGGTTACCAGGCCCCATCGTGTCATGTCGCCGCTGACGCCGGGCGGATCCAGCAGTTCGGCAATGCTTTCATAAGGGCTGTAGCCCTCAATCAGCAGAACAAACCCGGTTTTGTTTTCTATTTCCTGGGTCTCCATTCCGCCCATACCGCTTTCCACCATCGATTGTACTGGGGGACTCGATCCGGCCGGCGGCCTGACCGTCGCAGTTGGGGGACGGTAGTAATCGCCTCTGCGCGTTTCTGTTTGCGGGAACGGGGCGACGGACACATCCTGTGCCGGCTCGATCATCAGCCGCGTTATAAACAACTGCTTACGTTCTTTCCGCGGAGTGTTCATCACCGTTACCGCGTCGCCTCTTCGAAAGGCGTCGAACAACGCAGATTGTTCGGGAGTATTGTCGGCGTTCGGTAAGCAGGCAAGGATCGTCTCATTTAACCGCGGCACAATATCCCGAAATGCGAAAACGTCTTTGTGCATTTTGACCTTATCCAGTAACGGGGCCTTGCGAGCCTCCTCGGAGGAGACCTCCCGTTGGATCTGCTGTACCTGTCCGATGATGGAGGCGACCTCGACGCGAACGGAGGAATGCCTGTTGTACTGGCTTAAATCCCGAAACGCACGTCCCAGCGACAGCAACATCACAAACACGAGGATGCTTGCGGCAGCAGTAAAAATCCGTGCTTTGCGTGTCCAGGCCATCGCGCGAGCGATTTTGCGCGGCAGCAGATTGGTCTGTATCTTGGCTTGTTTGAACAACTGCACGCCCAGCCCATAGGCAATCGGGAAGTCGGATACATTTTCGTGGAATTTGGCGGTTGAGATATCCGACGACAGGGTGAGCCGTTCAAAGGCATCGGGTTTGACGACCGTGATCCCCAGCGTCTGCTGTAGATATTTGGCCAATCCCTGCAGTTTCATCCCGCCGCCGGTGGCGATCAAATGGGTAAATGTTTTGTCACGGCCTTGGGCGCTGCTGCTGTAAAAGCCCAGACTCCGCTGCAATTCGCCGCCCAACTCCGTATAAACCGGCTTCATGGCCGTATAGATTTGGCGCATATATTTACTGACCGGGGCGGAGCGTTTGAGTTTTTCAGCTTTCTGGAAACGCAGTTTAAAGGCATCGGCGATGGCCTGCGTAAATGCATTGCCGCCGATGCGGATGCTGCGCTGCCACACCGTATCGCGCGTACACACCACCAAAGTTGTGTTTTCCGCACCCATATCAAGGATGACAACCGCTTTGTTCGGCGAATCATTGATTTCTGTGCGGTCGTAACAGGCGTAGTTGTAGAGAGCCATCGGGGCGATCTGGACACAGGAGACACGCAGGTTCTCGTGGGTAAAGTGATCCATCACTTCGGCGATCAGCTCATTTTTGATCGCAAAAATCCCCACTTCCGTATCGGGGCTGTCCGGGTTTTCCATCAGTTGCCAGTCCCATTCCACTTCGTTAATGTCAAAGGGGATTTGCTGAACCGCTTCAAACTGGACAATTTCAGGTATTTTTTTGGTTTCAACGGGGGGCAGTTTAATAAAGCGGGCAAAGCTGTTTTGGCCGGCGATTGAAATGGCCGCTTCTTCTTTGGTCAAATCATTTTGAGCCAGAAACTTCTGAAGTGTCTCAACAATGATCCGTTCCTTTTCCACCGTGTCTACTTCGCCGGACGACAGGATTTGGCTGTGCTCAATATAATCAAATCCGATTACTTCAAGGCCTTGCTCGCCTTCCCGCATGCGGAGCGCCTTTAATGCATTCGACCCTATGTCTATGGCCCAGACACCTCGTGTTGCTGCCATCGCTTTGTACTCCTGTTAATTAATCCATCAGACCATATGCCGGTTTTTCAAAAAACGCTTCTCTCGGACCGGTTTTTCGTTATAGTAACCATCATGAAAACATTTGCGTTAAAAACGCTTGGCTGTAAAGTCAACCAATACGAAAGCCAGCAAATAGGCCACGTTTTTGAGCAGGCCGGGCTTACGCCTGCCCGCTCCGGCGAGCCTGCCGATATTGTTGTGGTGAACACTTGTTGCGTCACCCATATTGCCTCGTCCAAAAGCCGCCGCGCCATCCGCCAAGCGACGGCCAAAAATCCACACGCACCCCTAATCGTTACCGGCTGCCTGCCCATCGGCCAAATGGACGAACTGAACGACCTCGACGATAACTGCCTAATCATCACGGATAAAACACATTTTTCGGCGACCTTGAATCAGATACTATCCAGCCACAATACCGACTGCCGAACACAAAACCATAGTAAACCATCCCTATCCTGTAAAATCAAGCATAAAACCGAAAACATACAGTCCACTGATAGCACTGACCCTGAAAGTTTGCCCTTGCTGAAGTCCTACGCCGGTCGCTCTCGTGCTTTCCTGAAAGTCCAAGACGGCTGTGATGCCTACTGCACCTATTGTATTATACCCAAAATCCGCACGAAGGTTTGCAGCAAGGATGTAAAAAATATTCTTCAGGAGGCTCGCGATCTTATCGCAGCCGGGCATAATGAGATCGTTTTGACAGGTATTTTCCTGGGGGCCTACGGCCAGACCACCGCTCGACGCAAGCGATGGGACCCGGCTTACAGGGACAGTCTGGCCGAAATGGTCGCTCAAGTGGCTGCGTTGCCGGGGTTGGCTCGTCTAAGGCTGAGTTCGCTGGAGCCTTCGGATGTAACCGAGCGACTTTTAGAGGTTTTCAAGCAGTATCCGACCCTGATGCCGCACTTGCACCTGCCGCTCCAGTCCGGCTCAGGTCGAATTCTCAAACGGATGGCCCGTCAATACACAATAGGGCAATTTATGGATGTAGTCGATCGTGCAAAAAGTGTTCTCGACCGTCCCGCCATTACGACGGACATCATTGTCGGTTTCCCCGGCGAAACCGAGGAAGATTTCGAGCAAACACTGGACATTTCACGTCGGGTTGAGTTTTCCAAAATCCACTCGTTCAGCTTCAGCGTGCGAAAAAACACCCCCGCGGCCCTGCTGGAGCCAAAAGTCCCCGCCGCCGTCATACGCGACCGCTCGGATCGTCTGCATGCCCTCGATCAACAATTACAGATACAATTTCGGCGACAATTTCTCGGTCAAACCGTCGAAGTCATCGTCGAACACATTCGGCCGCCCAAAGGTCGCTGCGAGCGTTATTTTATGGTGGATATCGGCAGTCTTCCTGACGCAGCCAAGCTCAAAAAGGGTCAACGGGTTCGCTTGGTGTTAAGAGACTAATTTTCCAAAATTTATTAAGTCGTGCTTGTATGACACAGGCAAAACGGTTAGAATCCCTGCTTCAATCATCAGAACATTAATTTTTTCGGGAGAGCGTCAAATGAAGAAACAAGGAATAGTACTTTTGGTGTTGGCGGGGCTTCTGGCGGTGGCTATTTCCACCCTCAATGCGGCCGTGCCCGACTGGGAAAACGAGCAGGTCGTCGGCATCAATAAAGAATCGCCCCGCAGTACCGCTATGCCTTATTCAAACAGACAAAACGCGATCCGCGGCGAGCGGCTGTCATCACCGAATGCGCAGGTGCTCAACGGCGATTGGAAATTTCACTGGTCGCCCGATCCCGATAGTCGTCCGACAGACTTCTATAAGCCCGATTATGACGTTCGCGCATGGGATACGATTCCTGTGCCGAGCAACTGGCAGATGCAGGGCTACGGTGCGCCGCTGTATGTCAATGTCACCTACCCGTTCCGCCAAGATCCGCCCCGCGTAATGGGCACCCCGCCGGGCCACTTTACCAATTATAACGTCCGCAACCAGGTCGGCTCCTACCGGCACACCTTTACGGTGCCGAACAACTGGCAAGATCGTCAGGTTTTTATCGTCTTTGACGGCGTGGACTCGGCATTTTATTTGTGGATCAATGGCGAAAAGGTCGGCTACAGCCAAGACAGCCGAACGCCGGCGGAATTCAATATCACAAAATACCTCAAGAGCGGACAGAATGTCCTTGCCGCGGAAGTCTATCAGTACTGCGACGGATCGTATCTGGAAGACCAGGACTTTTGGCGGCTGAGCGGGATTTTCCGCAATGTCTATCTGTATTCGACGGCGCCGGTTCGCGTCCGCGACTTCTTCGTCAAGACCGATCTGGATGAACAATATCAAAATGCGGCCCTGACGATAGAGGCGGAAGTCTTTAATTTCACTGAGGATGCCGCAGGTTACACGTTGTCCGGCGAACTGCTGGACGCCCGCGGCAGACGAGTCGCACAGATTCCCTTTGAAACCGCCTCGGCCGCAGTCGGCGCCAACGCCGTCGTCAGCCAAACGGTAGTCGTTTCCAACCCCGCCAAATGGTCCGCCGAAATGCCCAATCTCTATACGCTCGTGCTGACCCTCAACGACTCCCGGGGCAGAACGCTCGAATATTTGTCCTCGCGAATGGGCTTTCGCAAGGTCGAGATCAAGGGCGGCCAGTTGCTGGTCAACGGCCAGCCCATTTATGTCAAAGGGGTCAATCGCCACGAGCATGATCCGGACACCGGCCACGTCATCTCGCGCGAGTCGATGATTCAGGACATTGTGCTGATGAAGCAGCATAACATCAACACGGTGCGCACATCACATTACCCGACCATGCCGGAATTTTACGAGCTGTGCGACGAATACGGCCTGTACGTTATTGACGAAGCCAACATTGAATCGCATGGGATGGGTTACGGCAACGATTCGCTGGCCAAAAAACCCAATTGGAAAATGGCGCATCTGGCACGCATTGAGGCGGTGGTGGAACGTGACAAGAACCATCCCTCGGTGATTATCTGGTCGATGGGCAACGAGGCCGGTGACGGCATTAACTTTGAAGCCGGCAGTGCC
Source organism: Phycisphaerae bacterium (assembly GCA_012729675.1). GTDB lineage: Bacteria > Planctomycetota > Phycisphaerae > Sedimentisphaerales > Anaerohalosphaeraceae > T3Sed10-213. Next base: position 44,282 of record JAAYCR010000058.1, on the reverse strand, counting down.
TGGATCAAAGAGCGCGACCCGTCGCGGCCGGTGCATTACGAACAGGCCGGTGAGCGTCCGCATACGGACATTGTCTGCCCGATGTACGCCGGCATCGATCACCTTGTCCGCTATGGACGGCGGGAGCTGACCCGTCCGCTGATTCTGTGCGAATACGCACACGCCATGGGCAACAGCGTCGGCAACCTGCAAGACTATTGGGATGCGATTGAAACCTACAAACACTTGCAGGGCGGGTGCATTTGGGACTGGGTGGATCAGGGAATCCGAAAGAAAGTCGAGTCAACTTTCAGCCTCCGCGAAAGCGCCGCCGATGTCAGCGGACGCATGAACGGTAAAATCGAAACCGGACAGGCGGGCGTCAAAGCCCTCCAGGGTTCGGTGACGTTTGACGCCGCGCCGAGCCACAATATCACCGGCAAGGCAGTGACGCTGGAAGCCTGGGTATGGCCTACCCGGACCGGCGGCGAACACGGGCCGATTGTCGGCAAGGGGGACAGCCAATATCTGCTCAAGCTGATCAACAACAACCGCGAGGCGGAATTTGTCATCTATGACGGCACCTGGATTACGGCCCGGACGGCTCTGCCTGAGCGGGCCTACACCGAATGGACGCATCTGGCAGGGACCTACGATGGCAGTACGCTGATCCTGTATATCAACGGACAGCCGGCCGCTCGCCATTCCCACACCGGATCCATTGCCGATTCAACCTATCCGGTCGCGGTGGGCACCAACTCCGAAGCCACAAATCGTACATTCAGCGGGCTGATCAGCAAGGCCCGTATTTACAACACGGTTCTGCCTGCGGAACGCCTTAACCGGCCGCAGGCCGCACGGAGCGCCGACGCTGTTTTCTGGATAGATTTCGCCACGGCAAAGACTGTTGAGCAGAAACCTGAAAAGCCCTGGTTCTGGGCCTATGGCGGTGATTTTGGAGATCAACCGACCGACGGAAACTTCTGCTGCAATGGACTGGTACAGCCGGACCGCAAGCCCAATCCCCATCTGCTTGAAGTCAAGAAGGTCTATCAGAACATCAAAGTACATGCCGATGATCTGGCTGTCGGCAGGGTCAAAATCGAAAACAAATACTTTTTTGCCTCGCTGGATTTTGTGGACGCGCGGTGGGAAGTGACGCGAAACGGGCGGGTGGTCCAGTCCGGTTCATTGGATGCCTTACGCGTTGAGCCGCAGCAAACACAAACAGTCACGATTCCTTTCCGAAAGCCGCAGGACAGCGGAGAGTATCATCTCAACGTCAGTTTTGCCCTTCGCCAAGATCAGTTGTGGGCCAAAAAGGGACATGTCGTGGCGTGGGATCAATTTGTGCTGCCATTCGGCGATTCGGATGCTGCCACGGGCCCGGTGGCGATGTCTGAGGTTAAGCTTGAAGACGACGGTCGGACGATTACTGTAACCGGCAAAGATTTCACCGTCGGGTTCAACAAGCAATCCGGCGCGATCAATTCGTATGTCTATAAGGGTACGGCACTGCTGGCCTCTGAACTGACGCCGAACTACTGGCGCGTGCCGACTGACAATGACAACGGCAACCGAATGCCCAGTCGCTGCGGGGTCTGGAAAAATGCCGGCCCCGACCGCCAAACCCTTGAGGTCAAGGCGGTACAACTGAACGACACAGCCGTCCGGGTTACAGTCAACGACAAGCTGGCCGCCGGTGATACGACGCTCGAAACCGTCTATACGATCTGGGGCTCCGGGGATGTGCGGCTGGAACAGACGCTGACGCCCGGCGGAAATCTCTCCGAAATTCCGCGTATCGGGATGCAGGTCGAGATGCCCGGTCGGTTCAACACCATGACGTGGTACGGCCGCGGTCCGTGGGAATCCTATAAGGACCGGAAAACCGGCGCAGCCGTCGGCGTGTATAAGGAAGACGTATATAAACCGGAGCATGTCTATGTCCGTCCGCAGGAAAACGGCAACAAAAGCGATGTCCGCTGGGTGGCCTGGACGAATAATCGGGGCATGGGCTTAATGGCCGTCGGAGAGGCAGTGATTAATGCCAGCGCCTGGCCTTATACGATGGCCGACCTGGAACGGGCGCGGCACATTCACGAACTCCCCAGCCGGGAAAATATCACTGTCAATATCGATTTTGACCAGACCGGCGTCGGCGGCGACAACAGTTGGGGCGCTCGTCCGCACCGTCAATACACACTGCAGTCCAACAGTACATACCACTGGGCGGTGCGGCTGGCGCCGATTGACGCCGGGGCCGATATGCAGAAAATTGCATCCCGCAGCTTCGGAATGCAGTGATGCAATAGATTTTTAAACGAAAGTTTAACATAGAACCGGTTCTGTGAAATATCATCACAGAACCGGTTTTTTTTGATGAAACCGAGATGGCGGTATCATTTCGCCAATCGGTGGTTATTGTTGCTTGCCAAGCAGGTTCATCAGGGCAACGACCAGTCCTGCTATCGCCGCCAATGAAATCACAACCGAGACGAAAAAGACCGTGAAAAACCGCCGCTGCTGCGCGGCCAGGGTGTCTTTCACCAGTTTTTCATTGTCGGCAAACGTGCGGCTCATTTTTTGAAGCCACTCCGCTTGGCTGGCGGTGTCGGCGTCGAGTTTGCCCAGACTTTCGGTGACCCGCTCAAAGGTTTCGGACATTTTGACATCCGCATCCGCCGCCTTCGAGAGCCGATCTTCAATCGCCTCCAGTGATTCGGTTTGGCGTTCGGTCTGTTCGGGCAATTTGGCCAGAAGATGCGTCAAGGCCTCATCCTGCTCGATTTTCCGCTTGAGTTGCTCGGCCATGTGGTACAGGGCCTGCCGCTGTTGGTTCACGGCGTCCGGCACGGGGGACAGGAGAGTCGGCAGCTCGTCCAGCTTCTGGACAAGTCGCTCATTTTGCAGTGCTTGGCGACTTAGATTGTCGTTTATTTTCTCGAGCTTTTCGACCAGTTGGTTTACGGATTCGGTGAACTGCTCCATAGGCTCTTTTTTGCGGGCGACCGCGTTTTCTGGCCCTCCCTTTGATCCGCGCAGCGGGACGACCGCGCTATGGTCGCCGGCCGGGCTGTCAGGCGAGTAATCCTTAATTAAAACACTGCCGGAAGAGGATTTGTCGCCGCGCCCGCACATCTTCGAGAAAAATTGCTTAATCATCACTTACCCTTCATTGGGGATTCATAAGTTTTCCCCTATTAAAACGGATTTGGAGCCGGAATTCAACTCTTATTTGGCGAAATAGACTACCCTACCTGGCTCAAAGGTGCTTCTCTATCCAGTTATTGGAAATACCCTTACTTGAGGGGGCTTCATTCACCAATGATCTTTACGAGCAAACGTTTTTTTCGGCGGCCGTCAAATTCATAATAGAAGATATGCTCCCACGGGCCAAGGTGCAATTGACCGTCGGTGATGGCGACTACGACCTCACGGCCCATGACCTGCCGCTTCAAGTGGGCGTCGGCATTGTCTTCGTAGCCGTTGTGACGGTACTGCTCATACGGCTTTTCGGGGGCGAGCTTTTCCAGCCAGACTTCATAATCGTGATGCAGGCCGGATTCGTGGTCGTTGATGAAGACCGAGGCGGTGATGTGCATCGCATTGACAAGCACAAGGCCGTCTTTGACGCCGCTTTCCGCGACCAGCCGCTCAACTTCGTTGTGAATGGACACAATCGCCCGCCGCTGCGGGATATCAACCCAGATTTCTTTGGTCAGCGTTTTCATTTATATTATTAAAAGTCCCAGCCGACGCCCAGAATATGCCTGATGTCCGTGCTGGTTTTGTCCGGCGCCGGGGTGGCGTCGTAGTCAAAGATCGTTCTGAAGCTGGTATACATTTTTTCCGTCAGCCGTGCCCGCAATTCAAACGTCGTGGTCAGATAATAGTCTGAAAATGTCTCGGTACTCGGAAAATACGACAAATCGTGATTGAATGTCAGAATGCTGTTGAGCTGCGTATCAAAGTGGTAGCCGAGCTGTGCGGTGATACGGTCGTCGGTGCCGTCGTTTTTATATTTTTCGGAAATATAGGCTGCACCCGCCTCGGTCGAGAAATTCATCCGTTCGGATTCAATCCACTGATACCCGACGCCGGCGCCGCCGATAATACGGCGGTCCAGATCGGCGACCTTATCGACGGCGTAACGGCCTTCGATATAGCCGTAAAATTTTTCGCTGAAGAAGCGGTCATATTTGGCGCGGAGCCGCCACCAGTCCTCGGTCGTATCGTCTTTGCCGGTTGAGTCATTACGCCGTGTGGCGCGTCCGTAGTCGGCGCCCGCGGAGGTGCGATCTGTCTCGGTACGTTTGGAAACGGAAACGCTGGCTTGAATCGATTGCGAACGCGTATTGCCGTGAATGGAGGTAACGCTGCCGGTGATGCTGCCGGTCCATTGGGGTTCGGGCTTCGGCGGCGGGTTGATTGCATCAATTTCATCCAATGCAACATCCAGATCGACGTGGCCGGCGTCGTCCTGCAATTGCGCCGTACGCGGCGCAGCGGCTCGCAGCCGACGTACAACACTGCGCCCATCGGACAACACGACCGTCACCAGTTCGTCGCTGGTTACCGAGTCCACGTGAATCATATCGATCTCGACGGTCCCCAGCAGCGGTGAACGAAGCTGTAATTTGCCGCCGACAATGCTGTCGATCGTTCCGGTCAACGTGTCACCATTGACCAATACCACTTGTCCGCCGACCGCCGGCAATACGCAAGACAGAAGCAACCCGATAATACAGACACTTGTGAATTTCATTGTCAATCCTTTCGTTAAATAATTTCTCAAAAACAGAAGTTCTCTTATAGGCGGTTCTTTCCCTGCAAAACCAGGAAAATAGTACCGACGTTTTTCATTGGGGGGTCGTGCCCAGCCCGCATCACACGCATACATGCCGCTCTGATGACATCATGTGATTGCGTTATCACGATTGCGGCGCAGCCATGTGAACCGTGTGTTGGGGGTACGGAATCGAAATATCGTTTTCGTCAAAGGTCAGCTTGATCTTCTCGGTCAGGTCGAATTTCAAGTCCCAGTAGTCGCCGGTATTGACCCACGGCCGTACCACAAAATTCACACTGCTGTCGCCCAGTTCCGCAACTGCAACCGTGGGCGCCGGTTCCGGCAAAACGCGGCTGTCAGCGCCAACAATCTCCTGCAGGAGCTGCTTGGCTTGTTTCAGGTCGGACTCATACGAAACGCGCACCACCAAATCCAGCCGTCGCTTGCCGGTGGTAGTGTAATTGCTGATGCTTGAACCGGTTACCTGGCTGTTGGGGATAATGATGCGGATATTGTCCGGCGAGTTGAGAATCGTATTAAAGATTTGAATCTCCTGCACCGACCCGGCCTTTCCCCCGGCCTCGATATAATCGCCGACTTTGAACGGCTTAAAAATGATAAGTATCACACCGGCGGCGAAATTGGCCAGCGATCCTTGTAAGGCTAAGCCGATGGCCAGGCCCGCCGCACCAATGACCACTGCCAGCGAGGCGGTTTCGATGCCTAATGTGTTTAATGCGGCGATGATGACAAACGTCAACAAGCCGATAAAACAAAGGTTCTCCACAAATTTGGTCAGCGTCTCTTCAACATGTGACCGCCGCATCAGCCGGCCGACCATGTTGGTGACGAGCCGGGCAACCCATCGCCCGACCACAATAATAATGACGGCTGCAAGCACCTGAAGTCCATAGGTAGCCAGATATTCAACGATCTTATCTTCCAATGTGAGTCCTTTCGTATTGAAGGTTGTCTTAAAGCGGGGGCGCTCGGGGCCGTGAGCATGGGGGACCCAAACACTATCCAATTTATCCGGTACTATGGCACGATTTTTCCCAATGTAAACTCAGCGGCAAAATCTTTTCAAAAACACACATAAAGTGTATTCACAAGCCGGTCAATGTCAATAAAGATTTGAGAAAATTTCCAGTTGCATTTCGGATATCGCGAGTGGTCTTTCCGGCGGCATACGGCATAGAAGAACTCGTTGCGTTGCTGTCGCTTTTACGGTATAATTTTAGGTTTATCGACAACAATATCAATCAATGCGTATGATGGCGACAGAGACAGGAATCATGGAAGAAAAATATCTGCAAACGATAGCACAGGAACTGAATATCCAGCATAAGCAGGTGATGGCGACGGCTCTGCTGCTGAACGAAAATGCCACCGTGCCGTTTATCGCCCGTTACCGCAAAGAGGCGACCGGCAGTCTTGATGAAGTGGCGATTACCGCGATTCGCGACCGGCTCGAACAACTGGCCGAACTGGACAAACGACGGGAGGCGATTCTCGAATCGCTGGAAAAGTTGGAGAAGCTGACACCGGAACTTAAAGCAAAGATTATGGCGGCCGAGACCATGACCGTTCTTGAGGATATTTACCTGCCGTACCGCCCCAAGCGCCGCACACGGGCGACCATGGCCAAAGAGAAGGGGCTTGAGCCGCTTGCAAAGCTCCTGTTTGAGCAGGGCGAATGCGACCCGGCTCTTGAGGCGAAGAGTTTTGTGAATCCGGAAAAGGAGGTCCACACGGTCGAGGACGCCTTGGCTGGGGCGCGGGACATCATCGCCGAGTGGATTAGTGAGGATCAGGAGGCGCGGACGCAAATCCGGGCGTTGTATCAAAACACGGCACTGTTTGAGTGCAGCGTCATTGCCGGCAAGGAAGAGGAAGCGGCCAAATACAAAGATTACTTTGACTGGAGTGAGCCGGTGGCCAAGGCGCCCTCGCACCGGGTGCTGGCGATGCGGCGGGGCGCCAAGGAAAAGCTGCTGATCCTGCGTGTGGTCGTCGATGAGGAGCGTGCCGTTGAGTGTCTGAACGCGCTGTTCGTCAAGCGCGACAACGCCGCAGCCGAACAGGTCAAGGCGGCGATTAGGGACAGCTTCAAACGGCTGATCTCCCTTTCTATGGAAACGGAGATACGCATGGAAAGCAAGATCAGGGCAGACGAAGCGGCGATTAAGGTCTTTGCCGAAAATCTGCGGCAGCTTTTGCTCAGCTCGCCGCTGGGCCAAAAAAGCATCCTTGCGATAGACCCCGCCTTTCGGACGGGCTGCAAGGTGGTCTGCCTGGATCGGCAGGGACGCCTGCTGTATCATGATGCGATATTTCCGCTGATGTCTCCCGACGCCGCCCGGCGTGAGGGCTTAAAGGTACTGGCCTGGTGTGACAAATTCAACATCGAGGCCATCGCCATCGGCAACGGCACCGCCAGCCGGGAGACCGAGGCGTTTGTCCAGAGCATCGGCCTGCCCGCCGCGATTCCGGTGGTCATGGTCAATGAAAGCGGGGCCAGTGTCTATTCCGCCTCGGAGGCCGCGCGTGAGGAATTTCCCGACAAGGATATCACCGTTCGCGGCGCCGTATCCATCGGACGGCGGCTGATGGATCCCTTGGCGGAACTGGTCAAGATCGACCCCAAATCCATCGGCGTCGGACAGTATCAGCACGATGTGGACCAGCCCATGCTCAAACGCAGCCTCGACGATACGGTCATCAGTTGCGTCAATGCCGTCGGCGTGGAGGTCAACACGGCCAGCCGGCAGTTGTTAACCTACGTCTCCGGCGTCGGGCCGCGGCTTGCTGAAAGCATTGTCACCTTCCGCGACCAAAACGGCCCGTTCGCCTCCCGACAAAGCATCAAGGGTGTTCCGGGGCTGGGCGAGAAAACGTTTGAGCAATGCGCGGGGTTTCTGCGGGTTCGCAATGCCGAAAATCCGCTGGACGCCAGCGCCGTCCACCCCGAAAGCTATCCCGTCGTCCATCAAATGGCCGACGATCTGGGCTGTTCGGTGGCCGACTTGATACACAACGCACCGCTTCGGGAAAAAATTGACTTTCAAAAATACGTGACCGAGACCGTGGGGATGCCGACCCTGATGGATATCAAATCTGAGCTGAGCAAGCCCGGGCGCGATCCGCGCGAAAAGTTCGAGACGTTCAGCTTTGCCGAAGGTATCCACGAAATGACCGACCTGGAAATCGGGATGGAACTGCCGGGCATCGTAACCAATATTACCGCCTTCGGGGCCTTTGTGGATATCGGGGTGCATCAGGACGGCCTGGTGCATATCAGCGAGATGGCCGACCGGTTTGTCAAAGACCCTGCCGATGTGGTCAAGGTGCATCAGAACGTCACCGTCCGGGTGCTTGAGATTGACATCCCTCGAAAACGCATCGCTCTCAGCATGAAAAAAGAGCGGTTGCCGGAAACCAAAGAAAAACGGCCTGAAAAAAGAGCTGAGAAGAGCAAATCCCCCGTACCTTCGTCAAGAAACAACAAGCCCCCAAAACCACAGCAAGTCCAACGTGAGTTCGGAGATACCTTGGGCATAAAACTGCCATGACCGCAGACTATCAAAGTTACACGATTCAGGATTTACGAATGCGCAAGTTGGATGAGGGAGTGGGCGACTTTGTGGAGGGGGAGGATGACTTCGGCGGCCCCTTTTTTGATCGCCTCTTTGGGCATTCCGAAAACGACGCAGCTTTCCTCATCCTGTGCGAGGGTACGGGCGCCGGCGTTTCGCATGGCCAGCAGGCCTTCGGCGCCGTCATCGCCCATGCCGGTCAGGATGGCACCAACGGCATTGGCGCCGGCGAATTTGGCGACGGAGTTGAACATCACTTCGACGCTGGGCTTTTGGCGGCAGACGGCCGGGCCGTCTTTGACAGCGACGTAGTACGTCGCCCCGGATCGCTGGAGCAGCATGTGATAGCCGCCGGGGGCGATCAGGACGTGGCCGGGCAGGACGCGGTCGCCGTCTTCGGCTTCCTTGACGTGGACGGCGCATTCGTTGTTAAGCCGTTCGGCGAAGGATTTGGTGAAGAGGGCGGGCATGTGCTGAACGACCAGCGTGCCGGGGGTGTTGGCGGGCAGCGCGGACAGGACACAGGTCAGGGCCTGGACGCCGCCGGTCGAGGCGCCGATGGCAAGGATTTTGTGGGTGGTTTCGACCAGATTGCTGCGTTCCGTCGTCGCAACCGGCTCGGAGGTTCGGGGCGTCGGGGCGGTACGATAGGCCGCGGGGTTGCGCGAGATCGATCGGATGGTCCCGGTCAGGGCCTGGCAGGCGTCACCGACGCTGTAGGACGGGCCGGGTTTACCGATGACTTCGACGGCGCCGGAGGCCAGGGCTTCGATGGCGGTCTTGCTGCCTTTGGGGGTCAGCGAGCTGAAGATGATGACGGGCATCGGGCGATGGGTCATAATTTTCTTCAGAAAGGTGATGCCGTCCATTTTGGGCATTTCCACATCCAGCACCAGCACATCCGGTTCGAGGCGGAGGATTTTATCGCGTGCGATGAACGGGTCGGGCGCTGTACCGACGACCTCTATGCCGCCTTGGCGCCCCAGTTCCTGGGTCAAAATCTTGCGTACGATGGCCGAATCATCGACGATCAGCACCTTCACAACTGCGGCAGCGGTCAGTGTCATTGCAACTACTCCTTAGAGTTTCTTTTCGACGCCGTTGGACTTGACCAGCACCGTTCCGGTTTCGATGTCGAGATACATATTGCGTGGGTTGCCGCCGCCGACATCGTGGCTGTTCATCATAATGCCGTATTGCCAGAGCACCTTTCGCAGCGACAGAAAATTGCGTTTGCCGATGTCAAATCCTTTCGGCCCGGTGGCCATGGCGGCGCCGCCGGCGGCGTGGATGGTCATGTGTTTTTTGTTGGCGCCCATCTCCAGCATTTTGTTGATCAAGACATGCAGGCCGGAATCGGCAAACATAAACGGGTCACGGCGGGCGCGATCCTCGTCCATTTTGGAATCCGGAAGCTGATAATGTATCATACCGCCGACGGCCAGCGCCGGATCATACAGCGTGACCGCAATGCAGGAACCGAGCGAGTAAGTCACCAGCACGGTGTCTTTGTCCCGCGAGATACGGGCATCGGAGACCTGCACCACAATGTTTCGTTTCGTTTGCATCGCTATCGCTTCCTGTAGATCGTAGGCTGCACATATTGAAATTGATGGCGGATACCGGTCAGCGATTCGGAGTGTCCGGTAAACAACACCCCGCCCGGCGCCAGCACTTTCCAAAAACGGTCGATCAGACGCTGCTGGGTGGGTTTGTCAAAATAAATCATCACATTCCGGCAGAAGATAAAATCAAACGGCCCGCGGAAGGGCCATTCCTGCATCAGATTGAGATATTTAAAGGTGATGATGTTTCGCAGGGTCGAGGCCACCTCAAATTGTTTTTGACCGTTTTGGGTGCGCATCGTCAGATACCGGTTTTTCAATGCCGGTGGAACCGGCTCGATGCGTTCGCGTTCATAAATCCCCTCCCGGGCACGTTTGAGAATCCGTGTGGAAATATCCGTCGCCAGTAATTTGATATCCCAGCGGGCACGGTCGGGCAGCGATTCCAGCAGGGTGATGGCGATGGTATAGGGTTCCTCGCCGGACGAACAGCCCGCACTCCAGGCGCGGAGACGGAGTTGGCCGCTGCGTTGTTTGTGGGCAACCAGTTCCGGCAGATAACTGCGGGCCAGATAATCAAAGTGAATCGATTCTCGAAAGAAGCTGGTCAGATTGGTGCTGAGTGAGTCGATCAGGTCGGAAAACGCCTGCCCGGAGGCATCGGCGGCGACATGCTCCATATACTGAGAGAAGCTGTCAAAACGTCCCTGTCGGATAATCTTGGCCAGCCGTGCCCGCACCAGCTCCTTTTTACCGTCGTGCAGATTGATGCCGCAGTGGTCATAGACCCTATCGCTGATTTGCTCGAATTCGGCATCGGTCAGCGTCAGTTTATCGTCAATTGCAATGGCATTAAACATATCGGTTTCCTCAATTCAAACCGGCTCCGGAGGGGTCGATAAGGCCCGGAATGTCGAGAATCAGACTGATGCGTCCGTCGCCCATGATAGCGCCGCCGGAGACGCCTTTGATCTTGCCCATGCCGGAAAGATTCTTGATGACCACCTGCTGCTGGCCAATGAGATCATCGACAAGCAAGGCGCATTTTCTGCCGCCTTCTTCGACGATAACCAGCAGGCCGTCGGTTGGATTTTCGATGGCGCCGCTGACGCCGAACAAACGGCTCATCCGAATCAAGCGGAGCAGGTCGCCGCGGACATGGGCCATTTCGCCTTTTCCCTGAATGGTTGAAATTTGTTCCGGTGTCGGGCGTACGCTGCCGACAATGGCGTTGATCGGGATGATGTACCGCTGATTGCCGACAGTCACGATCTGGCCGTCGATAATCGCCAGTGTCAGAGGCAGGCGGATGATAAAGGTGGTGCCTTTATTGGGGACGCTTTGAATATCGATTTTGCCGCCGAGGCTTTCAATGTTTTTGCGGACGACATCCATCCCGACGCCGCGGCCGGAGACATCCGAGATTTTCTCGGCTGTCGAAAACCCGGCCTGAAAGATGAGCCGGAAGGCCTCGTCGTCGCTGAGTTCCTGATGGTCGGAGATCAGCCCTTTTTCGACGGCTTTTTGGATGAGCTTTTCGCGCCGCAGGCCTCGCCCGTCGTCTTGGATTTCAATAACGATATTTCCTGCCTGATGGTAGGCGCTCAAGCGAATTTTACCTTGCGGGGATTTGCCGTTTTGCGTGCGTTCGCCGGGGGGTTCGACGCCGTGATCGACGGAGTTGCGCATCATGTGCACCAGCGGGTCGGTGATCTTATCGACAATGTTACGATCCAGCTCGGTCTCTTCGCCGGTGGTGATCAACTGGATGTTTTTGCCGGCTTTTTTGGACAGGTCCCGCACCAGTCGGCTCATCTTTTGAAAGGCGCCTTGGATCGGCACCATACGCATCGACATCGACAATTCCTGAAGCTCGCGAACGATTTTGTTTTGTAGTGCGACTTTTCGGTACAGGTCGCTGTCGGTGTGGACGGCTTTTTTGACTTCTTCGGCGATCATCAACTGGGCAATCGCCAGTTCGCCGGTCATATTGATCAAATCGTCCAGCTTGAGCGTGTTGACTTTAATCTTTTCGACTGTCGCCGCGGATGCTGAGGTGTTTTCGCGCGGTGCGTCGGCCGTTTGCGCGGGAGTGTCCAGTATCGCGTCCAATGTGTGATCCGACGCTTCGTCCGGTTCGGGGGCCGGTTCCGATTCGCCGCCAATGTCGGCGGGGGCGGCTTGTTGTGCCTGACCGTTGGCGCAGGCGTGCAGATGCTCCAGCAGTGCGTCTATTCCGGACGGACGACACACGCCGACGCCGTTTTCAATCGCGTTTTCGAGATCGATCAGCATGCCTTTGAGCATATCGATGGATGCAAAAACGGCGTCGCTGTTGCCGCCGGTCAAGACCAGTTGGTTTTTACGGGCCAGGTCAAGCAGGTTTTCGGCGGCGTGAGCCAACCCATTGATGTCGGTCAAATTCAGGAAGCCCGCCATTCCCTTGATGGTATGAAACGAGCGGAATATCTGGTTCAGGATTTCGTTGTTGTCGGGGGTGTTTTCCAGTTCGATTAGCGCCGCCTCGGCCGACTCGATGTGTTCGCGTGATTCGGCGATAAAATCCTGGATCAGCGGGATATCATCCTCACTGAGGGCCGTCGGCGGGGCGGTTCCGGCTTGCGGCGACGGCGGGGGGGCTGCGGCCTCATCCAGCAGACGCTGCATATCCATCACGGCCGAGGTAATCGCGGCGACTTGGGTATCCGTTTTTTTATTGGATTTTTTCAGCAGGTCTTTTGCCCATTCTGCGGCATTTTGGCTCACCTTTGAAAATGCCTTAAGTGTTTCGTCCGCCTCGGCGGTCTGGGCAGCCAGCGACTGAAGTTGCGCCAGCACGCCCTGAACGGCTTTCATTTCGTCGGCGTCTTTGGCGTCGAGCATCGTTATTTTCGAGGCGGCCTGCTCAAGTAATGCCGAAAGTTCTTGTCTGCTATCCATAATCCGTATCCTGCCTGCTGTCTCTATTGTGTTTCAGTTTGGATGGGCGGTGTTATCCGCCGCACGGAGCCTGTTGCGGGCGACCGGACATACTCACGCCTGCATCGGCCAGAAGAGCGCCGAAGACATCGTACGCCGAGACCAATCCCAACGGGGTTCCACCCGCATCGACGACCGGCAGTCCGCGCACCGAACAGCGCAGCATCGTCTCCATGACCGTCTGCAGTGACACGTCGGGGCGAATCGTATGCACGGGGCGGCTCATAAACCACTTGATGCGAATCTGGAGCGCGGCATCGTCCATTGGCCGTCGCCAGTGGGAAAACACCGGCCGGGTGTAGGGACTGATGGCCGCGGCGATATCGCTGCGCGAGATCAGGCCTTCGATTTGTCCATCGCGTCCGGCCAGCACATAACCGACATTGTGCTGCTGCATCTGGCGTAACACATCTTCAACGGTGTCTTCCGGATCGACCCACAGTACGGCCGGGTTCATAATCTGACCGGCGGAAAGTTTCGGCAAGGCTTGTGCCGACGCAGCCGCTGTTGTACCGGTCGTGTCATTCTGTTCGATGTGCTGCGTCATTTGCCGAATGGATTCGGAAACGGGTCCGGGATTGTCTTCGGTATAGGTTATTTCCGGCAAAGGGGTGGCTTTCGGTTCAGTCTGCGGCTCCGGCTCCGGAGCGGCAGCCGGCTCGGCGTCTTGCGGCGCTTGGAGCGGGTCTTCGGCTGCAAATAATTGTTCTGAAAAGACCGCCGCACATTTAAATTCGGGAAAATCATCTACCTTCATCCGGCAGATGACATATCGGCAGGGCTGTTCTACGGCCAAGCCAATGCTTTCTTCGGGATTATCCCAGATCGAGCCGACGAATGTGCCGGTCTGTTTGAAGTGTTTGTGGCCTTTTTGTTCTTCCCGAAAGACGCGATCCCACGAGCCGATCAACAGATTGCCGACTTCTTTGATCGCGTCGTTGATATAGTCGGCGTCCTTGAGCGTTCCGCCGCGGATAGTTTCAAGAACCCGTTTTTCCGGCAGCATCACAAAGACCCCGGCCAGCACGAACAGACCCGCCTGATCCAGAAAGAGCTGGAACGGCCCATTGAGAACGCCCTCCGCCTGTACCTGGTTGACGGAGGCCAGTTTATTGAATACCTTTTTCAGATCGGACAAGCAACCCTGTCCGGCACTGTCGGCGGCGCACTCGGCGGTGTTGCCGAACATTGATGCGATGTCCTCACAGAACGCTTCAAATCCACGAAGCGTCAGTGCATCCAGCGAGGCGGCAAGTTGTTCGGTTGGGGTTGTCATCGGGCGGTCAGTGCTTGGCCTCTCGGTACAGGAATGAGAATTCGACCGCTTCCTGCTCATCGAGCCAAGCGCTGACGACGGCCTTGACGGCCTTGTCGCCAAGCGTGTTTCGCAGTTCGCGCCCGGTGATGACTGACGGGATCGAAACCTCAATCGTTGGATAGGTGCCCTGAAGCCGCGTCTTGATGCTGCCCATGACCATATTGGCCACCTCGCCGACGGCGTCGCAGGTTTCATCGATAGCCAGCGACTCCTCCGGCTCCATGCCGAGCATATTCTTGGCAATGCGTTCGGCGCAGGACTGGCTGACACAGACCGCCAGGCATCCCTCAAGACAGCCCTTGAAAGTAATCGAGCCAAGCAGAGACTGGCCTTCGATAACGGGGCTGGCCTCATTGTTGGTTTCCACGTCCATATAAATCATCGTTTCGAACACTTCGCGTGCGGCGTCGAGTACCGTGTCGTTGAGCGTCATTTGATCCAGCATGTAGAACTCCTGAATTTGAGTATCGGTGAGGTCGTAAGGTCAGTTCATAAACGGGGTCAGTTTTTCCTGAAATTTTTCCGGCGTGAATGGTTTGGTGATATATCCGTTGGCGCCGTCGGCCATCACGCCGCTGATCAGTTCCTCGGCACTTTCGGTCGAGACCATAATGATCTTGGTCTCCTTGCAACAGTCAAGTTTTCGCGCCTCTTTGACCATCTCGGTGCCGGACATTTCGGGCATATTGATATCGCACAACACAATATCCACCGGAGACTCTTGCAGTTTTTCCAGTGCCTCTTTGCCGTTGCCGGCTTCTTCGGTACGGTCAAACTCCAGTCCGGACATTCGTACGGTGCGGATGATGATCTTTCGCATTGTTGCCGAGTCATCAACAATCATCAGTGATTTTGCCATCGTCTTGCCTTTCTGATTGTTTCAATGATATGCAAATGTTCCCGTCGTTCAGGATCCATTGCTCAACGTCTCTTCAGTAATGTTCCTTTTCGACTGTTTTGAACGCCGACTTAACGCTGAAAGGTGCCCTGTATTGAAATCGGTTTATTCTCTGGACGCCGTTCTGCATATTTTATCGGCGATTTTCAGACAGACAAAAAAAACGGCGGAAAGTGACTTTCCGCCGCATTCGCTTCAAACATAACGCTATTTATCCGTTAAAGTCCGAGAAATCCTCTTCCAGCGGCAGTGCCTTTTTGGAGGCGGCTTTCACAGGGGTCGCTTTGCATTCGGCCCTGCCATCGGCGATGTGATGAAACGTGTGGTCGGCCAGTCCCAGTTTGGGTTTGGAGGTCCCTTTGCCGGCGGTGCGACACGGGGCACTCTGGCGGCTGCGGGTGGCTTGGGCCGAGGCGCCTTCGACCAGCGCGACCAGCTCTTCGACGATGCCCTGCATGGTTTCGGCCTGGGCGCTCAACTCTTCGCTGGCGCTGGCCGATTCTTCGGCGTTGGCAGCGTTCTGCTGGGTGACTTTGTCCATCTGAGCGACGGCGGTGTTGACCTGATCGATGCCCTGGGCCTGTTCCTGACTGGCCGCGGCGATTTCGCCGACCAGATCGGTCGTCTTGGCGATGCCGCCGACGATTTCTTCGAGTGCCTTGCTGACCTCGTTGGAAATCTCAACGCCGTTTTTGGAATTCTTGACCGATTCCTCGATCATATTGGCCGTGTTCTTGGCCGCTTCGGCGCTTCGCATCGCCAGGTTTCGCACTTCTTCGGCCACCACGGCAAAGCCCTTGCCTGCTTCGCCCGCCCGTGCCGCTTCGACCGCGGCATTGAGCGCCAGCAGATTCGTCTGGAACGCGATTTCGTCAATGACCTTGATGATCTTGGCCGTCTGGTCGGACGACTTCTGGATGTCGTCAATCGCCTTGCTCATCCGCTGCATCGACTCGGCCCCCCCCTGGGCGGCGTTGCGGGCCTCGGCGGCCAGCGTATTGGCCTGCTGCGCATTGTCGGCATTTTGCTTGGTCATCGAACTCATTTCCTCAAGACTGGAGGATGTCTCTTCCAGTCCCGCCGCTTGCTCGGTCGCCCCTTCGGCCAGCGACTGCGACGCCGCCGAAACCTGCCCGGAGGCGGATGCCACCTGTTGTGCCCCTTCGGTCAGACCGGCGATGATCTGATTGATCGGCCGGGTGATAGCACGGGTGATGAAGATAGCCAATAATACGCCTGACACGATACCGCCGATGATCAAACTGATCAAAAAGACATTGGTCTGTACGCCAACTGTCGCCATCTGAGCCTGAAGATTTTGACTGACTTCGTTCATTCTCTGAAAAATGGCACCTGCCGTCTGTCCCATGTCGGCATCGGCTCGCTGCTTCTGAACGGCACTGTCATAAAACGTCCGGCCCGCCCCATCATACCCTGTCAGCGATTCACGGATCGCCTGGGCTGCGTTCGTGAGAGTGCTGTTGTCTTTAACCAAAACCGCCCAGCGATCCAGACCATCAATTGTCCTTTGAAGCTGTTCCTGATAGACCTGGTATTCGCGCTGTCGTTCTGTTCGGGTCAGGGCTGTCGCCTCAACCCTCAACAGCAAAAACCGTGCAATCACATCTTCGTTCAGTGAATTCCTGATCGCTGCAAAATGTGCGTACCCCTCAAGATTCTTGTTGTCCAGTGCCTTTTGCATTTCCGGCGTCAACACATTGTCAATTGCCCCGTTGATGGTCTGTGTGATTATGTTGCCGTTTTGGCGCCATACCGCAAATGCATCACCGATGCTTTGCTGCGCGGCAACGGTTCGACCGAATATCTCCAGATACTGTTCGCTGCTACGCTGCACTTCCGTAACCAACCGACGATCATCATCATTCAGCCTTGGCTGCCCCACCAGTTCCGCCAGAGCACTTGAGAACCCGCTGTGTGCTTCACGGAACAACTCCGCGGCATTTTTGGTTTGTCCTTCTGGGACATTGAAGCCCTGGATAGCGAAATCCCGCCGCGTCGTCGCACATTGGTTCATATAGGTCAGGGCTTGAACGCCGCCTTCATTGATGTCCGATAACTGCAATATCCGCCCAAGGCCATGCCATGCAAACCCGCCCATGATAAGCGAGATAACCAACAGCATGAAAAAACCCGCTGAAATCTTCATTGATAACTTCATGTTCTTAAACATTTTGTCTCCTGGTTTATATTTTTGCACGTTTTATTATACAAACATCAAAATTACGCATGCTCACAAAGCGTTTATGTGTTTTCGGTCAGTTGAGCCAGTTCTCGTGTATGGAGGACTTTGTCGATGTCCAGCAGAATCTTGACGGCGCTGCCGATTTTGCCCATGCCGAGGATGAACGACGTATCGACACTGCCGTCAAACTGCGGCGTTGGCTCGATGTCCTTGCCGTCTATATCCAGCACCTCGCAAACCTGATCGACGATGATACCGGTGTGAAAACTGTGCTTGCCCGCCTTGACCTCGACGACGATGATACAGGTCTGGTCGGTGACCTCGGCCGCTTCCATCTCAAACCGTGCCCGCATATCGACAATGGGCACGACTTGTCCGCGCAGGTTGATGACCCCGCGTACATCGTGGGGCGCCCGCGGCACGGCCGTGATGTCCATATAGCCGATGATCTCGCGAACCTTGAGGATTTGCAGGCCGAACTCTTCGGCCCCCAGTGTGAACGTCAGGTACTTTCCCGAAAGGGATATACCGCCCGCCCCGGTTAGCGGGGCAGTCTTTGCTTCATGTGACATCGTCTCAGCCTTTCCACAAAATAGAGTCATTCTCTAAAGATTCCTCGAATCAATTCCTGCAACTGTTGTTTAATGTGTCTATTTGGTTTGGTGCCTTTGTCGTACAATTGGCGTCAGGGGTTAACCTGTCATGATGAAAAACCTGGAAAATCGCATTTATCTACCATTACCGGGATACAAAATGATTCACAACTACTCCCGCAAAACACAATCTGTCCGATAACTCGGAGATGATCCGAGGACGCGATACCCTGATCATCTCGCGGACCTTGAGGATTTGCAGGCCGAACTCCTCGGCCCCAAGAGTGAACGTCAGATACGTGCCAGACAGTTCGAGGCCGTCGGGCACGGCCTTGGGAAGTGATACTGTCGCGCGTGCCATACATTTCCCTTTCCTGTATAGGGTTTTATGGCTATTACTGTCTCGGTACTAGTTCTGATTGATTACTCTATACTATTATTTGCGGCATGTTCTGTGGGTGTTTTTTGTGCCTATCGCATAGGGAGATAGCTTGGCTCTGATAAAAGAATTCAACGACATGCTTGGTTTGGGAGAGGAATAATACGGATGCTGCATAGATGGGCGGATTTGTCTTTCAGCAGGGATGAAGCGTAAAACTTGAGCGAGTGAGTGTTATTACTCGTCATTATAGAGTTATTATTGGAGCTTGCAATGTCGGCAAATAAGACAATCCTACGTTTCATTCGGAAGATGTCAGGGTGAAAACACGCAAGGGGCAGTGAGTTCAGTAAGCCTTTTTTTAAGGATTAGACGCCCGGTTTGTCAACGGCCGATAACGCCCTCAAGGTGAAGGGTTTAGCTGCAACTCGAGTACAGGCAAATCAACATCTCCTAAGTGTTTTTGTTTTTAATGTATTAAATTAATAGGATTTTCAGTTTTTTTAGAGTTAAGGGCTTTACTTTTTGGCCTGTCTATTTTAAAATGTTTCTATGTCCAGTAACAAACAAGGGATAACATCGGCCTATTTGGATGAAATCTGCTCGGTATTGTGCCAGATTCAGGATACCGACCAGATGCGTCGTCTTCTTAAAGAGATTTTGACGCCGGCCGAGCGAAAAGCCGTTGCCCTGCGATGGGAACTGATGCGGCGGCTGATGGACGGCGACGCGCAGCGTCAGATCGCCGACGAGCTGGGCGTGAGCTTATGTAAGATAACCCGCGGCGTGCGGATACTGAAACAGACCGATTCGGTCAGCAAACAACAATTATTGTCAAGGAGACCTCAATGAATCGTAAGATATTGCTGGATGAAAAAGACATCCCCCGTCAGTGGTATAACCTGAATGCCGATCTGCCGAATCCGCCGCTGCCGCCGCTGGGGCCGGACGGCAACCCCATCAGGCCGGAGATGTTGGCGCCGGTGTTTCCGATGAACCTGATCGAACAGGAGGTCAGCACGCAGCGCTGGATCGATATTCCCGAAGAGATTCTGGATATTTTATATCGCTGGCGGCCTGCGCCGCTGCGGCGTGCGGTGTATCTGGAGCGTTTTTTGGATACTCCGGCCAAGATTTATTACAAAGACGAAAGCATCAGTCCCGCCGGCAGCCACAAGCCGAATACGGCCGTGCCGCAGGCGTGGTACAATAAGCA
Source organism: Phycisphaerae bacterium (assembly GCA_012729675.1). GTDB lineage: Bacteria > Planctomycetota > Phycisphaerae > Sedimentisphaerales > Anaerohalosphaeraceae > T3Sed10-213. Next base: position 24,764 of record JAAYCR010000058.1, on the reverse strand, counting down.
GTTCGGCATCGAGCGGCTGACGACCGAGACCGGGGCAGGGCAGTGGGGTTCGGCACTGGCGTTTGCGTGCCGTCTGATCGGGCTGGAATGCAAGGTATTTATGGTACGCATCAGTTTTGACCAGAAGCCCTTCCGCAAGCTGATGATGCAGGTCTGGGGCGGCAACTGCGTGGCCAGCCCGAGCACTGAAACAAAGGCCGGACGCGATATTCTCGAAAAGTACCCCGATACCGCCGGGAGTCTGGGGGTAGCGATCTCCGAGGCGATTGAGCAGGCCGTCACCGATCCGACGGGCAAAACCCGCTATTCGCTGGGCAGTGTGCTCAACCACGTCATGCTGCATCAGACGATCATCGGGCTGGAGGCCAAGGCTCAGCTCAAGAGCATTGGCGAGGGGCTGCCGGATATCATCATTGGCTGCGCCGGCGGCGGCAGTAACTTTGCGGGGCTGTCGTTCCCGTTCACGGCCGACAAGATCAACGGGGCCAACATCGAGATTATTCCGGTCGAGCCGACGGCCTGTCCGACATTGACGCGGGCGCCGTATGCCTACGACCACGGCGATACGGCCTGTATGACGCCGCTATTGGCGATGTACAGCTTGGGTCATGATTTTATGCCGCCGCCGATCCACGCCGGAGGGCTGCGATATCACGGGATCGCACCGATGGTCAGCCAGTGCGTGGTCGAAGGGCTGCACACCCCGCGGGCGATTGATCAGATCGAGTGCTACGAGGCGGCGCTGACCTGGGCCAAGACCGAGGGCTTTATCTGTGCGCCCGAGACCAGCCACGCCATCGCGGCAACCATTCAGGAAGCCAAAAAAGCCAAAGAAGAAGGCAAGGAAAAGACGATCCTGTTCAATTACAGCGGACACGGGCTGATGGACCTGTCCGGTTACGACGCCTTTATGAGCGGCAAGCTGACGCCGTACAGTCTGCCCGATGAGATGCTGGAAAAGACCGAGGCCTGTCTGAAGGCCTATCCGCAGCCGCAGGTGCGAAAAACAGGAAAATGGTAATTTTTAGGGTTGCATTTTTCGGCGACTTCGGTATTCTATTGCCTTCTCCGGGTCGGTGCCCGAGTGGCTAAAGGGGATGGACTGTAAATCCATTAGCGGAAGCTTACGCTGGTTCGAATCCAGCCCGGCCCACATAAATCCTAAGCTGTTGAAAATGAACAGCTTAGGATTTTTAATGCGCCGCGATACTGATCCCCTGAAAAGAAACCCATGTTTCCAGCGTGTCCCGTGATTGCCACAAACCTGACGGCAGTTATCCATAAAAATCGACAAGGGCCAGACATTTACTGCCGTAAGCGAACAATAACAGTGCGTCATCGCATACGACGCCCCCGCATTTCGGGTCAGGCGGTGATGATGTGAGGATGCATTTTTACCTTTCCTCTTGACACGTGATGCTTTTTGACGCATAACTCCTCGATGTGTCGGGTATATCAGGCTATGCAGCACAGTGGAGAAACCAGTTTATGGATATGTCAGGGTATTTTGATAAGGTGTCAGGGACGGGGATTTTGGCGACGTGCGATCCCGGGCATGAGGTGGACCTGGCGATTTATGCCAAGCCGCATGTCGTGGACGACAAGACAGTCGTATTTGTGATGAAGGAACGCCTCAGCCACCGGAATCTGCGGGCCAACTTGCAGGCGGCGTATATGTTCATCGAAGACGGATCGGGCCAGAAGGGCGTTCGGCTGTATCTGACCATGCTTCGCGAAGAGAAGAACCAGACGGTTGTGGCCGCGCTGCGCAAAAAACAGCCCTGCATTTATCCGGCCGAGGACGATTCGGACAAGTTCCTGGTATATTTTCAGGTGGATCGCATCCGCCCGCTCGTCGGGGACGGGCCGCTGAACGTGTAGATTGCTTTTCTACTGTTTGGCCGTCCAGTCGGTGAGCCTTTCTATCGAAAAGAATACCCAACGGCATCAGGGGTGTATTTTAACTGAGTGGACGAATCAGACAAGTATTAAGGGCAATTAATATATATTAATACCATTATTTTGTGTATTTGAGTGCGTTGTCCCAAAAAACCAAGGGGGGGCGTGTCAAACCACCGAAAATTTTCGAATCAAGCCATCAACAGTCCCATAAAATCAAAAAAATAAAAAAATTTTTATTTCTATAAGCCTCTACTCTTAAATTACTTACAAAAGATGTGGAAATAAATGCAAAATTCGTCCTTGCAATAGTCTCTGTCTTGGCTATAATGAGAAACAATTGGGAATGCGCTTTTGCAATGAATGTTTTGTAATTAAACCGTGAGGGAAGAAACCTGATTGAATGCGGGGGTTTCAACCTCGTACAGAAAACTCTAAGTATGTTTAGTTGTTTCGAAAGGAGAAGTACAATGAACACGAGAAAACTTTTGTTAGGATTGGCTGCGTTGGCCATTCTCGCCAGCCCGGTGCTGGCAATTCCTACAACGGGTACAGTTGTTTTCACGGTAACACCCGGAGTGTCCTCTAGTGGTCCATTCCAAGCAAATCTCGGAACGGGCGAGACATTTCGAACGTGGTGTGTCGAGTGGGATAATGCAACGTTATCCTACAATACACCTTATAACTACACCATCAGTGACACGGTTGAGTACTTGGGCAGCGGAACACTTCTACGCGAAGAAACCAAAATGATTTATGCAGCTTATGTGAATGCTGGCTCGCCCGACTTTAACTCGGCGACCAATTATGGAGCTGCGATTTGGTATTCTGAACAGAATCCGGCCGCGACTTGGACTGATATTACGAACCAGTACGCATTTCTTTCGGGTGCCAACATTGATCGATATTGGGACGTTAAAGTGTTGAATACGTGGACACAAGCAGGTGATGATGTCCAATCGCAATTAGTTATGGTACCCGCCCCCGGTGCAATTCTGCTGGCCGGTATCGGTACAAGCTTGGTCGGTTGGCTGCGTCGTCGCAAGAGCATCTAACCCTGAGTTAAGTTACTTTGTTTCACAATCAAAAGCCGCGGCGCTAAATGCCGCGGCTTTTTGTTTGAAAATTCTGTTCATCCTGTCTATAATGAAGTGATGAAGTCAACACCTCGCATCATCCTGTTCGGGTTGCTGGGACTGGCCATTCTGGCTGGCACGGGGGTATATTATCGCCTTTGGGCCGAAAAATACAACCTGCTTGCCGCAACGCCGCTTATGCCTCCCGTGCCTCTGAAAAACTTCCCTATGGAGTTGGGCCAGTGGCAGGGCAGTGATGTCCCCATCTCCGATACTGTACTCAAGGTCGCGGGTGTGGACGACCACATCAGCAGAAGTTACACAAACCAACAAATGCGCACAGCGGCGACCCTGTATATCGGCTACACCACCGAACCGCGTCGGATGCTGGGCCATCGACCACAGGTGTGCTACGTCGGCAGCGGCTGGATACACGATTACACACGCCCGGAAACACTGCGTACATCCAACGGCCGAGAGATACAGGTCTTAATTCATCGCTTTTATTGGCCCGGCCAGGAACACAGGGAGGTTTTTGTGCTGAATTACTATGTGCTTAACGGCCGGTTAACCACCGATGAAGGCCAGTTTTCCGGCCTCAGCTGGCGACGCCCTCGAAAGGATGGCAGCGGTCGTATAGAGTATGTTGCCCAGATCCAGATCAGTTCCGCTTCCGAGCAGGCCATCCTTGCCTTGGCCAAAGACGTCGCCGACCCCATGATGACTTATATGCCCTGAAATTCCGAAGCCCGAAGTCAGAAGTTAGAAATATACAATCGGAAACAGGAAATCGGCAATACAAAATCCCCCTTCGTCCATCGTCAATCGTCAATCCGCTGGCCGCTGGAGCAGCATGCTCAGAACTTACACTACTCGCCGCCGACGCAGCCAGCCGACCATGCTCATACCAATACCGGCCAAGAAGACGGCACTGGGAGCGGGAATAGGTGCGGCGAGGAGTGTTGCCTCAAGATAAGCAATTGTACCATCCGCGTTGGTTACATTTGTAAAAAGGAAGAGTTTATACTCATGACCAATGACGAGATTATAGGTTATAGTATCTTCGATGCTCCGAAACCAACTGCAATATTCCAAATCTTCATCTTCCCATGAAAGACTCCAGCTCTGACTTCCAATGATTTCTTCAGTTATACCGTCAGTGAGCGTATAAGAGATTCCTCCCCACATATCAGGAAACGCTTGCGACCAGAGATAGCCATCAAGTTTTAATGTTAACTGGGGCTGATCAACTGTAAAAACAAACATTGAAGACGCACTTGCCCACCCATTATCCGACCCCGTTTCGGCCAATGCTCCAAGCTTCCATGCTGAAGATATTGCGGCGTATAAATCACCTCCGGAAACGGGACTTGAATCTGTAATGCAATAAGCAGTTTCCGGTGAATCCCACGGCGTTTCTCCTGAACAATGATATTGTTCCCACAAAATCGTTACACTGCTGTAGGCTGGAACCGCCAATATACACATCATTACCAAACCAATCGCGATTTTCTCATTTCTCATTTTCCCATCCTTTAAGCAAAAGTTTTCTCTCCCTAAACCTGCTGCCAGCAGACACATTGCCAGTTCTGTAAAGAAATAGTTCCTTTATCCAAAATCACCATTTTCTCTCTTCCACTCCCTTTTTTTTCTCGCGGGCATAAAAGATCATTATACCATAATTTCTGCTGCAATTCAAGAAAAAAACCAATCATAATGCCCAACAAACGCCCGTCTCCCTCAGACTGGCGAGCTAATCCAGCCGAACCGGCCTGAATCTCAGCGGCCAAAAGCCAGAAATCAGCAACCAGAAGTCAGACATATACAATCGGAAACAGGAAATCGGCAATACAAAATCCCCCCTTCGTCCATCGTCAATCCGATGGCCGCGGGAAGCTGGAAGCGGATCGCCGCTTATCAACTCAAAACTAAAAATTCAACACTCAAAACTACTCAACAATCTGCGTAAATCTGCGTACATCCGTGAAATCCGTGGTTCCTATTTTCTCGCCTCGTTTTTCTTACTTCATAACAAAACCTTCGTGTGCTTCATGTTCTTCATGGTTACAATCCCAGTAATCCCGTCAAACAATCTGCGTAAATCCGTGAAATCCGCGGTTCCTATTTTCTAACCTCTAACCTCTAACCTCTGTCCTCTGATATCGCCACTTGCATCAATGGCAAAAAAAAGAAAAACCGTCTGCAAGACGCTCTGACATATCCGGTCAGTCCGCACAGAAATGTGTTTCGAGCAGGTTCTACCGGGCCTGTCGGTATAGGGGCGATCTCGCCTCGTTTTTCTTACTTCATAACAAAACCTTCGTGTGCTTCATGTTCTTCATGGTTACAATCCAGTAACCCTGTCAAACAATCTGCGTAAATCCGCGAAATCCGTGGTTCCAGTAAGAACTAAGAACTACGAACTAAAAACTACCCCTATCCGTGGTTCCGAAACGTATTCAATTCAGCCCCAGGTGTGCCAAAAATGCCTCATACCAGCCCGCGCGCTGCACATCCTGTACGGCTATCGTAACGGTTTCAGTAGGTTGTCCGGGTGCGGATAGGAATATTTCGTACCGTCCGGCGGTGTTGTACAACGCAGGCCGCCATGAGAAGGTCTGTGTGGCGAAGTCAAAGGTCGCGCCTTGGGGCAGATTTGAGGCGGTGTAGCTGATGGGGTTGCCCAGGCCGTCCGTCCCGTTGACCACGAACTGGATCGGACGGTTTTCTTTGACGTTGTGCGTCAAAAAGAGCGCCTGCACCTCACTGGGAGCCAGTGCCCGTGAATGCAGTTGCACTTCTTCAACCAGCCCGCGGAAACCGAGCGTTCGCGTCGCAGCATTGCCGTAGTTGCCGACATCTGCGTAGGTGTTTAGGGCATTCAGGCCCGAATAGCTGCCGGCGGCGGCTTCGATGCCATCGACATAGACCGCATAGCTGCCGTTGTTCCAGGTCAGCACGATGTGGTACAAGACGTCGGGTGACAGAATGGCAATGTTCTGATGCAGCGCGATCGTATTGCCCATGCCCAGCGTCAAGGCATTGCCGTTGGCCGTGAACACCGTGTACAGGGCAATCCGGTTGGCGCCGTTGAAGGTATGTCCGAACAGGTATTGGGTGCCATTGGAGGCCTGAGGCATTACCCACAGGGCGACTGTTCCGGCCTGAGGGCGACACTCGCTCATCGGCACCTGCACGGCCTGCTGTGCACTGCCCAGTCGAACAAAGTGCTCTTGCGCCCAGCCTTCACCCCATTCAGGATCGTTGATCAGGCTTGCAGGTTGCCCGCTGACAAGATCAATCGCGGTCGCTTGATAAGGCTCGTTAAACAGCCACTGGGCGACGGGATTCAGATCGAGAGAAACCTGTGCAAAGTTGGCAGTTACGGCCTTGTTGGCGTCCATTGTGATGCTGACGGGGTTGGCCGTGCCGGTTGCGCTGCCGGACCAGTTGGCAAAGGTGTAGCCGGTGTTGGCGGCAGCCGTCAGGCTGACGATAGTTCCGTGGGCAAAGCTGGTGGCTGTAGTAATCACGCCGTTGACCCGCTTGGTGACACTGCCGTTAGTAGCGGTAATGGCCAGCGTGTAGGTATTCTGTGTAAAATTAGCGGTGACAGCCTTGTTGCCGTCCATCGTGATACTGACGGGATTGGCCGTGCCTGATGCACTGCCGGACCAATTGGCGAAGGTGTAGCCGGTGTTGGGCGCAGCGGTCAGGCTGACGACGGTTCCATGTGCAAAGCTGGTCGCCGTGGTGATCACGCCGTTAACTCGCTTGGTGACGCTGCCGTTAGTCGCGGTGATGCCCAGCGTATAGGTATTCTGTGTAAAGTTGGCGGTGACAGCCTTGTTGCCGTCCATCGTGATACTGATGGGGTTGGCCGTACCGGTTGCGTTGCCCGACCAGTTGGCGAACGTGTAGCCGGTGTTGGGCGCAGCGGTCAGGCTGACGACCGTTCCATGTGCAAAGCTGGTGGCCGTGGTCACCACGCCGTTAACCCGTTTGGTCACGCTGCCGTTGTTAGCTGTGATCCCCAGCGTGTAGGTATTCTGCGTAAAGTTTACAGTGACGGCCTTGTTGCCATCCATCGTGATGCTGACGGGGTTGGCCGTGCCCGATGCGCTGCCCGACCAGTTGGCAAAGGTATAGCCGGTATTGGCGGTAGCGGTCAGGCTGACAACGGTGCCGTGCGCAAAGCTGGTGGCCGTAGTCACCACGCCGTTGACCCGCTTGGTCACGCTGCCGTTGGCCGCGGTGATACCCAGCGTATAGGTCTGCTGTGTGTACAGCGCATTGACAGTCAGGTTGCTGGTGATATTGTTAAACGCCTTGTCCCAGCCGGCAAATACCCAGCCGGTGTTGGCCACGACCGTAGGTGCGGTTGCTGCGCTGCCGTGTGCAACCGTTTGTGTCAAGGCCCCGCCGCCCGTGCGCGTACCCTTGCCGTCCAAGTTAAAGGTGACGGTATAGGTCTGCGCCGTGTACACGGCATTGACGGTCAGATTGCCAGTGATGTTATTAAATGCCTTGTCCCAGCCGGCAAAGACCCAGCCGGTGTTGGCAGTGACGGTAGGCGCCGCCGCTGCGCCGCCGTGTGCAATCGTCTGTGTCAGCGCGCCGCCGCCGGTGCGTGTGCCCTTGCCGTCCAGGTTGAAAGTGACGGTATAAGTCGGCACAGCGATCGGCGTAAAGTTGGCGGTGACGGACCTGTTTCCGTCCATCGTAATGCTGACGGGGTTGTTCGTGCTGGTGACACTGCCCGACCAGCTAGCGAAGGTATAGCCGGTATTAGGCGCAGCGGTCAGGCTGACGACGGTTCCGTGAGCAAAGCTGGTGGCCGTGGTCACCACACCGTTGACCCGCTTGGTGACGCTGCCGTTTGCGGACGAAATCGAGAGGATATAATCAGGCGGAGGATTTACGGTAATGGAAACCGTAGCGGTAGCCGTGCCTCCCTTGCCGTCAGAGACGGAAAAGGTAACCGTAAATACGCCTGTTTGGGCGCTTCCAGGCGTCCAGTTGAATGTTTTTGTGGCAATGCTGAATAACGACCCTAAGGGCAATCCGGAGGCGGAATAGCTCAGCACGTCATTGTCCGCATCCGTCGCCATAACAACAAATTCCAACTTTTGTCCCGCGGTAACAGTCTTTGCGGAGATGGGAGCGATGACCGGTGCATTATTGCCGGTGCCCGCTGAGGCCTTGCTTGGCCAGATCGGGCCGTAGTCGGCGCGGTAGGTGTCCCACATCGCCGTCAGGAACGCGCTGTTGGTGCGTCCGATCTTTCCGGACCATTCACCGCCCGAGGCCGTCAGCGTCATGTGCCGGTCGGTATAGTCAAAATATGCATCATGGTTCCATAGCGTCTTGGCGTTCATAATCAACGCCGCCAGCGCCGTCCCCGCAAATGGCAGCGTGGCAACGCTCCGATAGGCGGCCGAATAGTGATAATTGCTGACATGCGGACGCAAGGCGTGACCGACGCCCCATTCCGGCACTCCGATATCCGACGACGGATAGGGAATAAACGCGGCGTCTCGTGTATCCGGACGCCAGACATCCCCATAGGGGCCGGACGTGTCGGTCAGGTCCACATCCAGCTGGGCGATATGAAACGTCTGATCATCCTCGCCAAAATGGATATAATCTGACGGCCTATTGAGCGGCACGGGGCAGCCGTAACCGCCGCCGGGGCCGTAATTGCCGCCGCCGGGCTTGGCACTGTACAGGTAGGCCCCGCTTTTGGCTCCGACTCCCTTCATTGCCGCATCGTCCAGCATCAGCCCGGCAAACAGGATAGGCCACTTTCGCCCACCCATGTGTCCGCCGTTGGCCCCCCAGTGGGTTATCCCTCCATCGGCGACAATGCCGTACAGGTCAATACCCCGCTGGACAAAGTTAATCAACAGCGGCTCTTTCTGCTCTTCGGTATAATCCAGATTGAGCATCAAGGCCGCAATCCCAATATCCCGATGGATTTCCCGCCCGTAGTTGGTGGGGATACTGTCCACCGGGAAGATGTATTTGCCGCTCCATCCCCCGAGATGACAAATCCACGGCTTTTGAAACAGGGCCGCTACGTCCTCAATATTCGGCGTCCCGGAAACCGACGTCAGGGAGGTCAATCGCTCGCGTTGCAGGTTGTCGGCACGGTACAGCGTCTTGACCAGCCCGCAGTACGGAGGCCGGAAGCTGTCGGCAGGCGGAGCTTCTGCCAATACGGTCAGCACTGCGGCCGTTTTGACATCCGAATCACTACCGCCCTGACCGCCGCCCGGTCCTGTTCGAGATCGGCTTTTCGTGGAAACCAACGAACTGCCCACCGGAACGGCCAAGGGCGTCTCGCCGCTGACGCCGATACCGACATTCAGAGCACTGTTATAGCTGCCATACACACTGTTGTAGGTATATCCCTGCGTTGACACCATTGCACGCGGGTTAATCATCGACCCGTTGATGTGCCAGCCGTCGGGAACGGCCCATCCCTCAAACTCCGTCGCGCCGTCGCCGATACGGAACTCCGGCGAAATACCCGTGATATTCACCGGTCCGACGACCCAGTAGTCCCCGTTGACAAACTGGCCGTAGCGGTAGGTGTTTGGTGCGCCGTTCAGGGAGATGTTTTTATCAAAGGTCCAGCGGATGCCCCATTGCTCAATCCAGGTCGGACCGACATCTGCCGCCGCAAGCCCCGCCAGCGAAATCAGCAGAACCATCATCCATTGTTTCTGTGACATATAACTGCGCATAAACTACCTCACGATTAAACAATTATCTTCTCGAATGTCCGGTATTCCTGTAAAATATAGGAAACAAATCACCTTCTGCAAAGAACAGGCAGTTTAGGGGTAGCTATCGCTCTCAGGATGTTTCATTCGCAGAAATCCGCTATTATAGCACAAATCTACGAAGGGGTCAATAGGTATGATATTATGGGACTGTTTTGAAAGGCAGGGGTACGGGACATAGAACGTAAAATATTCCTGAAAAGGAATCATGAAGATATAAAATAACCGATTTGCAAAGAATTTAACCACAAAGGGCACGAAGAAACACGAAGAGCTTAGTGAATAAAAAGGCTTTCCTTTGCGATCTTCTATACTGCAATAGGGAAATACCTTGTTTTATCCGCATTTCCTCTAAAGCCTTTTCTAACCTTTTGTCAATAAACAGCTTATGTAAACCCTTGATCGGTGAAATCCGTGAAATCCGCGGTTCCTTTTATCTCGCCTCGTTTTTCTTACCCCATAACAAAACCTTCGTGTTCTTCATGTTCTTCATGGTTAAAATCCAGTAATCCTGTCAAACAATCTGCGTAAATCCGTGAAATCCGCGGTTCAATGTATTGGTTTTCGGCGTTACCACGGCTGCAAAGAACCGGCGGTCATAATTCCATAAACTGCGGGCTGGTATTTTCCGATAGAAAGACATATAATGATGAGTTTAACACCCTGTTTTTCGGCCAGTTGCGCAGCCGACGGGGACGGAGTCTGTAAACCCCGGTCGTTTCGACCAAAAACGAGAAATCTGCTCAACAAGAGCCTGTTGTGAAACGTGTGAAAAAGCCATCTCTAAAAATCAATGCCCTCAGCAACTGGGCCTCTCTGTTTGTCCATATTGCGGTTGGGTTCTTTCTGACGCCCTTTGTCATCTCACATCTGGGCAAGAGTGGTTATGGCATCTGGGTATTGGTCGGCTCGTTTATCGGCTATTACGGCCTGCTGAATCTCGGTGTGGAGTCGGCCATTACCCGCTATATTGCCCGATATTCCGCACAAAACGACACAAAAAGTCTTAATGAAACCGCCAACACCGCTCTGGTCATGTTCTGCATCACGGGGCTATTGGCGATTGTCCTGTCTTTTCTGGTCGCCGAGCCGCTGTCGCGTTTTTTCAAGGTTACGCCGGAACATTTCACTGAGTTCAAGCAAATCATTTGGGTGCTGGGCATTTCGACCGGCCTGAGCTTTCCCAGCGGGGTGTTCGGTGCCATGGTTACAGCCCGCGAGCGATATGTTGCGGTCAATATTGTCAATATCTTGGTGACTTTGCTGCGTACCGGCTTGACGGTCGTGATCCTGCTGGCCGGGCATGGCTTGGCGGGAATCGCCTATCCGACGCTGGCGGCAACGGTGGTATCCATCATCGCCTTTGTGTTGCTGTCTAAGAAGGTTGTGCCGGAGTTTCACATTCAGCCCAGCCTCGCAAGCAAAGCCAACCTGAAAATGCTGCTGGTTTATGGAGGAATTACGACGGTTCTTGTAGTAACGGATATTTTACGCTTTAAAATCGACAGCATCGTCATCGGCCGCATGATCGGGATGTCGGAAGTAGGTATCTACGGGGTCGCTGCATTATTGATCCAATATATGCTGAAGGTGGTTGTTGCAGGAATGGGTGTTCTAAATCCCCGTTTTGCGGCCTTGGATGGTGCAGGCAAACAACAAGAACTTCAATCCACATTTTTACGGTCTCTCTCTGTTTCCAGTTTCATTGCCTGCGGAATTGGATTGATGGCGTTGTTGTTTGGTCGGTCGTTTATTTTTCTTTGGGTAGGTTCAGATTTTGAAACAACGGTTTTTGTTTTATGGATACTTGCTGTTGCATGGGTTTTTGATCTGGCTCAAAACCCCGGGATTGGTCTGATGTATTCCCTAAATCAGCACCGCTATTATGCAGCGGCAACGTTGGTTGAAGCAACAGCCAATGTCTTGCTCAGCATACTATTGGCACGAAATTATGTGATTGTTGGTGTTGCATTTGGGACGGCGATTCCGATGGTTTTCATGAAGGTATTCATCCAGCCCATCTATGTTTCGCGTATTGCCAAAATAAGCATAAAACTTTATTTGAAAGCAATCTTGCCTGCTTTTGGAGTTTCAGGCATACTGCTTGGCGTGTACCTGTTTTTGGTTTACCTATTAAAAATCAATCTTGAAACTAATTCGTATCTATATTTGATGCTATCCATAGGGATTTGGGGGGTGGGTTATTGTGCTTTGAATGTGTTAATGTCATTTACTATTCGAAGATTTTTCATGTCATCAATTCCACTGTTTGGCAAAAAAATGAAACTGGATGTGGAATTGCGAAATTAATACAGGTCAATTCAAGGAAGCCTCTTTACTTGCTTGCAAAGAAAAGAGAAAAAAACGATGCCTCAAGTAAGCATAATCATCCCAACCTATAACCGCGCTACGTATGTTACGATGGCAATTGATAGTGTCCTGACGCAGACCTACACCGATTATGAGATTATTGTCGTCGATGACGGCTCGACGGATAATACCCAAGAAGTCCTGCGGCCCTATATGGACAAAATTCATTATATCTTTCAATCCAACAAAGGCGTCAGCGCCGCCCGCAATACTGGTATCCGAGCGGCGACGGGTGAATGGATTGCCTTTTTAGACTCAGATGATTGTTTTCACAAAGACAAGCTCGCAATCCAAATGAATTTTATACGGAAACATAATCTTACGATATGTTTTACAGGTGTTAAAGTTGTCCAGATTGCCGAAGTATATAATAAGAATTATTCGATTGATGAGGAAGAAACTGAAACCCGGGTTTTTGCTGATCCGTTTGATTTAATTCTTAATCAAGAGACTTGTCCGAAGTTGCCAACCATGATTATTGAAAAAAGTTTACTTGTATCAATGGGATGTTTTGACGAAACCATGAAAGTCGCGGAAGATACAAAACTAATATATGGTCTAGCATTAAATGAGAAATTCGGATATATAAATTATCCGTTGACAATTGTTAATCGTAATGAAAACCGAAACGGTTTAGCTAATAGCTGCTCCCAGACAGCCAGTAAGTATAAACAATATCACTTGCAGATATTGAACGATACTTATAAGAGAATACCGAAGAAAAACAGCAGGAACTTTAAGCGGATTCAGTCAATGTTGGGGCATTATTTATCCCTTGACGCGTTAGATCAATGTCTATTGGGAAATTACACTCAAGCACGATCGTGTGCTTTTAAGTCACTGCAAATGAGAGGGCATTATAAAAGCTACAGAAGAGCACTTTTTGTTCTGCTGCTGCCTTGGTTAGTGAAATATGTAAGAAATATTAACCAGAACAGGTAGCATCTTTGTCGATTCTGCTGTGAACAATATGAATAATTGGAGTGCCATGCAACCTATAATAACATGTACGGTCCTTTGATAGAAGTTTTGAATAAAGCTTTTTTGAAATGAATAATAACTCTTTTCTCATTTGTCGGCTCATAAATTGCATAATGGCCATCTACTATTATGTCCGTTGGCGATGGCGATTTGGGAGTTTTGGTTTTCGCTCGCGATTGGTCAAGCCGGACATGCTGACTGGTACCAAGGCGATTCATATCGGCCATAAGGTGCATATTCGCAAGGGGGCGTGGTCAAAGACCAAGGCCGACTTGGTCGGCAAACTGGACAACGACTGCCTGCCGACGCCCGGCTGGACGGGCATCTTTGCTCAGGCACATCAGGACATCCCTCAGCTTGGCGCAGTGGGGATGTGGCACTTTTTTGAAGAAGACTTTGACTACGACCGGGCCAGCCACAAGATTCAGCAGTATAATGGCCATCAGATTTTCCGTCACCCCTGGATCGCCGGATCAGGTTTTATAATGAAGCGCAAGACATTTCTTGAGCAGGGTCCTTGGAAAACCGGTGACAGAACAGGCACAACGTATTATTTTATGCACATGGCCCGTGCTGGCTATATCAACGGCTGGTACCATCCACTTATCTATCAGGAACACATGGACGATCCCAAAAGTAAATATTGTGTCATCAAAGATACCGAGAGCTTCAACGCCCACAAAAATATTACATTCGGCCTCAAATCAGGCAATTATGATGATATCGAGGGGCGGATGAAGAGACGGAACGATATCGTTCGGAATCTGCTTGATGACCCGTTTGATGTCAAGTATTATTTCGGCTGGCGAAAAAGTATACGAACGTTGAGACGCAAATTTACGAAAATCATTGCATAGACGATCTCTGTTATGGCAGACCCTCTTGTTTCCATCTTAATTTCAGTTTATAATGCTGGCCCATATTTGCGATCTTCCCTTGAGAGCATTCTCTGTCAAAGTTACAGTAATTTAGAGATCATTATTATCGATGACGGCAGTACCGACGGTTGTCTGGATACGGTAGCAGATGTCAGGGATAGCCGCATTAAAATTCTCAAACAAAGTAATTCCGGCAAGTCGGTTGCTTTGAATAAGGCATTGGAAATAGCCCAAGGGCAATTTTATGCCATCCAGGACGCCGATGATTTAAGTTATCCCGACCGTATCGAAAGCCTTGTCAAGGCCTTAACTGCTCACCCCCAAGTAGCAGGAGTCTTTAGTGGGTATGATCTGATTATTAACAAGCAGCATGTTGCACCGCGTTTTCGCGACAAAAGTACCGAGGAATGCGGCGAGGATATTGCGCAGATGCGAATGCCCTCCCATGATCCGACGGCCATGTTTCGGATGTCTATGGTCAGGGATTTCCGGTATGATCCTGAATTGCGAATCGGTCAGGGCTGGGATTATATCCTGCGCGTCGGTGAAAAATTTCCTTTGATGGTTATTGGTCAGTGTCTTTATTCATATCGGATCAATCTTATTTCAAACACACGTTCAGACGCCAAACGAAGGGCCGAAAAAGTACAGGCGGTACTAAAAAGAGCCTATGCAAGGCGCCACAGACAATACCCGCCCTGCATAAATAAAGAGGGATCAGAAAGTGAGCAATTATACGGTGTTGTGGCGCATTTTATGGAAAGTGTGCTTGATCTTCGTAAAGCAAAGAATTATAGATTGGCACTTAAAACGGCGATGCAGTCTATTCGATTGCATCCGTTGCGTCTGTCATACTATAAGCCATTGATGTATCGGCTGTTGCCCCTGTGGTTGATTAAACGTTATCGCCTATTCACGTCAAGTCAAAATTCTAAAAAGCGTTATCGGGGACGCAAAAGATCGATCGTTACTCAGTCATCCGGGTAAATGAACGCAATATCCTCAAGATACTGATCGCTGTTCAATGAATACTAAGCTGTCAATTCGATCCATTGCCGCCGCAACCGACGATCAGTGGGATGCGATCTGGAAAAACTGTGATTATGCGACCTATTTTCACTCGCGGCAATGGGCACAGATTTGGAATCACACGTCGAACCAAAAAATCATTTCCGATCCAATGCTGATTACTTTTTCCGATAACCGGCACGCCCTTCTTCCTTGGTCCCATGAGACCAAGCAGAAGGGACGAATAAAGACTTATCTCAGTTCGATTGCCGGAACATTCGGCGGCTGGATATCTGACCAACCGCTGGACAAAGACCATGCCGCGTTGCTGGCCGACCTGATCGCAAAACACTATTATGTGTTGCTTCAAAATCCCTACAATCCTATTGCTGATCACAGTCCGCTTAAAAAGATCCACGATGACGTAACCTATGTCATTAATTTGTCCGCAGGGTATGACGCTGTTTATAAAAAATGCTCAAAAAGCAATAAAGATTCGACTAAAAAAGCATTACGAAACAAGGTTTATACCCAAGAGGGTGCGAGGCCTGATGACTGGAAGTCTTATTATGCCTTATATCAAGCCACACTTAATCGCTGGGGTCACAAGGCAACATACAGCTACAAATGGCGTCTTTTTGAATTTTTGCAACAAATGAATTCTCCGTATATCAAGCTCTGGGCATCCTGGCTTGACGGTAAAATGATTGCAGGCGTATTGTATTTCTATGCCAAGACGCATGTCGTCTATTGGCATGGTGCAGTCGATGATGTCTATTCTAAATTCAGGCCGGTCAATCTCTTGACTCGAAGCCCGTACTATTTGTTTGCGGCCTATCGTAAGCTTGTTGAGCGTAAACACATCCGGCCGGATGCCGTGCGATTTATTTTTGCGGGGGCTGCAACCCCTGACGATAAACAGCTTGCCGAAACGTTCAGGGTTGCGGAGATTACCGAATTCAGGGGGTATCTGAATCATGAGAAATCCGTTGAGCTGCTGTATGAGGCGGATGTCCTGTTTCTTCCTTTGCATGAGTTGGACGATGGATGCGACCCCTTGATCGTCCCGGGAAAGACATATGAATATCTGGCCGCTCGAAGGTCGATTCTTGCTTGTGTCCCGATGGGGGACGCCTGCGACTTTGTTCTCAAATCAGGCCTGGGCTGTATATGCGAACCGTCCGATATCGAACAGATTTCCAAGACGCTATTAAATCTCATTGAACAACACAGGTCGAAACGCGGGATATTATTGCACCCTGATATTGAATTCATCAATAAGTTTGAACGAAAGCAACAGGCTAAAGAGCTTTCAAATGTGTTTGATTTTATTTCGCAATGATGTTGTTTTGCTTTCGTCAGCTGAATAGAATCTGTAATTCAACTGTGATTTTATGAACGAAGATGCGTTAGTAGTTGGCCAATCGGAGTTTGCGGGGCAGACGACAGTTCATCCTTTGGGATTGCTGGCAGTAGCTGTTCTCGGCTTGTGTTTGCTTTTTTTGCCGAGACGGTGGTCTGTTTTACCGATGCTGGTCATGGCATGTTTTGTCTCATCCGCACAGCGCATTGTCATTGCCAGTTTGGATTTCGATTTTTTGCGGATTATGGTTTTGTTTGGCGCCATGCGTCTGATTCTACGCAAGGAGTATCATGGCTTTGTTTGGAAACCGCTGGATACGGCGATGACGCTGTGGACGCTCAGTGCTATGTTTTTGTACGTGCTTCGCGAAGGCTCATTTTCGGCCGTAGTCAATCGCTTGGGGGTTGGATTTGATGCGTTCGGGATGTATTTTTTGTTTCGCTGTCTGGTGCATGATTGGGCGGATGTCGACCCTATCATTACCGGCCTGATTCTCATAAGCGTCCCCGTGGCCGCATTTTTTTTGCTGGAAAATCGCACCGGCAGGAACGTGTTCTCTGTATTCGGCGGTGTCCATGCGATTACGGTTGCCCGGGAGGGCCGGCTTCGCTGCCAAGGGGCCTTTTCGCATGCGATTTTGGCGGGCTGTTTTTGGGCGTCGGTGATGCCGCTGATGGCCGCCTATGCGTGGAAATCCGCAAAAGGTCGGGTTTTCAGCATTATTGGCTTAACGATGTCAGTGATTATCGTGGTCTGTTGTGCCTCAAGCACCCCCGTATTGGGAGTACTCAGTGCAGTTATAGGAGGATTGTTCTTTATATTTCGGCGTTATATGCGAATTGTACGATGGAGCCTACTGGTCCTTTTGGTGGCTTTGCATCTGATGATGCAGGCTCCCGTCTGGCATTTAATCTCTCGCGTTAGTGCTGTTGGCGGATCGACCGGCTGGCACAGGTTTAATTTGATCAATCAGGCGATTCTTAACTTCGGCGATTGGTGGCTTGTGGGGTGTTCAGGCGATACGGTTGCTTCGTGGGGGATCTGGGCGGGGGATGTGACCAATCAATACCTTTTGATGGGGGTTACGGGAGGAATTGTGACGATGCTGCTGTTTATCGCGATTATTGTAATTGCTTTTCGTGAGGTGGGCAGACTTTGGAGATCACATGCAAACCATCCTTTTAAACTGGCACTATCCTGGGCATTGGGGGTAAGTCTGTTCGTGCATTGCGTGATGTTTATCGGGGTTTCATATTTTGGGCAGATTTACTTAATCTGGTATTTGCTGCTGGCGATGATTGGGAGCATGTCAAGCCGCAATGTTTCCTCTATAAATCAACGCAAACGAAAAAACCTTGAATATTAGATTTACAATTTTCAGAAAAGATTGTAGAAATGAAAAAAATAGCAATGATAGGAGCATCATTTGGCTCGCCTTTGTGTGAAAAAACCTTTTCAGGTGTAGCCAGATATTTATTTGATGAATTTGACCGCAGGGGGCTGATTGCGGGCTATATTAGTACCAAGCAAATACGTCCACAAGATTTCTTGACGGGTATAGTTGATTTTTCAAAAGTACGTACTTATGGCAGGCCCGGCATAAAACCGGCTTGGTTATGGAGGGTCTCGAATGTTGAAAAATTGTCTAGGAGAGTTGCCCAAAAAACAAATAGTTATGGTCGGTTTAATGTTTTCTTTCAAATCGGCACACAGGTTTGGTATGATAAGCCAGATTTACATTATTGCTTTACGGATATGACAATTTCACAGGCCGCTACAGCAGGACAGTTTTCCATAAAAAAATTGGATGGCATTGAAATTGAGCAGGCAGTAAAAGTTCAAAAAATGATTTTCAAGAGTTGCAAAAGGATATTTGTCACATCCCATTGGACAAAAAAAGCAATCATAGAACAGTATGATATTCCAAGCGAAAACATTGTTGTCGTTGGACTGGGTGCCTCTGTCTGTCCTAAAAATATGAATACAAAATCTTATGATAAAAACACAATTCTTTTTATTGGAAGAGACTGGGATCGAAAAGGTGGAACCCTTTTACTGGATGCTTTTTGCAAAGTCAAAAATGAAATAAAGGACTCAAAACTAATAATTGTTGGCTGTAGTCCTAATATAACCTGCCAAGGCGTCGAAGTCTGGGGTTATCTTGACAAGAATAGTCCAAGAGATTTATTAAGACTGGATAACGCACTTCTTGAGGCTTCGGTGATGTGTGTTCCCTCTTTATTTGAGCCGTTCGGAATTTGCTTTTTAGAAGCCCAGTATTACGGGGTTGTGCCCGTTACTTTTCGAGGACAGGGTAGAGAGGATGCGATTATCAATGCAATAACCGGTATTTTGGTAGATACGGTAGATTCAGTTGTTTTGGCAGATCAACTTATTGAGCTTTTAAAAAATAAATTTAAGCTTGAAACAATGGCACAGGCAGGGAGAAATCATGTCATCAATAATTATACTTGGGATGTTGTTGCGCAAAAGATTATTAATGTAATCCAGCAAGATCTTTCTTAATGGACATTTCGGTTATTATTGTTAGCTGGAATACGCGGGATATTCTGCGGGATTGTCTGGCGTCGGTGTATGCCCAGACAACGGGGGCCGAGTATGAAGCCATTGTTGTGGATAATGCGTCTTCGGATGGCTCGGCGGCGATGGTCAAGGCCGAGTTTCCGCAGGTGATTTTGATTGAGAATACCGAAAATAAGGGTTTTGCGGCCGCGAACAACCAGGGGATACAGATCGCCAAAGGCCGGTATGTGCTGCTGCTCAATTCGGATACGGTCGTTTTGGACGGCGCCATCCAAAAGACGCTTGCCTTTGCCGGGCAGCACTCTGAGGCTGCGGTAATAGGGTGCAAAGTGCTGAATCCTGATCGCACCCTTCAACCGACCTGCTTTATGTTTCCTTCCCTGTTGAATCTATGTCTGTCTTCGACCTATCTGTATAAGATATTTCCCAGGAACCGATTCTTCGGCCGGGAGCGAATGTCCTGGTGGAATCGCGATGATGTTCGCCAAGTGGACGTCGTCACCGGTTGCTTTATGCTCGTGCGTCGCGAGGCGATTGACCAGGTCGGTATGATGGATGAAGATTTCTTTATGTATGCCGAAGAGACGGATTGGTGCTGGCGGCTCAAAAAGGCAGGCTGGCAGAATCTATTTTATCCGGATGCCCAGATTATCCACTTGGGCGGCCAGAGCAGCAAGCAAGTTCGTGTGGCAATGACGATCCAGCTTCGCAGAGCCATTTTACAATTTATGAAACAAAATCATGGAGTGATTAATTATGGAATTGCCAAAATATTGGTATTAATGTTTTTTGTGTTGCGAATACCGTATTGGTTGTGTGTCGCCGCCAAACCAGCCCAGAGACGCCGTGCACTGGATACTGCAAGTGCCTACTGGCAGGGCAGTCGCGCAGTTTTAATGGGTAAATAAATGCAGGATAGTTTTATCATCATAACACCGGCCTTTAATGAGGCCGCATACATTGAGCAAACGATCCAAAGCGTCGTTGCCCAGACACGCAAGCCGCTGTTATGGGTCATTGTCGATGACGGCTCAACCGATCAAACGGCGGATATTGTCAAACAATACGCCCAGATATATGCATGGATTCAATACGTCTATCGCTCAAAGGAAACGGATCAAACCTATTATGCCAGCAACGTTTACGCTATTCAGCGCGGTCTTGAAGTTGTTCAAAACTCAAAACTTAAGACTCAAAACGTTGATTATTTCGCTGTCCTCGATGCAGATGTAGAGTTATGTCCGGATTATTATGAAAAGATATTTCAGAAATTTAAACAATATCCTAAACTGGGAATTGCAACCGGCACTTATCTTGAACAAGAAGGAAGTCGATGGAAAGAGGCAAAGATTGACAGGCGTTCTACCCCTAAGGCGATCCAGGTATTCAAAGGGGAGTGTTATGAAAAGTGTGGAGGGTATATTCCGTTTAGATATGGGGGTGAAGATTCCGGAATGGAAATTATGGCCCGGATGAACGGATGGCAGACGTGGTCGTTCAATGATATTGTGGTTAAGCATCTCCGGCCAGTGGGAACAGGCGATGGGCGGTCTCTGTTGAAGGCGAGATATAGGATGGGATTTACGGATTATTTTCTGGCGACCCATCCGCTTTTTATGGTGTTTAAGTGCGTGAAAAGAGCGTTCTGGGAAAAACCCTATATCCTGTCATCGCTGGCAAGGCTTTTGGGGTATGTCGCCGCTTATTTGAAAAAAGAAAATCGGCAATTGCCGGATGATGCAAAAGACTTTATTCGAGCGGAACAGATGAATCGGCTTTTGAATATGATTAAGCTCGGAAAAAAATTGTGGCAGCCGGAGTGAAACAAAAATGTGCGGGATAAATGGAATTATCGATTATAAACACCAGGTGGATATGCAGATCATTGACCGGATGAATTGTGTTATTAAGCATCGGGGGCCAGATGGTGATGGAGTTTACCTAAGCAATGATCACTCTTGCGGGTTAGGGCATGTCCGTTTAAGTATTATTGATGTGGAGGGAAGTAAGCAGCCATTATGTAATGAGGATGGTTCCATCTGGATTACATTTAATGGAGAGATTTATAATTATCAGGAATTACGACAGCAACTGATCGAGCGGGGACACCGATTTAAAACGCATGGCGACACCGAAACGCTGGTGCATCTTTACGAAGAATACGGCACCGCGATGCTGAGCCGTCTTTACGGGATGTTTGCCTTTGCAATCTGGGACAATAAAGATCGCTCTCTTTTTCTGGTGCGAGACAGGATGGGAATCAAGCCGGTGTTTTATTATGCCCGGGATGGCGTGTTTGTGTTTGCGTCAGAGCAAAAAGCCATTTTTAAGCATCCTCAGGTCGTTCCATCTCCTTCTCAGGAAGGCATCTGGCATTATCTGACGTTCCGATCCGTGCCGGCGCCGGGAACGCTTTATCAGGGGGTTCATAAATTATTGCCGGGACATTTTATGAAGGTTTCCCCCGAAGGGGTAAAGACAGAAAAATACTGGGACATTCCGATTCAACAGCAGGTGCTTGAGAATCAGGATGACGTTACGGTGCTGGAAAACACCGAGACGTTGTTAAAACGATCCATCCAAAGACGACTGATCAGCGATGTGCCGCTGGGGGCTTTTTTGAGCGGCGGCGTCGATTCCAGCCTGATCGTTGCCCTGATGAGCCAGATGACAAAAGAACCTGTCAAAACATTCACGGTGGGTTTTGATAATTTTAAATCCAATGAAGCGCCGTATGCCAAAGTTGTAGCCGATCTGTATAAGACGGATCACCACGAACTGATTCTTAAGGAAGAAATGTTCATGGAGCTTCTGGAGTCGTTGACGATTTTGCGAGATGCTCCGTTGAGCGAGCCGGCGGATATTCCTTTATATCTGTTGTCCAAAATGGCCAACTCCGAGGTGAAAGTGTTGTTGTCGGGCGAAGGCAGCGACGAATTGTTCGCCGGGTACCCGAAGTATCGCTATGACGGCTACAGCAGCGGTTTCAGCTGGCTTCCCGACCGCATTAAGTCGGCAGTCATCAAAGCGATCCCTTCCCGCGGCCGAAAGATTGAAGTGGCGCTAAAAGCGATGTTTGAGGGCAATTACGCCGAAAGATGGGCTTTGTGGTTCGCACCTTTTAGTGAAAATGAGAAAAGATCACTTTTGTCAGGCCGCAATTCTTTCGGCAATCCAATTGCCGACTATGTTGAGAATAATAATCTACCTAATGCTTTGAATTCTATGTTATTTTGCGATTGCAAGGTCTGGTTGCCGGATAATCTGCTGGACCGCGGCGACAGAATGACGATGGGAGCTGCGATTGAGGGACGCGTACCATTTTTAGATCATGAATTGGTAGAATATGTCTTCTCATTGCCCAATCAATATAAAATAAGAGGCAATATTCGGAAATGGGCTGTCAAACAGATAGCCCTAAAATACTTGCCTGAAGAAATTGTTAATCGACCTAAAGCGGGTTTTGTTATGCCTTTGGCCCGGTGGTTCAGAGGAAAATTAAAAGATTATTGTTACGATACAGTAATTTCTGACGGTTATATCCCTGATTCCTTGTTGTCCAAAACGGTCTGTCGAAATATCTTGGATGAGCATTGTGCTGGCAGAAAAGATTATTTTCTGCAAATCTGGACGTTGCTGGGTTTAGCATTATGGTTTAAGAACTGTACCACAAAAGGCAATGTAAAATCATAGACAGGGTATTGCTATATATCCAAACTTTCATGGCGCCCGTAAGTATCGACGGGTTGAGCTTGTGATTGGGACGTTAAAATATCATGATGATGAATCAAATTGATAAAATTGAATTGTTACGAATACCCATACACAAGGTCACTATGAAGGTTCTGTTGGCCGATTGTGATCGAGCGATTATCCGGAAACAGAATGTCGTGCTGGGTATGGTCAATGCGGCCAAGGGCGTATGCGCAAGGTGTTGAACGACCGTCGCTCTACACCTAAGGCTTTGATGGTCTTCAAAAAGGAATGTTTCGATGACATCGGCGGCTTTGACCCGATGAAGTATGGTGGTGAGGACACCGTCGCTTGCTTTGCAGCACGGATGAAAAGCTACAAGACTTGGTCATTTCCCGATGTTGTGGCCATCCACAACAAGCCCATCGGTACCGGCCATGCCAAAGGGCTTTTCAAAATCCGCTTTCGCCAAGGTGTTGGGGAGTACTTTCTGGCCACGCATCCGCTGTTTATGCTGGTCAAATCGGCAAGACGGTGCCTCAAAGAGCCTCCTTATGGCATCAGCGGTTTGTTGCGATTGGCCGGTTTTGTCTATGCACATTACCTGCGGGAAAACCGACAGATTCCTGATGAGTTAGTGCAGTTTATACGCAAAGAGCAGCTTGACCGTATTTTCAAAGGGAACAAAATCCCCGGTGAAATGCAAATAGAGGCATCTGAATGAAGTCTTTAAAAATATGCCTGGTGGCCTCGGCGGGGGGGCATTTGAGTCAACTGTTGTCGCTGGTGCCGGTCTGGGAAGGGCATCAGGTGGTTTGTGTGTCCACCGGCCTGATGGTTCAGGAAAAGCTACAGGCAATCGGAACCACCTATATCGTCGGCGAATGCAATCGTCAACAGCCCGTCAAGACGCTGGGGGTGATGGTCAAGTGCCTCAAGATTGTCTGGAATGAGCGGCCGAGCGTCGTTCTCAGCACCGGAGCGGCCGCCGGGTTTTTGGTGTGTTTTTGGGGTAAACTGTTCGGCGCGAAGGTGATATGGGTGGACAGCATCGCCAACGCCGAAAAACTGTCCATGAGCGGCCGGATGATTCGCCCCTTTGCCGATGTGATCCTCAGCCAGTGGCCGGACGTCGCCGCAAAATACCCAAAAGTTGAATACGCCGGCGAACTGATATAGATTCCCGAACATCAGCAAAGGCTCAGAAGTTGCAATTAATCCGATAACTCAAAACTAAGAACTACGAACTAAGAACTAACTAATGATCTTTCTTGCCGTTGGTACACAATTCGGTTTCGACCGGCTGGTCAGGGCGATGGATGAGGCGATAGATGCCGGACTGATTGCGGAGGCCGTTTTTGCCCAGATTGGGCCTGGTGAATATCG
Source organism: Phycisphaerae bacterium (assembly GCA_012729675.1). GTDB lineage: Bacteria > Planctomycetota > Phycisphaerae > Sedimentisphaerales > Anaerohalosphaeraceae > T3Sed10-213. The sequence continues at coordinate 778 of JAAYCR010000058.1, read as the reverse complement.
GCCCCAAAAGATGGAGTATGTCCATTCGCTTGATAAAGAAACCTTTGACAAGACACTGGCTGCTTGTGACGCCGTCATCAGCCATGCGGGCATGGGCAATATTGCGATGGCCTTGAACTTAAATAAGCCTTTATTGGTAATGCCGCGACAAAAAAAGTACGGCGAAGTGGTCAACGATCATCAAGTCGATACCGCCCGCAAATTTGAAGAGCTGGGACATGTCTTAGTTGCTTATGATACTGAAGAACTGCCCGAGAAAATCAAGCAGCTCAAGACCTTTGCCCCCAAAACCCGCGTCCCAAACCGCCAGGGCGTCATCGACCGTATCACCACGTTTCTGGCCCAAAACACCTGTTAATACTTTGATATAGAAATTCTGTGTAATCCGCGAAATCTGTGGTTTCAATATGTTTTGTCTGCACCGTCTGTGTTGTTTGTGGTGGGTATAGGAATGAAACATTCATTTTGTGTGAACAGCATTCGTCCATCGTCCACCTGAGAGCTGTCGCCATTTTATACCAAAACCATCTTATAATCTGCGTACATCCGTGAAATCCGTGGTTCCCATTTTTCGCCTCATTTTTCTTACTTCATAACAAAATCTTCGAGTTCTTCGTGTGCTTCATGGTTACAATCCAGTTATCCAGTCATGATAATCTGCGAAAATCCGCGGTTACTTTTATATGGCTTCGGACATCGATATTTACATCAGCGGGGAAAAAAGAAAAACCGTCTGCCAAGACGCTCTGGCAGACCCGGTCAGTCCGCACAGAAATGT